>NZ_CP102409.1:2005000-2325000 GCF_024628725.1 Ruegeria sp. YS9
GCCGCCAAACCTGAGAAGGCGGCGCAGCCCTTCCATATTCGGGTGAGACACGAGATACGTTCCCAAGTCCTCAAAGACTTCGGCTTGCGGCCGATCGAGGTCGGCACTCAGCGCCTCCATTACCTTGGACGTCATGTCATCGTCATAGACGAGCATGGCTTCAAACTCGACAAACCCCAGCCGCGCGGCGTCGGTCACGCGCAACCAGCAGGATCGCCCGTAGGTCGCACAGACAAAGGACTGTATCGCCCGATTGATCAGACCATGCATCAGATGCCCCAGATTTGTGTCCTGTGCACTGTGGCCGGAAAAACCTTAACAAATAGCCAAAATCCACCCTGAGTTGTAGCGAATTCAACCGAGTATCAACTCGATACCACCCGTCCGGTCAGAAATCCGTGGGCGCGCCGCCTTCCGCTTTGCGGCGTTCGACAAAAGCGGCCAGTTCCTCGCGAATACCTTCATCCATCGGGGGGGCTTCAAAGCTTGAGATGATCTCCTTGAACATGTGATGCGCGCGTTCTGCGGTCCAGATACCGCCGGCGACCTCCCATCCTTCATAGTTTTTCCAGTCACTCAGGAAGGGTTGATAGAACGCCGTGGTATAGCGATCCTGCGTATGCTGAATGCCGAAGAAATGGCCGTCATTGCCGACTGCCCTGATCGCATCCAGGGCAATCTCGTCCGGCCCTGTGGCGGTCAACTCGGGGTCCATATAGCGTTGAATTTGCTGTAGGATTTCGCAGTCCATGATGAACTTTTCCGGGCTGGCGATCAGTCCGCCCTCAAGCCAACCGGCTGCGTGGTAAACCATATTGGTGCCCGATTGCACGGCTGCCCAAAGCGAGTTCGAAGTCTCCCACACCGACTGGCCGTCCGGCACATTTGCCGCACAAACACCCGAAGACCGCATGGGCAAACCATAGAACCGCGCCATCTGGCCGGTCATCTGGGTCGAACGCATGTATTCCGGTGTTCCAAAGGCCGGCGCGCCGGACTTCATGTCCACATTCGACGTGAAGGTACCGATCACACAAGGGATACCCGGGCGCACATATTGGAACAGCGCAATGGCGCACAGCGCCTCGGCCAGGGACTGCGCCACGGCACCCGCCATGGTTACGGGTGCCATGGCCCCGGCCAGCGTAAAGGGCGTGACTACAATCGCCTGACCGCGCCGCGCCAGGCGCAGACACCCGTCTATCATCGGGTGATCGTGTTTCAGCGGCGAGGTTGAGTTGATATTGGTGTACATGCGCGGCGCGGCTTCGAACTCTTCGTGGCTCAAACCGCCTGCAATGCGCACCATTTCCATGACATCTTCGACCCGTTCCTTGCCCAGCGAATAGGCGTGCATCGCCTTGTCGGTCAGGGTCAGCTTGTCGTACAGCACGTCCAGATGACGGACGCTGGCATGGATATCGACCGGCTCGACCGGGTATCCGCCCGCGAAATGGATGCTGTTGAAGTATTGCGTCAGCTTCAGAAGATTCCGGCACATCTCGCGATTGCCCGGCACTTTTTTCCCGATCTCCATGTCCCAGTAGTTCGGCGGGGAAGAGACGTTGCCGAACAGGATGTTCTTCCCCCCGATTTCGATCTTGCGATCCAGATTGCGAGGGGTGATCGAAAACCGGCTGGGAGCCTTGGCGATCATCTCCATGACAAAGTCCCGCCCCATGCGGACATTGTCGCCGTCGATGGTACAACCGGCTTCGCGCAGGATGCCTATTGCCTCTTCGTTGTAAAACTCGATCCCGATCTCTTCGAGGATCCGCATCGCCCCTTCATGGATCGCTTCGATGCCGGCCTGATCCAAAGGTTCCGTAGGTCGATCGATATTGACCGGCGGATCCCAGGGCATCTGGTCAATCGCTGCACTGCCTCTGCGCGCAGCCGCCCCTGCACGCCCTCCTCCGCGGCGCTTGCGTGTCTTGGTCTCGGCCATCGGTGCCTCCTGTTCTTGCTTTCGTCAAGCAAGCCCCGAAGAGACGCCTATGGCCGCTCCGTCTGCGACAGAATATGTCGGTTTTTCATTCCGTTTTGTCGAATCCCGGATTTGAAAATCAAATTTTGGTCAACCATTCGGGAATATGTCCGATATCCGGCAAAATCACATCCGCCATCGGAGCCAATGCATCGGCCTCGGCCAAACCGGTCAAAACACCGATCGTGGTCATCCCAGCAGCGCGCCCGGCCTGCAAGTCATGAAGGCTGTCACCCACCATCGCGATACGAGATGGCTCGACCCCGATATGGGCGGCAAAGGCCAGCAACTGGCCCGGTCCCGGCTTGAACCCGTGACCGCTGTCATACCCGGCGACGAAATCGAAATGCCCCCTTACCCCGACAGATTCGAGATGCTGCAAAGCGGGATGTTCACTGTCATTCGTCGCAACGCCCAGCTTTATTCCGGCATTTTGCAGACCTTCCAGGAAAGGAACCAATGGCACCGCGGGCACCTGCGGGGCCGAGGCGGCCTCGGAGTTCATCAAATCGATGATCTCCTGCAAGATCACGCCGTCGACATGGGCAATCAGAACCTCTGCGATTTCCTCGACCGTGGCGGCGATTACAATGCTGTCTTCGGTATATTTCCCTTGCTCGAAATCATATCCGATGACACGGCCAAGCTCGGTCGCGCGATCTTCGTCCCCGTTGGAAAGGCGCAACAGCATGGAGCGTCCGAACTCTCCCCACGTATTTGCAAAGTCAAACAGCGTGCCATCTTTGTCAAAGATGATCGCATCTATCGGCATCCGGTGCTCCTGCGGAAAAATAGGGTTATGTCCAGTGTACCTCAGCGCCGCCGGACAATACCGCCCTTGCCTGGGCGGGAAGATCATAGGCGAGTGAATTGGCGTCACAAAACGCCATGACCCACGAATCGTCAAGCACCAGAAAATCAAGAACCGACGCCAGAAACTCGGGATCGCCTGCCCGATCGCGCACATCCTCGATCGATGCCCCCGTGGAACCCAGAAAAACAGGCAAAAGCTCGTCATTGCCGACCAGCCAGGCCAGGGCCGTCAGTGCAAGAGTTTCGGCGGAATCAGAGGATATCGGCATAAACTTGGGTCAGATCCGGTCTTGGAAAGGGTTTGTTAACCAGAGTCATAAACACTTTGTTCACGCATGCAATCAACGGTGAACAACTATGTCTGTGCAGGGAACCATCCTTGTCCTCGACGGGGTATCGACCAATCGCATCATGCTGAAGGTACAGCTGACGGCGGCCTGGTATCACGTGGTGCAGGGTGAAAAGCTTGAAGGTTTGCCCGCACTGGTGCGGCGTACGCAACCGGATCTGGTTCTGACGGCCCAGACGTTGCCGGATGGAACCGCTGCGGATGTGAAGAAGGCGATCGTGAAGGAACCCGGCCTTGACGACGTTCCGGTCGTGGCGATTGCCGCGCAAAATGACCGGGACGCTCGGCTGCGGGCGTTGAAGGACGGGCTGGATGATGTGTTGACGCACCCGTTCAAAGACACCTTATTGTTGGCGCGCATTCGCAGCCTTTTGCGTGCCCGTGCGGTCACTCAGGATTTGCAGGTCAGCAACGGATCGCAACCGATCGGCTTCGCAGAGCCGGCCCCGACGATCATCAGACCCTCCAAAGCGGCGCGGGTTGACATTCTGACCCACACGGCCCGAACCGGCGCCCTTTGGCAAAAGGCCCTGAATGATCAACGTCAATTTGATCTGAACTGGCATCTTCAGTCAAACCTGCGTGGTGTATTGTCCGGGTCTGTTCCTGATGCGATCGTGGTTGAGCTGGGGTCGAACCCGGCCGGCCTGAATATCCTTGCCGACCTGAGATCACGCGGCGTGACCCGGCACACAGTTTTGATCGGGGTGCTGAAAGACGAAGACGCCGGACAAGCTTCGGAAGCTCTGGACCGAGGGGCCGATGCCGTCTGTCTCGGCGGGTTCTGCGCGCAGGAGATCCTGCTGCGGCTTGAAAACCAGATTGCCCGCAAGGCGCGGCTGGATCAGATGCGGGTCTCTCTCAAAAGGGGTATCGCGGAATCCTGGATCGACCCGTTGACCGGGCTGCACAATCGCCGCTACGCCATGCGCGCGCTGGATCAGATCGCGCGCCAATCCGCCAGAACGGGGCGCAGTTTTGCCATCATGCTGGCCGATCTGGATCACTTCAAGGCAATCAATGATGGCCATGGCCATGCAAGCGGCGATTACGTTTTGACGCAAGCGGCGGAACGAATGCAAAATGCCTTGGGATCCCGTGGCTTTGTCGCTCGCATCGGGGGTGAAGAGTTCATGATCGGGGTACCGGATGTGTCGCCCAAACAGGCGTTGAACCTGGCCGAAATCGTTTGTGACAGCATCTGCCAGTCCCCGTTCCTGTTACCGGACCATGGGGCACAGGTTGATGTGACGGTCAGTATCGGGTTGAAGTTGTCTCAGGCCGGTTTTACCCGGCAAGACTGTGCGGCCGAAAGCGTGGCAAACCTGATCAAGTCCGCGGATAAAGCGCTTTATGCTGCGAAGAAAGCAGGGCGCAATCAGGTGAGTATCAGGCAAAGTGCCGCCTGATCTGTTCAGTCTTTTTTCTTGTGCCCATGCGGCCCGCGTTTGACGACCTCCTGCAATCGGTCTGCATAGGCCTGCCGTTCATCATCGCTCATGGCGGTCACACGTGCCAGCCATTGCGTTTGCAAAGCCTGCTGCAAATCGGCAGTGGCCTGTGCTTGTTGTTGCAACAGAACCTGAACGGCGACCGGGTCGAAGGGCGTTGCGCGCAAAGCCTGACTGAGCGCTTCAAAATCCTGAGCGCGACCCTTGGACCCTTTTTTGTGCAGGCCCGTCAGCTCGCCCCGCATAGCCTTTCGATCATCCTTGGGAAGGGCCCGGTACAACGCGGGGCCGAAGCCGGGCGGTGATTTGGCATGATCCCCACCTTTGAGGCGCAATACCGTTCCAACAGCGACACCGACAACCAGCAGGTTCAGCGCCAGTGACAGGACCAGGACGACAGGAACCCACCTGCGTTTGGGCTTGGGATCAGCGTTCATTCCGTGCTCTCCAGAAAACTCGAGTCAAATCCAAGGTCGGCCACGAGGAAGGATGTCTCCTCCGACGCCAACAGGTTGGCCGGGTCCGGCAGAAAGGCTGGTGCGGAAAACCCGATCCAGACACCCGCAGAACTTGCGGCGACAAGCCCGCCAAGGCCCTGCCATCCCCCTACATTGCTTATCAACCTGTTCCATATCGAAGGTTTCGGGCGCGGCGCAGGCGCAAGGCGACCGAGGCGAACAGTTTCAGCATCCATCTGGATTCGCACGGCAAGATCGTCCGGCAGTGCCGGTCGCTGCCGCTGTGCCCGTGCAAACAAATGATCCAGTTGCAGGTCTTCATCCGCCATTTTCATACCCCAGTTCTTCACGTCGTCCGGCCAAAATCGCGGTCAGGCTGCGCTTGCCTCTTGCGGTCAGGCTTTCAACTGCTTCTACCGAAATGCCCATGATCCCGGCAATTTCGGGGTTGGGCAGCTCTTCAATATGGCGCAGCACGACCGCTTGTCGCTGCCGCTCGGGCAGCTCGGCCAGAGCCGACTGCAAGGCATCCTTGCGCGCCTCATCCTGCATACGGTCAACCACGCTGGCCTTGCCGTCTTCAGGTTCGGGAACGTCCGACAACCTGTCGGGTGTCTTCTTGCGCCTTATGTCCACGCACAGGTTCAACGTCACCCGGTACAGCCAGGTCGAAACCTTGGCCTGACCCGACACCCAATTCGGCGCCATCTGCCACAACCGCATCATCGCATCCTGCGTCACGTCTTCCGCCTCGGCCCGATTACCCAACATGCGCAGTGCAACCGAGTAACAGCGTGGCCCCAAACGATCGGTCAGGATGCGCGCGGCCCCCGCCTCGCCGTCGGCGAATTGCCTCAGCAACGCATCGTCGCTGAGAGTGCTCGCGGCGCAATCCGTACCGCGAGCGTCTTGTGGGTGGGAGGTCAGGTCCTCCATCCTGCATCAGTTATCGCTTGCGTTCGACTTGTGATGCTTTTTCTTTTGGTGCCGTCCCATCCGGTCCTTGGCATCGGCAAATTCCTGTTCCGAGATTCCGCCACTGTTGTCCGCATCCATCCGATCAAACATCTTGGCAGCCCGGCGCGGTTTCGGCAACTCATCCTGGCTGAGGAAGCCATCTTTGTTCGCGTCGTTGTTTTCGAACATCCTGGCAACCCGATCGCTTGCTTTCTTTTGGGCAGCGGCCTGCATTTCTTCCTGGCTCAGCTGTCCATCCCCATTTGTGTCTGCCTCGGTGAAACGCGCGGTGCGGTGCGCCTCCATCTCCTGTTGCGTCACCTGACCATCGCCATTGGCGTCCAGTTCCTGAAAGGACACCGGCTCGCGGCCACCCGGACCAGCGGCCAGAACAGAAGTACCGGTAATCGCAACCGCCGACATGACAATGGCCGAGATGAATGTAACGTTTTTCATTTCCGTTTCCTTTTGTTGACGCGGCCCGAGTGCCGCCGCTCATACCCATTCAAACGGGCTGCGCCAGGAATTCCGTCGCTGAAGTCGATATAATTTTTAAAGTTTCGGAATCGCCCCAAGTCGACGTGTCGGGCAGACGTTGCAAAGCGACGCACCCCCCTTTTAAAATTTCACGATCAGGCCCATTATCCGCAAAAGATTAATGCGCGAGTTACATTATGACGGATCAGACGATCGAGACGACCTCTGAAGATGAGCGTGAGACATGGCCCGCCCTGGTCAAGGGTTTTCGCTGCAAATGCCCCAACTGCGGGGAAGGCAAACTGTTGCACAGCTATCTCAAGGTCAATGACTCCTGCTCGAACTGCGGGCAGGAACTGTTTCATCATCGCGCTGATGACGGGCCTGCCTACCTGACAATCCTGCTGGTCGGCCATCTGCTGGCGCCGGCTCTGCACGTGTCGTACGTGCATTGGCGGCCCGATCCGTGGACAATGGCCATTGGCTTCTCCATCGCCTGCGTTGCCCTGTCCCTGTTCCTGTTGCCGCGCCTGAAAGGTGCCGTGGTGGCGTATCAATGGGCGCGTCGCATGCATGGCTTTGAAAAATCCGCGTGAACCGAACCAGTTGATCAGTTTGGACATGACACCCGACAAAACCGCCATCCGGGACGCAGCGACGGTTATCGTGCTGCGGGACAGATGGACAAACCCCTCGATCCTTATGGGGCAACGCGGGTCCAAGGCGGCGTTCATGCCGAACAAGTTCGTCTTTCCCGGTGGCGCGGTTGATCCGGCTGACGCGGATGTTCCATTGGCAACGGAATTGCCGGATCTGTGCTTTGAACGTTTGGGCGAACAGGCCGAGCCGGGGATTCAACGCGCCCTCGCCGCTGCCGCCATACGTGAACTTTGGGAAGAAACCGGTCTTGTTCTTGGCCAGCCGGGCACATGGCCCGGTCATGTTCCTGACGATTGGCAAAGCTTTGCCGCATTGGGTTACCTGCCAACTGCGGCTGCGCTTCAGTTCGTCTTCCGCGCCGTAACTCCTCCGGGCCGTCCCCGCCGGTTCGATGCGCGGTTCTTTCTGGTCGACGCCGAAACCCTGCAAGGTGATGTGGATGATTTCAGTCACGCCTCGGATGAACTGTCGCACCTGCAATGGGTGCAACTGGATCGGGCACGGGATCTGGATCTGCCGTTTATCACCGAGGTCGTTCTGGCGGAAATAGCAGCCCGGGTTACGTCCCCCGAGCCGCCATCGTCGGTTCCATTCTACAAAAACAACGAAGAAGCCAACCTGTTCCTGCGTCTCAGGGGCTATCCGATGCCAACCCACGACTGAGGGATCGGTTTCACCGCATCCGGCTGACCACCACCGTCACTTCGGGCTTTTTGCCAATTTCGGCTTTGGCTGTCTGCCGCACGATGCGCCGCATTTCTTCTTCCAGCTTGTCGTCATCGCGCAGGGTCTTGGCAGCGGCCCGCATCAGGAACTGGTTCAGATCCTCTTCCAGCACTTCGACCAACGCCGCACGGGACGTGCCGGTTTCGGGCAACCCCATGGTGTCGCACCACGGCTCGCCCAGCGGTTCGTCTTCTTCGTCCAGAACCACCGTCACCGTAACATGGCCGTTCAAAGCCATGCGGATACGATCCCGCACCACGCCGTCAAGGGCACCGATCTTCACGGTGCCGTCCAGATATGTGCGACCGGTTTCAACATAGTCGACGACCACAGGCGCATTGCCGCTGAGATCCAGCATGGTGCCGTTCACCGCCAGCACTCCGGTTCTGCCGCCTTGCTCAGCCAGTTTGACGTGTTCGCGCAGATGGCGGTGCTCACCATGCATCGGGATAACAATTTGCGGGTCGGTCAGTGCGTGCACTTTCTCAAGATCCGGCCGGTTCGCATGGCCTGAGACATGATAGAGGCCCGAACTGTCATCGACGACATCCACACCCTTTTCGCTGAGCTGGTTCATGATGAAGATCACGCCCCGCTCGTTACCGGGAATGGTTTTCGAGGAAAACAGGAACAGATCGCCCTCGGCCAGTTCCAGACCGCGGTATTTGCCACGGGCCAGTTGGGCGCTGGCAGCACGGCGTTCCCCCTGGCTGCCGGTCACGATCAGCATCAGGTTCTGACGCGGAAGGTCCAGAGCTTCCTCGGCGCTGATCACCTTTGGAAAATCCGCAAGAATACCGGTTTCGGTCGCGGCTTCGATCATCCTGCGCATCGCGCGACCCAGCAGAACGACGGAACGCCCGGCCTGTGCACCCGCTTCGGCCAGCGTTTTGACCCGCGCGACGTTTGAGGCAAAGGTGGTTGCCACGACCATGCCTTCCGCGCCTTCGACCAGCTTGACGATCTCGGGGCCAACTTCGGATTCTGAACGTCCCGGATGGGTCGAAAACACGTTCGTACTGTCACAGACCAGCGCCTTGACGCCGGGCTTGGCGACCTCGGCCCACAGGTCAGGATCAAAAGCCTCGCCCACGACTGGGGCCGCATCGAGCTTGAAGTCGCCCGAATGCACGACACGCCCCGCGGGTGTATCGATGACCAATGCGGCACTTTCGGGAATCGAGTGCGAAACCGGAAGGAAGCCAACGGTGAACGGCCCGACGGACACCTGTTCAGGCCAGGCGGAAACGGTCGTCACCGCCTCGGTCGGGTGCGCGTGTTCTTCCATCTTGCGGCGCGCGATATTGGCCGTGAAGGCACGCGCATAGACCGGCGCACCCAAGGCTTCGTAACAATGGGCTACGGCGCCGACATGGTCTTCATGGGCGTGCGTGATGAAAACACCGTCCAGCCGGTCGGCACGCTCTTTCAGCCATGAGATATCGGCATAGATAAGGTCAACGCCCGGCGTTGTATCCATATCGGGAAACGTCACCCCCAGATCCACAAGGATCAGGCGTTCCTTCCCCGGTTCACCATAGCCATAGACATAGGCGTTCATGCCAATTTCGCCCGCGCCACCCAGCGGCAGGTAGATCAATCTTTCACTGCTCATACGGAGCCATTATCCTTGTTGTAGCGATGGATCACGGTCAGCCCGTGCATCGTCAGATCATCTTCGATTGCGTCGAACCCCACGTCGGCCTGATCGAACAAGGGGGCCAGCCCTCCGGTGCCAACGACTTTCATCGGCATTCCGTATTCGTCCTTGATCCGGGCGATCAGCCCCTCGATCAGACCGGAATATCCCCAATACACGCCCGACTGGATACAACCAACCGTATTCGTTCCGATCACCTTGTCCGGTCGGGTGATATCGATATGCGGCAGTGCTGCCGCGCCCTGGTGCAGGGCCTCAAGGCTCAGGTTTACGCCCGGGGCGATTATGCCACCCACATAGGCACCATCGGCAGCGACGACGTCGAAATTCGTTGCAGTGCCGAAATCCACGACAACCACATTGCCGCCATGACGATCAAAAGCGCCAACCGCATTGGCCAGTCGATCCGGACCGGGCACCGTGCCTTCATCCACACGCGGCGGGACAGGCAACAGGCAATCGGGTTTACCCACGACCAATGGTCGGCAGCCAAAAAAGCGATCGGCGAAGATGCGCAGGTTGAACACCACACGCGGCACGGTCGAGGCGATGATCACGTCGGTGATGTCCGCTTCGATCCCGTAATGCTTCACCAGCGTCGAATACCAGGTGAAATACGCGTCTGCCGTGCGCGCATGGTGGGTCGAGGTGCGCAGGGTGCACAGGAATTCCTCACCGTCCCAGATCGAGAAAACGGTATTGGTATTGCCGCAATCGATGGCCAGAAGCATCTGCGCCCCTCTCAGAAAAAGACATCCGCCGCAGGAATGCTCACGCGGCCCTTGGCGGTGTTTAAGACAAGGTTACCGCTTGCGTCCACCGTTTCGAAGGTCCCAACCGTTTCTGACGTTCCGGTCCGCGCGGTGATGACCTCGCCCAACCGGGCCGCGCGGGACAGCCAGGCGGTGCGGATCGGTTCGAACCCATAGGTAACGAATTGGGTTTCGTAGTTGGCGTAGGCTGCGGCCAGTTCAGTCAAAAAGTCCTCGGGCGAGACATGCGCACCGGTTTCCGACAAAAGTGAAACGGGGCGGAGCGCGCCGGGCTCTACCGCGTCGGCATCCGGGGCATTGGCCAGATTTACTCCGATGCCGATGGACAGATGCGCGACACCACGCCCCTGCCCCGTGCTTTCCAAAAGGATACCGGCAAGCTTGCCACCGTTCAGCAGCACGTCATTGGGCCATTTCAGCGACAGTCCGGCAGCCCGCCCGGTAACGGCGACACACGCGTCAAAAAGTGCCAGCGCCGCCACGAAACTGCGCAAGGCCGCCTGTTCCGGCGCGCCCTGAGGACGCATCAGCAAGGTCGCCGCCAGGTTGCCCATCGGGTTGGCCCAGCTTCGCCCGCGCCGCCCACGCGCGGCCGTCTGATGATGCGCCATGATCCAGACGGGACCACGCGCATTCGGAGCAATCCGTGCCGCTTCGTTCAGCGTACTGTCGACTTCCTGCACCTCGTGCAGGCCATAGCCTTGGGGCCATTTTGTCATATCAAAAAGGCCCGGTCGCGCGACCGAGCCCCTCTTTCCGGTTGTGCAATACGATCAGTTGACAAGCGTGGCCGCCGCGGCTGCTGCCGCGCCCTCGACGCCGAACTGATAGAAGATACCGATCAGCATCAGGGCCGCAGACCCCATCAATGCCACCCACAGAACAGGGGTCGACCGGGTTTCGATCGGCTCTTCGTTCTCGGCCCCAAAATACATGTAGAACACGATCCGCAGGTAATAGAAGGCCCCGATGACCGAAGCGATGGCCGAGACGATCACAAGCCCAGTCAAACCAGCACTGACACCGGCCTGCCAGACGCCGAATTTCGCAAAGAAACCAAGCATCGGAGGTACGCCCGCAAGGCTGAACATCAGGATCAGCACCGCCAGCGCCTTGCCCGGATCACGTTTTGAATACTGGCGCAGAGCGTCAATGTCGGTGATGGGTTTACCGTCACGTTCCATCATCAGAATGAAGGCGAAGGTGCCGATATTCATGGTCACGTAGATGGCCAGATACATCAGCATCGCCTTGATACCCAGCTCGGTGCCGGCGGCCAGGCCAATCAGCGCATAGCCCATGTGGGCGATGGACGAAAACGCCATCAGACGCTTGATATCGCGCTGCCCGATCGCGGCCACGGCCCCCAGCAACATCGACAGGACAGATAGCAGGACAATCACTTGCTGCCAGTCTTTGACAATGCCGCCGAACGCGTCATGCAACAGGCGCGCGAACAACGCCATCGCCGCAACCTTGGGCGCCGTGGCAAAGAAGGCCGTGATCGGCGTAGGCGAACCTTCGTAAACGTCCGGTGTCCACATATGAAACGGAACAGCCGAGACCTTGAAGGCCAGACCCGAGATCAGGAAGATCAGGCCAAACAGCAGACCCAGCGAAACATCGCCGTGGTGAACTGTCTGGATGATGCCCGAGAACAACGTGGTACCGGTGAAGCCATAGACCAGCGACGCACCATAAAGCAGCAGACCCGAGCTCAGCGCACCCAGCACGAAATACTTCAGACCTGCCTCGGTCGATTTTGCACTGTCACGACGCAGTGCCGCCACGACATAGAGAGACAGCGATTGCAGCTCGAGGCCCATATACAGGGACATCAGATCCCCCGCGCTGACCATCATCATCATACCCACGGCGGCCAGTGCCACCAGCAACGGGTATTCAAATCGCAGCAGATCACGGCGCGCCATGTATTCCTGGCTCATGACCAGAACGGCACCCGCCGACAGCAGGATGGCAACCTTGGCAAAGCGGGCAAAGCCGTCATCGACGAACATGCCGTTGAAGGCGACGTTTGTACCTTCACCCTGAGTTGCAATCCAGATTGCCAGAAGGGCCATAAGACCTGCCGTGGTCCAGACCAGCAGAGGCGCCAGCCCGTCCTTTGTCGTATAGACAGCCCCCAGCAGCGCCGCCATCGCATAAAGCGCCAGAACGATTTCCGGCAGGATAATTGTCAGATCAGCCTGGATCATGTCTCCAAAGCTCCCTTAATGCGAAGCGGCTGTCTGAGTCGCAGCCTCAGCCGCGGCCAGAGCCGTGTCATAGTTCGAAATCAGCGCCGCTGTGGATTGCCCGATCACATCGGTCACCAGCGACGGGTAGACACCCAGCAGGATGGTCATCACGATCAGCGGGGCGAAGATCAACCGCTCGCGCGTGCTCATGTCGGTCATCGCCTTGAGGCTTTCCTTGATCAGATCGCCAAACACGACCCGGCGGTAGAGCCACAGCGCATAAGCCGCCGAGAAGATCACACCGGTCGCGGCCACCGCCGTTACCCAGGTGTTGACCTGGAACGCGCCCATCAGGGTCAGGAATTCGCCGATGAACCCGGATGTACCCGGCAGGCCGACATTGGCCATGGTAAACAACATGAAGACCAGCGCGTATGCAGGCATCCGGATCACCAGACCGCCATAAGCCTCGATATCGCGGGTGTGCATCCGGTCATAGATCACGCCGACACAGAGGAAGAGCGCGGCCGAGATGAACCCGTGGCTGAGCATCTGGAAGATCGCTCCGTCAATGCCCTGCTGGTTCGCAGCAAAGATGCCCATGGTCACAAAGCCCATATGCGCGACCGAGGAATACGCGATCAGCTTTTTCATATCCTCCTGCACTAGCGCCACCAGCGAGGTATAGACAACCGCGATGGCAGACATCCACAGCACCAGATCGGTCATCACGGCCGAACCCACCGGGAACATCGGCAGGCTGAACCGCAGGAAGCCATAGCCGCCCATTTTCAAAAGGATCGCCGCCAGTACGACCGAGCCCGCCGTGGGCGCCTGAACGTGGGCGTCCGGCAACCAGGTATGCACCGGCCACATCGGCATTTTCACCGCGAAAGAGGCAAAGAAGGCCAGGAACATCAGGGTCTGCATGCCGCCGACAACATAGATACCCAGCACGCTGAAGCCCTCGGACGAGAACTGGTGCGTCATCAGCGCGGCAATGTCCGTGGTGCCTGCATCGGCATACATTGCAACCATGGCCACCAGCATCAGGACCGAGCCAAGGAAGGTGTAGAGGAAGAACTTGAAGCTGGCGTAGATCCGATCCTTGCCACCCCAGATCCCGATGATCAGGAACATCGGGATCAGGCCCGCTTCGAAGAACAGGTAGAACAGCACCAGATCAAGCGCCATGAAGACGCCCAGCATCAGCGTTTCCAGCAGCAGGAAGGCAACCATATATTCCTTGACGCGATCCGTGACATTCCAGCTGGCCAGGATGGTCAGCGGCATGATGAAGGTGGTCAGCAGGACGAACAGAACACTGATGCCATCAACACCCATCTTGTACTTGAGGCCCATCAGCCACTCACCCTCTTCCACCATCTGGAAGCCGGGGTTCGACGGGTCAAAGCCTGTATAGATGCCGATGGAAACCAGGAAGGTCACAGTGGTGGCCAGCAGAGCAGTCCACTTGGCGTTCCGCTGTGCCGCTGCATCGTCACCCTGTAGGAACAAGGCCAGAATGCCTGCGGCGAAGGCGGGGATAAACGTGACGATCGAAAGGATATAGTCCATTAGTGGGCCCCTCCGCCGATCGACATCCAGGTCACAAGGGCCGCGATGCCCAGCACCATCCAGAAGGCATAGGTAAAGATGTACCCGGTCTGCGCCTTGCCGGCGAGGCGGGTGAAGAAGGGAACAACGCCCATTGCTACTCCGTTCAGGAAGCCATCGATTGTATTGCCGTCACCGCGTTTCCACAGGAAGCGGCCAAGCGCGACGGTGGGTTTGACGAAGATCGCATCGTAAATCTCGTCAAAGTACCATTTGTTCAGCAGGAACAGGTACAGAGGACGCTGGTTGGCGGCCAGACGTGCCGGTAGCGACGTATTCACGATGTAGAACCAGTACGCGACCACAAAGCCAAGCAACATGGCAGCGAACGGCGAAAACTTGACCCATTTCGGCGCGGCGTGCGCGTCGTCCAGAACATGGTTGTCTGGTGCCATATAGAGAGCACCCTCACCCGGCTTGCCCGCGAACACATAATGATGGTCACCGCCATGCGCGTCTTTCTCGCCATGTTCTGCATTGTCGGCATGGCTGTCAGCCGCGTGGCTTTCATCGGCATGGCTGTCTTCACCGTGCGAAGCATCCGCCGCAGCATGATCACCGGCCTCGGCGTGTTCTGACGCTTCTGCCACCGGAATACCGTAGAACTTGCCGACCTTGTCCGCATGGCCAAAGAAATTGCCATACCAGATCATCCCGGCAAACACCGCACCCAGCGACAGAACGCCCAGCGGCACCAGCATGGTCATCGGGCTTTCATGTGCGTGGTCATGCGTATGCTTGTCCCCGCGTGGTGTGCCGTAGAAGGTCAGGAAAATCAGACGCCAGCTGTAGAACGAGGTGAACATCGCCGCGATCACCAGCATCCAGAAGGCATAGCCGGTTCCGCCCGCATAGGCGCTTTCGATAATGGCGTCCTTGGACAGGAACCCGGCAAAACCGATTGTGGTAAGCGGAATGCCGACACCCGTGATGGCCAGCGTACCGATCATCATCGCCCAGAAGGTGTAAGGTATCTTTTTGCGCAGACCGCCGTACTCCGTCATCTCCTGCTCGTGATGCATGGCGTGGATCACCGACCCCGCGCCAAGGAACAACAGCGCCTTGAAGAAAGCGTGCGTCAGCAGGTGGAACATGGCCGCCGAGTACATGCCGACACCGGCGGCAACGAACATGTATCCCAGCTGGGAACAGGTCGAATACGCAATGACGCGCTTGATATCGGTCTGCACCAGACCCACGGTTGCCGCAAAGAACGCTGTCGAAGCCCCAAGGAAGGTGATGAACCCGGTCGCGCCCGGCGCGAATTCCATCAGCGGAGACATGCGGCAGACGAGGAACACGCCCGCCGTCACCATGGTCGCGGCGTGGATCAGGGCCGACACGGGCGTCGGGCCTTCCATCGCGTCGGGCAACCAGGTGTGCAGGATCAACTGCGCCGATTTACCCATCGCGCCGATGAACAACAGAACACAGATGACTTCGACGGCGGTCCATTCGCCCCACAGGAAATGCAGCTTTTCTTCTGCAAGAGCGGGTGCCGATGCGAAAATGTCCGAAAAGTTGATGCTGTCGGTCAGGAAGAACAGCGCAAAGATGCCCAGCGCAAAGCCAAAGTCACCCACACGGTTCACGATGAAGGCCTTCATCGCCGCCGCATTTGCCGAAGGCTTGCGATAGTAGAAGCCGATCAGCAGGTAGGATGCGACACCCACGCCCTCCCAGCCAAAGAACATCTGCACCAGGTTGTCCGCCGTCACCAGCATCAGCATGGCAAAGGTAAAGAAGGACAGATAGGCAAAGAAACGCGGCTTATAGCTCTCGCCTTCGCGCCATTGCGGGTCGTGATCCATGTAGCCGAAGGAATAGAGGTGCACGAGCGCCGAAACCGTGGTGACCACGATCAGCATGATGGCGGTCAGCCGGTCCAGACGAATGGCCCACGAGGTCGAGAGCGATCCGCTTTCGATCCAGCGCATGATCTCGATCTGCTGGGTGTGGCCGTCGAAGGTGAAGAACACGAGCCACGACAGCAGACAGGCCAGAAACAGCAGGCCCGTGGCCGTCCACATGGCCGCTTTCTCGCCTATGAACTTCCAGCCAAAGCCGCAGATCAGCGCGCCCACGAGCGGGGCAAAGAGGATTGTGGTTTCCATGATCCCTTACCCCTTCATCATATTGACGTCTTCAACCGCGATGGTGCCGCGGTTGCGGAAGAAGCAGACCAGAATGGCCAGACCAATCGCCGCCTCGGCCGCCGCAACGGTCAGCACGAACAGGGTGAACACCTGCCCGACCAGATCGCCGAGGAAGCTGGAAAACGCCACGAGGTTGATATTCACCGCCAGCAGCATCAATTCGATGCTCATCAGCAGGATGATGACGTTCTTGCGGTTCAGGAAGAGACCGAAGATGCCGATGACGAACAGCGTCGCCGCGACCGTAAGATAGTGTTCAAGTCCGATCATAGCTTCGCTCCTGGCGAGTCGGGGTAGTAGAGTTTGCAGCCGCAGGTGTAGTCGATGCGCTTGTGGTTTTCGGAACGACCAAAGAAATCTCTGACTTCTTTGGTAAACGTGTACCGGTTTTTGGTCGCAACCTCTTCAACGTTGGAAACCGTTGTTTCGGATGTCAGCCCAATTGCTCCAAGTGGCTTTTGGATGAGATCAATGGAACTCGGTGCATAGCCCGCGATTTCCGAAGAGTAATGCAACCCTTCCACGACGATGCCCGTTCCGTCAGCACAGTTCATAAAGAAAAGGCTTTCATCCGGGCTGCAGCCTTCGCCACTGTGTATACGTTGCCCAACACGCCCATTGCCAATGTCGACAACAGGCTTGCCGCCGAAAATCGCAAATTGCCCTCTGCCGCCATTTCGAAAACTGCAATCAGGCAGAACCTTTTTTATCTTGAAGCCTTCGTTTTGCGGCGCACTTTCACAGGCCATCGCACCTGTCGAAAGCGAAGCAAGGCAGCCTATTGCAGCAACAATTTTTGAAAACTTGTGCTTCACAACCCCTGCCCCGGTTTCACGTCCTTCAACTCCATCGCCTTGGCCGGGTCACGCATCATCTGGCCGATGATGTCCTGACGCTTGATGTCCTGACGGTGGCGCAGTGTCAAAACAATGGCGCCGATCATGGCCACCAGCAGGATCAGACCCGCCAATTGGAACAGAAGGAAGTATTGATCGTAAAGGATGACACCCAGCGCCTCGGTGTTGTGGCGATCTGCCGGGACCGGCTGAGCCAGATTGGCCGCCGCACCCTGCGCGCTGTCCCATGCCCCAAAGGCCATGACGAACTGCATCAGGATGACCAGACCGATCAGCAGGGCCAGCGGCATATAACGCGCCATTTCGGCCTTCAGCTCGGCAAAGTCCACGTCCAGCATCATCACCACAAACAGGAACAGAACCGCGACCGCGCCCACATACACGATGATCAGCAGCATCGCCACGAACTCGGCCCCCAGCAGCACGAACAGCCCCGCCGAAGACAGGAAGGACAGGATCAGCCACAGCACCGAGTGCACCGGCTGGCGGCTGATCACCGTGAACAGCCCGCCGGTGATGGCGCTGATGGCAAACAGGTAGAAGGCAAAGACGGTCATTGATCCTCATCCTCGTTGTCGCCCATGACCTCTTGCGCCAGATCCAGCGCGCGGGTCATGGCCGGGATGCCGGCAAAGACCGACATCTGACCGATCGTTTCCACGATCTCTTGTTTCTTGGCACCCGCCTCCAGTGCGTGGCGCACGGTCTGACGCACAGCCGCATCCGCCTGAGCGCCCTGACAGGTCAGCCCGGCCAGCGTCAGCAGCAGGCGGGTTTTGGCATCAAGCCCGTCGGTGTTGACGGTGTTGCCGAACATCATCTCCATGACCTCTTTCGGCATGGTCGGCCACAGCGCCTCGAAACCCTTGGGCGAGAAATTCTCCATCGCCGGATTCATCGCCTTGGCCATGTCCTGAGCCTGCTTCATCATCAGCTCGAACGGATTTGTCGGGCTGTCAGTCATCTGTACGGCGCGTCCATTTCCAGATTGCGGGCAATCTCGGCTTCCCAGCGTTCACCGTTATCCAGCAGTTTTTCCTTGTCGTAGAATAGCTCTTCCCGGGTTTCCGTGGCGAATTCGAAATTCGGGCCTTCGACAATGGCATCGACCGGGCAGGCCTCCTGGCAGAAACCGCAATAGATGCATTTGGTCATGTCGATGTCATAGCGCGTGGTGCGGCGGCTGCCGTCTTCGCGCGGTTCGGCGTCGATTGTGATCGCTTGCGCCGGGCAGACTGCCTCGCACAATTTGCAGGCGATGCAGCGTTCCTCGCCATTCGGGTAACGGCGCAGGGCGTGTTCGCCGCGGAACCGTGGGGACAGAGGCCCCTTTTCGTGCGGATAGTTCACGGTGGCCTTTGGGGCGAAGAAGTACTTCAGCCCCAGCTTCATGCCGACCCAGAAGTCTTGCAGAAGGAAGTATTTGGCAGCGCGGGTATAGTCGATTTGGGTCATATCAGCCTCCTACGCTCCAACGCGCAAACGCGCCCCAGAACCAGTCGAATTTCGCCGCAAAGGCCACGAAAACCACCCAAGCCAGCGAGAACGGCAGGAAGACCTTCCAGCCCAGCCGCATCAGCTGGTCATAGCGGTAGCGGGGCGTGATCGCCTTGACCATTGCGAAGATGAAGAAGAAGAACGCCATCTTGGCAACCATCCAAAGCACGCCATCGGGCAGGCCCGGAATCGGCGACAGCCAGCCGCCGAAGAACAGCAGTGAAGTCAGCGCGCACATCAGGAAGATGGCGATGTATTCGCCTGCCATGAACAGCAGGAAAGGCGTGGCCGAGTATTCGACCTGGTAACCGGCGACCAGTTCCGATTCCGCCTCGGGCAGGTCAAACGGGGGTCGGTTGGTTTCGGCCAGGGCCGAGATGAAGAACAGGAACACCATCGGGAAATGCGGCAGCCAATACCAGCTGAAGAACCCGAACGACCCATCCTGAGCGCGCACGATGTCACCGAAATTCATCGACCCGGTCGAGATGATCACGCCGATGATGATCAGGCCGATCGAAACCTCGTAGGAGATCATCTGCGCGGCCGAGCGCAGCGAGCCCAGGAACGGGTACTTTGAGTTCGACGCCCAACCGCCCATGATCACGCCATAAACCTCAAGAGAGGACACCGCGAATACATAGAGGATCGCAACGTTGATATCCGACAGAACCCAGCCATCGTTGAACGGGATCACCGCCCAGGCGATCATCGCCAGAACGAAGGATGTCAGCGGTGCGAGGATAAAGACCGTCCGGTCGGCGCCCGCGGGGATGACCACCTCTTTCACCACATATTTCAGGGCATCCGCCACCGATTGCAGCAGGCCGTAGACGCCCACCACGTTGGGGCCGCGGCGCATCTGGACAGCGGCCCAGATCTTGCGGTCTCCGTAAACAAGGAACAACAGTGAAATCATCACAAAGGCAACAACGGCAAGCACTTGCGCCAGAATGATGATGGCTATTCCGCCTGGGGTGTTAAAGAATTCAGCCATTGGTCCTCACACCGTGGGTATTCCGTTTTCCGCGCGCGATGCAAAGGCCAGAAGCCTGCGCAAACTGCGGCTGGGTCGGCGCGTTGGTGTAAACAGCATCTGCCGCCATTTCGCCACCCTTAATATTCGGTTTCACACGCAAACAAGGCGCGGCCAACTGCCGCCCGGCACCGGATGCGCCGATCTGCGATATGAAAAACGTCTGGGTCATTCCGCCGCGATCTTCTCGGATTTGCGGGCCTGTGCCAGTGCCGACAACTCGGCCATAAGCTGTGAAGCCCGTGCGATCGGGTTGGTCAGGTAGAAGTCCTTGATCGCATAGCGGAAAGTTGCGTTGCCCAAAGTACCGGCATCGAGAGCTTTCACGTCGTTCTCGATCACTTCGTCGATGCGGGCCAGATGCGGAACCGCCTCGATCAACGCCGTGCGCAATTGTGCCAGCGTGTCATACGGTAGCGTTGCGTTCAATTCGGCGGACAAGGCGCGCAGGATAGCCCAGTTTTCTTTCGCCTCACCCGGAGCAAACCCGGCCCGCATCGCCAGTTGCGGTCGGCCTTCGGTATTTACGAACAGGCCGTTTTCTTCGGTATAGGCCGCGCCTGGCAGGATCACATCGGCGCGGTGCGCGCCACGATCACCATGGCTGCCCTGATAGATCACAAAGGCGCCTTCGCCGATCTCGACCTCGTCCGCGCCTAGGTTATAGATCACATCCGCTGCGCTGATCGCGTCCATTCCGCCTTCGTTCGTGGCACCCACATCCATCGCACCGACGCGCGACGCCGCAGTGTGCAAAACGATCAGACCACTTTCCGTATTGGCCGCGATGGCTTGCGCAGCAGCCAGCACGGCGGCGCCGTCCGATTCCTGCAAAGCGCCCTGCCCGATGATGACCAACGAACGTTTGCTCTTGATCTCGTCATCTCCGCCCATGTCGACGACCTTTTGCAGCGCTGTTCGATCATCGCCAACATGGTGGTAGTCATATGTCAGATCGACCGCAGGACCGACCAAAGCGACTTCGGCGCCATGCGCCCACGCTTTGCGGATGCGCGCGTTCAGGACAGGCGCTTCGTCACGTGGGTTTGTCCCGATCAGCAGGATGCGTTCCGCGGTGTCGATATCTTCAATCGCGGCAGTGCCCGCGTAAGCGCCACGATTGCCCGCCGGAAGCTTTGCGCCATCGGTACGGCATTCGACAACACCACCCTGCCCTTCGATCATCTGTTTCAGCGCAAACGCCGCCTCGACCGGAGCCAGATCGCCCACGATACCGGCAGGTTTCTCGGCGCCCTTCAGCGCCTCTGCGGCCCTGGTCAGCGCCTCGGGCCATGAGGCCGGGCGCAGCTTGCCGTTTTCGCGGACATAGGGCTTGTCCAAACGCTGACGGCGCAGGCCATCCCAGACGAAACGTGTCTTGTCGCTGATCCATTCCTCGTTCACGCCGTCATGATTGCGCGGCAGGAAACGCATGACTTCACGGCCTTTGGTATCGATGCGTATGTTCGATCCCAACGCATCCATCACATCGATGCTTTCGGTTTTGGTCAACTCCCACGGACGCGCGGTGAAGGCATACGGCTTGGAGGTCAGCGCCCCGACCGGGCACAGATCGATGATGTTGCCCTGCAAATTCGAATCCAGCGTCTGGTTGAGATACGAGGTGATCTCGGCATCCTCACCGCGACCGGTCTGACCCATCTGAGTTATCCCGGCAACTTCGGTGGTGAAGCGCACGCAGCGTGTGCAGCTGATGCAGCGGGTCATCGCCGTGCCCACAAGCGGGCCAAGATCCAGGTCATCGACCGCCCGCTTTGCTTCCTTGAAACGGGATCCGGACATGCCATACGCCATCGCCTGATCCTGAAGGTCGCATTCACCACCCTGATCGCAGATCGGGCAATCCAGAGGGTGGTTGATCAGCAGGAACTCCATCACGCCTTCGCGGGCCTTTTTGACCATGGGAGAGTTCGTCTTGACCTCCGGGGGTTGCCCTTCAGGCCCCGGACGCAGATCACGCACCTGCATCGCGCACGACGCCGCGGGTTTCGGCGGTCCGCCGACGACCTCGACCAGGCACATCCGGCAATTGCCAGCAATCGACAGACGCTCGTGATAACAAAAGCGCGGCACTTCGACCCCGGCTTGTTCACAAGCCTGGATCAGGGTCATCGCGCCATCGACTTCGATTTCCTGTCCGTCGATATTGATCTTGCGGAGGTCAGACATGGCTCTCAATTCGCCCTCAAATAAACGCCAATGGCGCTGTTTCTTTGGATTTCTTTCTGCCCCAGAGTGCAGAATGTGTTGGGGTTGTCATAGGTCACGCCATTCGAAGCCAGATACGCCTCGCCCTTGGCGCGCATCCGGTCTTTCTCGGTATCCGAGTCGACATATGAGCGGATTTCACTGTCCGAATACCCCAGTTTGTTCGCTTTGGAGCGCAGCCCCCACATCACACTGATCGCTTTCAATCGCCGCCCGCTGATCGAGGGGCAATATTCCGAAATTTCATTTGCGATGGCGATGTAATAGAGTTCATCGTCGATCTCTTTGACATCCCTCAAGGGCGGCTTTGCTTCTGCGACGGCGGGAAACGTGATCAAGGCGGCCAGGGTGAGTGTCTTTGCAAAAGACATGGGTTTTCCTTTCGTTTTGGAAGTTCCAAAACGAACTGGTCCGGTCTTGCTAGGCAATAGCGGCCCGCGATCCATGTCGTGATATGCAAAACCGCGCGTCATGGCCGTTGGCATTTTCCCGCGAAGGTCAATTGATCATCAATGATGCGCAGGTTTTGCGGTTCGGTATCCGGCCCCACCTTCCAATCGATCCGCGAAGACCCGAAATTCTGCACACAGAACTTGGTCCCTTCATGACGCCCGGCTTCTCGCGCGCCGTCCAAGGACGCAGACGCGCCTTTCACCACAACGGTAAAGTCCGTAGGCGATGCTTTCTTGTCGACCGGCTTCGCCTTCGCCTTGAACGACTTCCCATCGAACAGAAGACGATCTTCCGACGGCTTGATGATGCCGCAGGCGGACACGCTTGCCAGTGCCAGCAGGACTACAAGGGTTTTTGGGGCCGTCATACTATCCCTCTTAGTGTTCTCGTCTGCCGGGTCGCCATCAGAACGCCGCCACCAATGCCATAAGCCCAATCACAAGCATGCAGGCCCAGCCCAATACATACAGCACGGACCGCAAGCCACTGTTTGGCTTACCTATGCCATTGATGTGCACCACCAGCATCACCAACCGCGCAACCAAAGCGACAGACGCCAGGAGATTGACCCAGAACGGGCTGACGCCCAGCAAAACCGCCGCGGTCACAACGGCCACAAACGCCGGAAGCGTTTCCGTTCCGTTCAGATAGGCCCGGTTCAGACGATAGGCCTTGTCAGAATAATCCTGCTCAGGGGTCGCCCCCGGCGCGAGGCCCTTGCCCTGCTTGGCCAAAGCTGAAAACGGGGCCAGGAACAGAACCACCAGTGTGAAAAGCACAACCGATGAAATCGCGTGGCTGTATTCTGCAAACATGTCCATCCCGTTCACTCCGCCGCCATCGCACCCATACGGCCCGATTTCTGAGCCTTGATGCGGTCTTCGATTTCTTCTCGGAAATTGCGGATCAAGCCCTGAATCGGCCAGGCTGCCGCATCGCCAAGCGCGCAGATCGTGTGACCCTCGACCTGTTTTGTCACGTCAAACAGCATGTCGATCTCTTCCAGTTCAGCTTCGCCGCGCACCAGACGGTCCATGACCCGCATCATCCAGCCGGTGCCTTCGCGGCAGGGCGTGCACTGGCCGCAGCTTTCGTGTTTGTAGAATTTCGACAGGCGCCAGATCGCCTTGATGATGTCGGTTGACTTGTCCATCACGATCACCGCCGCCGTTCCAAGGCCGGAGCCCAGATCGTTGCGCAGATAATCGAAATCCATGATCGCGTCGCGCATGTTCTCACCGCGCACACACGGAACCGAGGATCCACCGGGAATCACCGCCAGCAGATTGTCCCAGCCGCCGCGAATGCCGCCGCAATGGGTCTCGATCAGCTCCTCGAAGGAAATCGACATCGCCTCTTCCACGACGCAGGGGGAGTTCACATGGCCTGAAATTGCAAACAGCTTGGTGCCCGCGTTGTTCTGGCGACCGAAGCCAGCGAACCAATCCGCCCCACGACGCAGGATCGTGGGCACGACAGCGATGGATTCGACGTTGTTCACGGTCGTCGGGCAGCCATACAACCCCGCACCTGCGGGGAACGGCGGCTTCATCCGCGGCATGCCCTTTTTACCTTCGAGGCTTTCAATCAGGGCGGTTTCCTCACCACAGATATAGGCCCCTGCCCCATGGTGCAGCAAGATATCGAAATCCCAGCCCGAACCGGCAGCGTTCTTGCCCAGCAGACCCGCGTCATAGGCCTCGTCAATCGCGGCCTGCAACGCCTCGCGTTCGCGGATGTACTCACCGCGCAGGTAGATATAGCAGGTGTGGGCGTTCATGGCGAAAGACGCGATCAGGCAGCCCTCGATCAGCGTATGCGGATCATGGCGCATGATCTCGCGGTCTTTGCAGGTGCCGGGTTCGGATTCGTCCGCGTTGACCACCAGATAGGACGGGCGTCCGTCGCTTTCCTTGGGCATGAACGACCATTTCAGACCGGTTGGAAAGCCTGCGCCGCCGCGACCACGCAGACCGGAATCCTTCATCGTCTGAATGATCCAGTCGCGACCTTTATCGATCAGGCCAGCTGTGCCGTCCCAATGCCCGCGGGCCTGCGCACCCTTCAGCGTGCGTTCATGCATCCCGTAGATGTTGGTAAAGATCCGGTCCTGATCCTTCAGCATCGCGTGTTACCTTCAGCTGTCCTGACGCATGCGCCAGAGTTGAAAAATGTTGATGCCCGCATAGATGAACGCAGCCAGAGCCGCGAGATCAAACAGCAAAGCGTGCCGGGTCGTCAAACCCAGCGCGGGGCCAATAAACAGGTTCATTGCAAGCCAGATCAGCATGGTCACAGCGATGACCACTCCGATATGTCGGCCCTTGCGGGCTATGGCCTGTTCCTTGTTCTTGTCCATCTTCCCCCGATGCCCCGGTTGGGCACCCGTCTAGTCTTCGTACGTGCCCTCAGATTTGGCACGTTTGGCAAATTCGGTTTCTTCGCCCGCCGCAAGCTTGGTCGCCTGCTCGATCCATCCATCGCGTTCGATCCTGCCCTTGAACTTCAGGCGCGCATCAACCCACGCCACATGTTCGGGCGTCCAGGCAGCGATCTGGTCGTAGTGATAGAAACCCAGCTCGTTCAGCGTCTGCTCCAGCTTGGGACCGACGCCTTTCAACAGCTTCAGGTCATCTGCCTTGCCGTCGCGTGCAGCGGTCAGGGTCTCGGGCTGATCCTCTTTGACGTCCGTGGGTTTGGCTTCAACGTCTTTCGCAACTGGTTTGGCTTTCGCCTCGGCCGCTTGTTTCACAGCCGGTTTCGGAGCCTCAGGCGCCTTCGGAGGTTTCGCAGCAGCCGACGCACCCGCCTGCTTGCCATCCTTGCCAAGCCACGGTGTCAGGATCGGAACTTCGGTCCCGTCGATGCGCTTGACCGTGTCGCCCAGATCGGTCGCCAGTGCGACGCTTGCGTTGTATTTCGGCTTGCCGGCTTCATATTCGGACAGGCTGGAAAGCCCTTTCAACGGCTCGGCCGCGTAACGTCCGTTTTGAGGGCCGGGCGTCGGCACCTTGCCCGCCACCAGATCATCGAGAATCCTGCCGAAGCTCTCGGCGGTCAGGTCCTCGTAATAGTCTTTACCGATCTGTGCCATCGGCGCGTTGGTGCAGGAACCCAGGCATTCAACCTCTTCCCAGCTCAGCTTGCCGTCCGCCGACAGTTGGTGCGGCTTGGGCGCGATCTTTTCGCGGCAGACCGCGATCAGGTCCTCGGCCCCGCAGATCATGCAGGACGTGGTGCCACAGACCTGAATATGCGCAACGGACCCAACCGGTTGCAGCTGGAACATGAAGTAGAAGGATGCAACTTCGAGCACCCGGATATAGGCCATGCCCAGCATGTCGGCGACGGATTCAATTGCTGGGCGGGATAGCCAGCCCTCTTGTTCCTGCGCACGCCACAGCAGCGGAATGACCGCGCTGGCCTGACGGCCCTCGGGGTACTTGGTGATCTGCGCTTCGGCCCATTGCCGGTTGGCAGCGGTGAAGGCGAAACTATCGGGTTGTTCGGGGTGAAGACGGCGGAGCATTAGCGGTCAATCTCTCCAAATACGACGTCCATGGTGCCAATGATGGCGGCGACGTCGGCCAGTTGGTGGCCCTTGGCGACGTGGTCCATGGCTTGCAGGTGCAGGAAACCGGGCGCGCGCAGTTTAGCGCGGTAGGGCTTGTTGGTGCCGTCGGCAACCAGATAGACGCCGAACTCGCCCTTGGGGGCTTCGACGGCGGCGTAAACTTCGCCTGCGGGAACGTGGAAGCCTTCAGTGTACAGCTTGAAGTGATGGATCAGGCTTTCCATCGAGGTCTTCATATCGGATCGTTTCGGCGGGGTGATCTTGCCCCTTGCCAGAACATCACCGGGGCAGTCGCGGATTTTGGCGATGGCCTGACGGATGATCAGCAGCGACTGGCGCATCTCTTCCATACGGACGAGATAGCGGTCATAGCAGTCACCGTTCTTGCCGACGGGGATCTGGAACTCAAACTCATCATAGCATTCATAGGGCTGCGCGCGGCGCAAGTCCCATGCAAGGCCCGAACCGCGCACCATCACACCAGAGAAGCCGTATTTCTGGATGTCATCCTCGGTCACGACGCCAATATCGGCGTTACGCTGTTTGAAGATGCGGTTTTCGGTCAGCAGACCATCAATATCGTCCAGAACGGCAGGGAATTCGTGGCTCCACGCCTCGATATCGTCCAGCAGTTCCGGCGGCAGGTCCTGATGCACACCGCCGGGGCGGAAATAGGCCGCGTGCAGGCGGGCACCACAGGCGCGCTCATAGAACACCATCAGCTTTTCACGCTCTTCAAAACCCCAGAGCGGCGGGGTCAGCGCGCCCACATCCATGGCCTGCGTGGTCACGTTCAGCAGGTGGTTCAGGATGCGCCCGATTTCGGAATACAGTACCCGGATCAGCGAGCCGCGACGCGGCACCTCGACACCGGTCAGCTTTTCGATGGCAAGACACCAGGCATGTTCCTGGTTCATCGGCGCCACGTAATCCAGTCGGTCGAAATACGGCAGGTTCTGCAGATAGGTCCGGCTTTCCATCAACTTTTCGGTGCCACGGTGCAGCAGGCCGATATGCGGATCGCAACGCTCGACGATCTCCCCGTCCAACTCAAGCACAAGGCGCAGAACCCCGTGCGCCGCAGGGTGTTGCGGGCCGAAATTGATGTTGAAATTGCGGATCTTCTGTTCTCCGCTCAGCGCGTCCGTGCTGCCGTCATCGTATCTTGAGCCGTCCATCAACGCCCTCGTTTCTTTTTCGCTTCGGCCCGAACCCGAACCTTTTCCGCCTCGGCGGCCTTGGCTGCGGCCCCGGCCAGCAGAACCCCCAACGCGCCCAGAATGATCAACTCACCCATCATCTCAGCGGCGCTCCAACTCTTGCAGTTTCAGCCCGACCCACCACAGCAGGGCGATCGTGCCAAAGGGAACCAGACACAGCAGGCACCAGTATTTGTTGATCCCGAAGAACGGCAAAATCTTCACCATCGGAATGATGGTCAGCGCAGACAGGATCAACCACCAGATGCCATCCATTATTCTGTCCCCTGTTTCTCATCCCCCGGCAGAATGTAGTTCGCACCCTCCCACGGGGACATGAAATCGAACTGACGGTATTCCTGCACCAGGCTGACGGGTTCGTAGACCACGCGTTTCTGCGCCTCGTCATAGCGGACCTCGGTATAACCTGTAGTCGGGAAATCCTTGCGCAGCGGATACCCGCGGAACCCATAGTCGGTCAGGATGCGCCGCAGGTCCGGGTGGCCCGAGAACAGGATGCCGAACATGTCGAACACCTCACGCTCGAACCAGTTGGCCGAGGGGTGCACGTCAACGATCGACGGTACCATGTCTTCTTCACGGATCGAGACCCGCAGCCGGATACGCTGGTTCTGGTACATCGACAGGAAGTGATACACCACATCGAACCGTTTGGCGCGTTCGGGGTAATCCACGCCGGTGATATCCACCAGCGTCGAAAACTGGCAGCTGCGATCAGATTTCAGGAATTCGACGAATTCCACAAGATTCGACGGAGCCACGTCCACGTTCAGTTCGCCGTGGGTCACGTCCCATGACAGGACGCAATCAGTCCGTTTCAGCTCCAACTGCGTGCCGAGTTCCTTGAGTTCTTCGCTCATCAGATCTCTCCTCAGCGGACAATTGTGCCGGTACGGCGGATTTTGCGTTGCAACTGCATCAGCCCGTAAAGCAATGCCTCAGCAGTCGGAGGGCAGCCGGGCACGTAGATGTCCACCGGAACAACCCGGTCACAGCCACGTACGACGGAATAGGAATAGTGGTAATACCCACCGCCATTCGCGCAGGACCCCATCGAGATCACATAGCGCGGCTCGGGCATCTGATCATACACCTTCCGCAACGCCGGGGCCATCTTGTTGGTCAGTGTTCCCGCCACGATCATCACATCAGACTGGCGCGGGGACGCCCGGGGTGCGATGCCGAACCGTTCCGCATCATAACGTGGCATCGAGGTGTGCATCATTTCGACCGCGCAGCAGGCCAGGCCAAAAGTCATCCAGTGCAACGAACCGGTACGGGCCCAGTTGATGATGTCTTCGGTCGAGGTCAGCAGAAAACCTTTGTCCTGCAACTCGGCGTTCAGGGCCTGGGTGGCGACCTCCTTGTCGACACCGGCAGTGTTGGCACCCGTCATCACTCCCATTCCAAGGCCCCTTTCTTCCATTCATAGGCAAAGCCGATGGTCAGAACGCCCAGGAACACCATCATGGACCAGAACCCGACATCGCTGATGTCCTTGAAGCCCACGGCCCAGGGAAACAGGAAGGCAATTTCAAGATCGAAGATGATGAATAGAATCGAGACCAGATAGAATCGGACGTCGAATTTCATCCGCGCATCGTCGAAGGCATTGAAACCACATTCATATGCGCTGACCTTTTCGGGGTCGGGATTGCGGACGGCCAGTACGACGGCGGCCAGGATCAAGACGATCCCAAGGCCCACGGCAACGGCCAGAAACACCAGAATCGGGAGGTACTCCCGCAGCAGGTCTTCCACGAATAGCTCCTTTCCTGCGCACGCATCTTGTCGGGTGCGCCGTCAATTGGCGTGTTGACTGGACATTCTCTATCCCTGCGGGGTCAGAGGGTCAACCGAACACAGCCCCCTTCGCGATCAAACCTGCGCTTGACAGCGCGGCATAGAATCGCAGCACCGGCGTTTGGCATTGGCGTGGCGGACCCTGGTAAAACCTACTTATTCCATGCAGGTTTTCGTTTTTCAAAAAACGCCGCGATCCCTTCGCGTGCCTCTTGCGTTTCCCAGCGTTCGACCAGTTCGCCTATGGTCTGATCGATCGCGGCATCGTCGATGCGCGGACCCAGAGCGCGTACCAGCGCCTTGGCAGAGGCAACCGCCCCGGGCGCGCAAGACAAATAGGGGCGAATTTCGTCCTCAACCGCGTCCAAAAGCCGATCTGCCGAAACGGTTTTCGCCAGCAGGCCCAGATCAACGGCCTCGGACGCATCGAACAAACGGGCAGACATGAACACCCGGCGCGCGCGGGCTTCGCCCATGCGGGCGATGACATAGGGGCCAATTGTTGCAGGGATCAGCCCCAGGCGCGTTTCGGTCAGCCCCATCTTCAGACTGTCGACCCCGATCGCCACATCGCACACGGCCGCCATGCCTACCCCGCCCCCAAAGGCATTGCCCTGCAACGCCCCGATCAGGGGCTTTGGCATCGTGTTCAGAGCCTGCAACATCTCGGCCAGCTTGCGCGCCTCGACAAAACGCGTTTTTTTGTCGGCCGCCATCTGGTCCTGCATCCACCCCAGATCGCCGCCGGCACAGAACGTCTTGCCCGCTGCGGCCAGAACGACCGCCCGGACCGCGTCATCCTGACCAAGTTGCGATGCGGCCTCGGTCAATTCCGTGATCATCTGCCCCGACATGGCATTGTGTTTTTCCGGCCGGTTCAGGGTGAGCGTCGCGACACCACGCATATCCGTCGAGATCGTGATCGTTTCAAACATGTCAGCCCCTCAAAGCCCTGGCCATCTGCGCGGCCTCTTCAATGACGTCGATATCCAGCCCGGTTTCGTATCCCAGCCGCTGCAAATGTGCCGCAACGTCCTCGGTGGCCACGTTTCCGGCCGCACCCGGTGCGTAGGGGCAACCGCCCAACCCGCCCACGGCCGCGTCGAACACCCGCACGCCCAGCGCCAATGCCGCATCGATGTTGTCGATCGCGCGCCCGTTGGTGTCATGGAAATGCCCCGCCAGCCGCGTCACCGGAACCCTTTCGCGCACCGCCAGAAGCATATGCGCGACCTTGTCCGGAGTTCCCTGCCCAATCGTGTCGCCCAGCGAAACCTCGTAACAGCCCAGCGCAAAAAGCCGATCAGCAACCTCAGCCACTTTTTCCGGCGGCGTCGGACCGTCGTATGGGCAATCCGTCACGCATGAGACATAGCCACGAACCGGCAGGTCGATATGGCGCGCCGCCTCCAGAATCGGCGTGAACCGCTCGATCGACTCGGCGATGGAGGCATTGATATTGGCTTTCGAGAATCCTTCGGAGGCCGAGGCGAACACGGCAATCTCGTCCGCCTTGGCCGCCAGCGCGTCACCATAGCCATGCATGTTCGGCGTCAGCGCGGCATAGCGCACCCCATCCACTCGGGTGATTCCGCCCAGCACCTGAGCCGATCCCGCCATCTGCGGCACCCATTTCGGGGACACGAAGCTTGCAACTTCGATCCGGCGAAACCCCGCACGGCTGAGACAGTCGATCAAGGCGATCTTGTCCGCGACCGGTATTTCGCGCTTTTCGTTTTGCAGCCCGTCGCGCGGCCCGACCTCGTAGATTTCGACCAGCTCACCCATGTCCGCCCCTCTTCTGGATTGTTGTCGTTTCAAGCAAAGATCGTCTGACCTTGGCACGCCGCGTTGCGCGGGTACAGGTCAAGCTTCTTCCTCCAACCTCACCAGGGCAGCCCCGGCTTCGACCTGCGAACCATCCTCGACCAGCACTTCGGCAACGATCCCGTCCCGCGCCGCAAGCAGCGAATGCTCCATCTTCATCGCTTCCAAAATGGCCAGACGATCGCCTTTCTGCACGGTTTGTCCCGCTGTGGCAAAGACGGCCTTGACCAGACCGGGCATAGGCGCCTCGATCACATTGGTGTCGCCGGTCGCGCTGGCATCCCGGTCCAGCGGGTCGATGACGTCGAAGCTCTGACCGTAATCGGTGAAAACCGTCAGGGTCCCGTTATGTGCGGCAACGCGAGGCATCGGCGCGCCGTTCAACTTCCAGCGCCCGGCGGTGCGTTCCGCAACGACGCAGTTTTTGCCAATCTGCCAGACTTGGCGATCCGGCCCGTCGACCTGCACGTCCAGATCCAGCACGTCGTCACGACGGGACAATTGCACGGCGCGATGCAGCGGCGCCCACAGCGAAAACCCGGTTTCCGGATCGACATCCACCAGGTCCAGTGCCGTCATCGCCGCCGCAACCGCGGTAACATCCGACGGCTCGGCTTCCTGTACCAACGTTTCAAGGTCCCGCCCGATCAGACCCGTATCGACATCGCCCGAGGCAAATCCTTTGTGACGCGTCAACGCACCGAGAAAAGCCAGATTGGTAACGGTACCCGCAACTTCAGTCTGTTGCAGCACCCGGTTCAACGTCTCAAGTGCAACGGCACGTGTCGAACCATGCACCACCACCTTGGCGATCATGGGGTCGTACCACGGGCTGATCGTGTCCCCGGCGCGAACGCCGCTATCGGCGCGACAATTGGCTGGGAAAACCAGATGAGTCAGCGTTCCCGTCGCGGGCAGGAACCCTTTCGGAACGTCCTCGGCGTAAAGCCGGGCCTCAAACGCATGGCCCGAGATCGCAAGATCATCCTGCTTCTTGGGAAGGCTCTCGCCTGCGGCCACGCGAAGCTGCCACTCGACCAGATCGATCCCCGTGATGGCCTCTGTCACCGGGTGCTCCACCTGAAGGCGCGTGTTCATTTCCATGAACCAGAACCTGTCGGGGCGCAGCCCGTCAGAGGCATCGACGATGAACTCGACCGTGCCCGCGCCCTTATAGCCGATCGCCTCGGCGGCGCGCACGCCGGCCTGACCCATGGCCTCGCGCATCTCAGACGTCATGCCCGGGGCGGGGGCTTCTTCGATCACCTTCTGATGGCGGCGCTGCAACGAGCAGTCGCGTTCGAACAGATGCACGGCATGAGTACCATCGCCGAACACCTGCACTTCGATATGGCGGGGTTTGGCCACGAATTTTTCGACCAGTACGGCATCATTGCCGAAGGCGGTCCGGGCCTCGCCCCGCGCGCTGTCGAGCGCGGTCGCGAAATCCTCAGGGCGTTCAACAAGGCGCATCCCCTTGCCGCCGCCGCCCGCAACGGCCTTGATCAGAACCGGATAGCCGATCGCATCCGCCGCACCGGCCAGATGCTCGGGGTCCTGATTGTCGCCGTGATAGCCGGGTACGACCGGAACGCCGGCCTTCTCCATCAGAACCTTGGCCGCGTCCTTGAGGCCCATCTTGCGGATCGCATCCGCCGAAGGGCCGATGAACGTGAGCCCCGCCGCCTGCACGGCATCCACGAAATCGGGGTTCTCGGACAGAAAGCCATACCCCGGATGGATCGCCTGTGCACCGGTATCCAGCGCGGCCTGAATGATGACGTCGCCCTTCAGATAACTGTCCGCCGGGGCGGGGCCGCCAATATGAACCGCCTCGTCCGCCATTTGTACATGCTTTGCCGCCGCGTCCGCATCGGAATAGACAGCAACGCAGGACACGCCCATCTTCTGAGCTGTCTCCATCACCCGGCAGGCGATCTCGCCCCGGTTGGCAATCAGGATTTTGTTGAACATGTCTTTCACCCTTCCACTGCCAGATCTTCGACGAGACGGAACCGTTCGCACACGAGTTTCATCTCAGGATCAAAGCCGCCGTTTCGTTGGAAATAACGGCGATGATCTTCCCGCCATCCTTCAAGCGTTTCATTCTCACCTTCAGCCAAAGCGAATTCCTCGGTCACATCACAATAGCGCTGGATCGAGACACCGACGGTTTCAATGACCAAAGCCGGTGTGTCATCCCAGTTCAGCGCAATATCGCGTCGACCGGGCTTCGGCATTTCAGGGCTGCCGTCCGGATAGTTGCCGAGCGCATCGCAGGTCGCTGTTTTACGGCCAGAACGGACCAAAGCCAGAAGCTCTGCACTCAGCACCGGGTTGTCGCCGAATTTGAAGGTTTGCGCACCTGGATAGCGGGCCATAAGGTCTTTCAAAGTCACGCTCATTTTACATCCTGAACACGCCGAAGCGTGTCTCCTCGATCGGAGCGTTCAGCGCGGCGTTCAACGACAGCGCCAGCACGTCGCGGCTTTTGCGCGGGTCGATGATGCCGTCATCCCACAGTCGCGCCGAGGCATAGAGCGGATGCGACTGTTCCTCGAACATTTCCAGCGTCGGGCGTTTGAACTCGGCCTCTTCTTCGGCGGACCACGTGCCGCCCTGCCGTTCTATCCCGTCGCGTTTGACGGTGGCCAGAACGCCAGCGGCCTGCTCTCCACCCATCACCGAAATCCGCGAGTTCGGCCAGGTCCACAGGAATCGCGGCTGATAGGCGCGACCGGCCATGCCATAGTTTCCGGCCCCGAACGAGCCGCCGACCAGCATGGTGATCTTGGGCACCGAGGTCGTCGCCACCGCCGTCACCATCTTGGCCCCGTGCCGCGCAATACCTTCGTTTTCGTATTTCCTGCCGACCATGAACCCGGTGATGTTTTGCAGGAACACAAGCGGGATTTTGCGTTGCGAACACAGCTCGACGAAATGGGCACCCTTCTGCGCCGCCTCGGAAAACAGCACGCCGTTGTTGGCGATGATCCCAACCGGGCAGCCTTTGACATGGGCAAACCCCGTGACCAGCGTTTCGCCGAAGCGCGGTTTGAATTCGTCGAACCGAGACCCATCGACCAGACGCGCAATCACTTCACGGATGTCATAGGGCGTGCGCAGATCAGCAGGGACAACGCCCAGGATTTCCTCGGGGTCATAGGCCGGATCTTCGGGGCTGGCCCAGTCCACCGTCTGCGGCTTGCGGCGATTGAGTGACCCAACCGCCCGACGGGCCAGAGCCAGCGCGTGCGCATCATCCTCGGCCAGATAGTCGGCGACGCCGGACAGGCGCGTGTGCACATCGCCGCCGCCCAGATCTTCGGCGCTGACGACCTCGCCCGTCGCGGCCTTGACCAGAGGCGGGCCGGCCAGAAAGATCGTGCCCTGTTCCTTGACGATGATCGTCACATCGGACATCGCGGGCACATAAGCCCCACCGGCCGTGCAAGAGCCCATGACCACAGCGATCTGAGGGATACCCTTCGCGCTCATCCGCGCTTGGTTATAGAAGATGCGGCCAAAGTGATCGCGGTCGGGAAAGACCTCATCCTGATTGGGCAGGTTCGCGCCACCGCTGTCGACCAGATAGATGCAGGGCAGATGGTTTTCCTCGGCGATCTCCTGCGCGCGGAGGTGTTTCTTGACCGTCATCGGATAGTAGGTGCCGCCCTTCACGGTGGCGTCGTTACACACCACCATGACCTCACGCCCCTGCACCCGGCCAATCCCCGCGATGACGCCGGCACAAGGCGCGGCATCGCCATACATCCCATGCGCCGCCGTCGCCCCGACTTCGAGGAACGGAGACCCCGGATCCAGCAGGTTCGCCACCCGCCGCCGGGGCAACATCTTGCCACGGGATTCATGCCGCGCGCGGGATTTCTCGCCACCGCCCATGCGGGCGGCTTCGGCAGCCGCAGAGATTTGCGCCAGCGCGTCGAGATGGGCGGTGCGGTTTTGTTTGAAGCCCTCGGAGGCGGGCAAAGCTTTGGATGTGAGTTTCATTCTTCGTCTGATCCTCTAGGCGCATTTGACAATCGTTCAAGATCTCTGGCGGCGCTCCATCGCACTATGATATTGAAAGTTTCACACATAAATTCTGTCATTTGAGAACAGTCTGGATCGAATTCGTCATTTCTGAATTTCTCCAAACGACGCGGGTAAGACCATTTCTCAAAGCCGCTCAAACCTGCCACTTGATCAGGCAAGCCCTCTGCGATTTCTTTGGTTTTTGCCAGAAGATGAGCGTTCAATTTCTCAATACAAACGCGCCTTTCCACGGGCGGATGTCCAAGTTCGCAGTAGTCATATGCCGAAGACATACATCGAGTATCCATTTCGTTAGCTATGAGGGTGCCGGACAGCGCTGTGCAACCGTCAAACCAAGTAGGGACATCCAGCGTTTCTATCGTTTCCTCAGCAGCTAGCGGAGCGGTAGCACCAAAGGTCAATACACACAGTGTCAGCAGTCGCTTCATTCATGTACCTCCCCCGCCGCCCGCACCTTCAATTCCTTCCGGATCACCTTCCCCGTCACCGTCATCGGCAGCTCCTCCAGAAACGCCACCTCGCGCGGATAGGAATACTGCGCCAGACGGTCCTTGACCCACTCCTGCAACTCGGCACCCGTGGCCTCGGCCCCCGGTTTCAACACCACATAAGCTTTCACGATCTCGGTCCGCAGCTTGTCAGGCTTGCCGACCACGCCAACCGTCGCCACCGCCGGATGGGTCAGCAGGCAGTCCTCAATCTCGGCCGGGCCGATCCGGTATCCGGCGGAGGTAATCACGTCATCATCCCGACCGACAAAGCGCAGATAGTCGCCCTCCCACACGCCGCGGTCTCCGGTGATCAGCCAGTCGCCCCGGAACTTCTCGGCCGTCGCTTGCGGATTGTTCCAGTATTCCAGCAGCATCGAAGCCGAACCGCGCCGGATGGCGACATCGCCTTCCTCGCTGGTCGGGTTGCCGTTGTCGTCGATCACTGCAACCTCATGCCCCGGCACCGGTTTCCCAATGCATCCGGGTTGAACGGGGAAATCCTCGGCGCAGGAGGATACGACCATGTTGCATTCGGTCTGACCGTAGAATTCGTTGATCGTCAGACCAAACGCACATTGGCCCCAGGCCAGCATCTCGGCCCCCAGCGGCTCGCCGCCGGACGCCACCGAGCGCAGCCCGGGGATCGCCTGATCCGAAGCCTTGAGCATCCGCAGCGCTGTTGGTGGGAAGAAGACATTCCGCACCCCGCCCCGCGCAATGATCTCGGCGCAGGCTTCGGGAGAGAACTTCTCAAGCCGTGCCGCGACAACCGGGATGCCCAGCGCAAGGCCAGGCATCAGCACATCGAACAACCCACCGATCCACGCCCAATCCGCCGGGGTCCACAGGCAGTCTCCGTCGCGCAGGTGATTGTGGCTGATCGAGACGCCCGGAAAATGCCCGGTCAGAACCCGGTGCCCGTGCAGTGCGCCTTTCGGGCTGCCGGTTGTACCAGAGGTGTAGATCAATACGGCAGGATCCTCGGGCCCGGTCGCGGCATAGGGCAGCGCAGGACCCGCCACGCCAATTTCGGATGCGATCAGAGGTTCAGCCAGATCGCCCAGCAAATCCACCCCTTCGGCATCGGTCAGCACAATCTGAACGCCTGCATCGCCCGCCCGCGATCGCAGCGCATCCTGCTTGAACAACTTGAACAAGGGCACCGAAATCGCGCCGATCTTCCAGATCGCCAAATGAGCTGCCGCACACCAGGGAGACTGGCTCAGCAGCACTCCGACCCGATCACCGGGCTGGACGCGGGCCAGCAGGGCGCGGGCGATCCCATCAGCCATCTGTGCCAGTTGCCCATAGGTTATCAGCCGCCGCCCTGATCCGGTCAGATCAACAAGCGCCACCTGTTCACCCGGATGGTTCAGACATTGCTGCGCCATGTTCAGCCGGTCCGGTATGTCCCAGCCTCGTCCTGAGCGCAAACCCGGTATGCGCTCAGCGTGCAGCAACGCGAATTCCCCTTGTTTTTCTGATGCTTCGCGACCTGACCTTGGGCGGACACATCACGCAAACTTGATGCAGATCAGAGTGGCCGGACACCGCCTTTGCAAAACCAAGAGCATCAACATAACCAAAGGCAAGAATATGACAAAGAAACTCGCCGCTTTGACACTGTCTACCGCGTTGGTCGCACTGGCGGCTCCGGCTTTGGCCCAGTCGCAAGGGGATTGGACGCTGGGTATCGGTGTTGGCTATCTGGATCCGAAATCCGACAACGGTACGCTGGCCGGTGCGGCAGCGACGATCGACGCGGACACCCGCCCGATCTTCACTGCTGAATACTTTATTCGCGACAACCTGGGTATCGAGCTTCTGGCAGCGACCCCGTTCAAACACACCGTTTCCCTTGGCGGTACGGACGCGGCCACGGTCAAGCACCTGCCGCCCACCCTGTCGCTGAACTATCACTTCCCGACCAACAGCGCCTGGAAACCCTATGTCGGCGCCGGTCTCAACTATACGATCTTCTTCGACGAGCAATCGCCCCTGGGCAATATCAAGGTCGATGACTCCTTCGGCGTCTCGTTGCAGGCCGGTCTGGATTACATGGTCACCGACAACGGGGCGATCCGCCTGAACGTGCGCTGGTTCGACATTGACTCGGACGTCTCGCTCAACGGCGCCCCCATCGGCACCGCGGAAATCGATCCCTGGCTGGTCGGTGTTTCCTACGTCCATCGGTTCTGATCCCGTTTCCAAAACGCCCTGCGGTTTCCTCGTCCGCAGGGCGTTCTTTCTTTCAGAGCATTTCATTCATCATTTCGCGGCCGATCAGCATCCGGCGAATCTCGCTGGTGCCTGCGCCGATTTCCATCAACTTGGCATCCCGGAAAATCCGGCTGACCGGCGCATCCGACAGGAAGCCCGCCCCGCCCAGCGCCTGAACCGCCTGATGGGCCTGAACCATCGCCTGTTCCGACGCGTAAAGGCAGCACGCCGCCGCATCCTGCCGGGTCACGTCACCGCGGTCACAGGCTTTGGCGACTTCATAGACATAGGCCCGCGCCGAGTTCATCGCGGTGTACATGTCGGCAATCTTGCCCTGCATCAACTGAAAGCTACCGATGGGTTTGCCGAACTGCTTGCGCTCGGCCACATAAGGCATCACTTCGTCCAGACAGGCGGCCATGATGCCGGTCCCGATGCCTGCCAGTACGACACGTTCATAATCCAGCCCGGACATGAGCACGGCAACACCCTTGCCCTCTTCGCCCAACACGTTCTCGAACGGCACCTCGACGTCTTCAAAGATAAGCTCAGCCGTGTTCGACCCGCGCATACCCAACTTGTCGAAATGGGGCGAGGTCGAAAAACCCTTCATCTCTTTTTCGATCAGGAATGCGGTAATGCCCTTCGATCCGGCATCGGGGTCCGTCTTGGCATAAACCACCAGAGTATCCGCGTCCGGCCCGTTGGTGATCCAGTATTTATTGCCGTTCAAGCGGTAATGATCGTTCCGCTTTTCGGCGCGCAGTTTCATCGACACCACATCCGAGCCGGCCGAGGGCTCTGACATGGCCAGCGCCCCTACATGCTCACCGGAAACCAGGCGCGGCAGGTATTTCTGCTTCTGCTCTTCATTGCCGTTCAACTTGATCTGGTTCACGCACAGGTTGGAATGCGCCCCGTATGACAAGGAAACCGAGGCCGACGCACGCGCAACCTCTTCCACGGCGATCGTATGCGCCAGATAAGACATGCCTGCACCGCCGTACTCTTCCGGCACGGTGACACCCAACAGACCAAGCTCTCCCATTTCTTTCCACAGCTCGTTCGGAAAGGCATTCGTGGCGTCGATCTCGGCCGCCATCGGCTTGACACGCTCCTGCGCCCAGCGATGCACCATCTCGCGCAGGGCATTCACATCCTCACCCAGATCAAACTTCATCGTGGCCATGAACATCTGCGTCTTCCCTCCGCTTTAATGAACAAGTGTTCAATAAATCTCTAGCAGCGAATCTGCTGCCGGTCAATCTTTGTGACAGCGCGTCCGAAACGGAAAACGCCGCCCGAAAAGGGCGGCGTTTCAAAAGATCGAGCGTGCGCCGCAGGCGCACTCCGCTTGGTCAAGACTGATAAACCGCGCTCACTTCGGCCCGGATGATCCGTGCGATCAATCGACAATCCTCCAGGGAAAACGTCAAAGGCACGCGCATATCCATCACGCCGGCCAGAACGCGGTCACTTTCCGGCATCCGCTCGCTGTCGAAATACCGCCAACTGTCATAGCGCGACGTGAAACCTGTCGGTTCGGCACCGCCGAACCACTTCAGCTCAACCCCACGCGCCGCGCAACGGCTGATGACTTCGGCTATCCGTTCAGGCGACCAATCCAGCAGCAGGAACTGGATCGAAGACCCAACATAGGTTTCCGCCTCGGGCCGCTCGACAATCGTCAGACCCGGAGTGCCGCGCAACCCGGTTTCGATCTCGCGATAACGTTCGTTCCACCGGGCCACCTGTCGGTCAAGATCCCGCAATTGCGGGCGCAGGATCGCCGCGCGCAAATTGTCCATCCGGCCCGAGACGTTGGGCGTGGTATATTTGATCCGTTCGAACACGTCCGGCCCCGGCGCCGCAAGATGGCGTTCATACAACATGTAGGATCCCGACAACATCGTGGCCTTGGCCGCCAGTTCCTCGTCATCGGTGACCAGCAAGCCCCCTTCGCCGGAATTGACATGCTTGTAGGTCTGACAGGAATAACACCCGATCGCGCCCTGCCGCCCCGACAACTGACCGCGCCAGGCTGCACCCATCGTGTGTGCGCAATCCTCGATCACGATCACCCCGGCTGCGTCACACATCTGCATCAGCCGGTCCATGTCACACAGATGTCCGCGCATATGGCTGAGCATCAACACACGCGCCTGATCCAGCTTGGCCTCAAGATCATCCAGATCAATGGTCAGGTCTTCCGTCACTCCGACAAAAATTGCCCGCCCTCCGACCGAGGCAATCGACCCCGGGACCGGCGCCAGCGTAAACGCATTTGTCAAAACCGGGTCACCGGGCTGCACGCCAACCGCACGCAGGGCCGTGGCCAGAGCGTAACCGCCAGACGAAACCGCCAGACAGTATTTTGCCCCCATCTGCGCCGCAAATTCCTGCTCCAGCAGGGCTGTTTCCCCCAACTCTCCGGGGACGACATTGTAACGATGCAGACGCCCATGGCGCAGAACGGCCAATGCCGCTTCGATTGCATCTTCCGGAAGGGGTTCCTGCTGCGTAAAGCTGCCAGAGAATATGTCGGTCATGATCTTGTTCTGAGGCTCCGAAAGGGTCCGGTCAAGGTTTCAGGCTGCCGCACCGATCAGATCAGGCACGAGGCCGGGCAAATCATCAAAATGGTGCAGCAGGGCGTCGGGTTCCAAAGCCGCCATGTCATCCCCCGATGGCCCGAAGGTAACCAGCACGGAAGGAACGCCCGCCGCCCTGGCGGTGTTGCGGTCGGTATCCGAATCTCCGACCAGCACGCACCAGTCCGGATCGCCCCCGGCTCGACGCGCAGCTTCCCGCAGCGGCGCCGGGTCCGGTTTGCGTACCGGCAGCGTATCGGCCCCGACCAAAGATGCAAAACGGTCCCGCACCCCCATGCGCGTCAGCAACAATTCGGCCAGATGTTCCGGTTTGTTCGTGCAAATGCCCACACCGTAACCCGCGTCACTCAGCATCTCGACCGCCTGTAGTGCACCGGGGTAGAAACTGGTGTGGGTGTCGATGTCCCGAGCATAAGCTTCAAGCAGAACCGGATAGTAGGCCTGGACCGTATCCTCGTCATAGGCCCCGACACGTTTCAACCCGTGGGTCAGCATCATGCGTCCGCCTCGCAGCGCTATACCTGAATCTGCACCGTGGACCAGGACATCCCCGTGCCCCATCTCGCGGAAACAATGGTTCGCGGCAGCCAGCAAATCGCCGGATGTATCCGCCAAAGTACCATCCAGATCGAAGATGACGGTGCGCATTTCGCCCCCTTGCTCGGCAGGTTTTCGCCGTGTCCTGTTTCAATCGGCAATCTTGTTTGATGGCCGAACGGCTTGCGCCTTTGACCTCAGCGGATAAAACGGACGGCAACAAAACACAAAGAGAAAACGATTTCATGAGCAATGCCCTTGTCATCCTTGCCGCCGGAAAAGGCACCAGGATGAATTCGGATCTTCCCAAAGTCCTGCATCCCATCGCTCAGGTTCCGATGCTGATCCATGCGATGCGCGCCGGATCTGTCCTGTCGCCCGAACGTACTGTGATCGTTACCGGCCACGGGTCCGAAGCTGTGGCAAAGGCCGCAATGGCCGAGGATGAAGATGTGCAAATCGCCGTTCAGGAAGACCAGTTGGGTACGGCCCATGCGGTCGCCCAGGCCCGGAACGCATTGAACGGCTTCGATGGCGATGTGGTTGTTCTTTACGGCGACACCCCGTTCTTGCAGCCCGACACGCTGGAAAGGATGATCGAGGCGCGGTCCGGGAATGACTTGGTCATTCTTGGCTTTGAAGCGGTCGACCCTGCCCGTTATGGCCGGCTGGTCATGAATGGCGATGTGCTGGAACGCATTGTCGAGTTCAAAGATGCGTCAGATGAAGAACGATCCATAACTTTCTGCAATTCAGGGCTTTTGGCCTGCAATGCGCAGTTGCTGTTTTCGTTGATCGACGAGGTCGGAAACGACAACGCTGCGGGCGAGTACTATCTGACCGACGTGGTTGAAATTGCGCGCCGCCGTGGGCTGAACGTGACCGCTGTCGCGTGCGACGAGGCGCAGACGCTGGGCGTGAACTCTCGCGCTGATCTGGCCGCCGCAGATGCCGTGTTTCAGGCGCGCGCGCGAGCTGAGCTTCTTGACCTGGGCGTCACATTGATGGCCCCAGAGACGGTGTACCTGGCTGCGGATACGGTGGTCGGGCGCGATACGGTGATCGAACCGAATGTGGTGTTCGGACCGGGCGTCACGGTTGAAAGCGGCTCGATGATCCGGGCCTTTTCGCATCTTGAGGGCTGCCATGTCAGCCGGGGCGCTGTCGTCGGCCCCTACGCGCGCCTGCGCCCCGGCGCCGAACTCGCTGAAAACACGCGGGTCGGCAATTTCGTCGAGATCAAGAATGCCGAAATCGCCGAAGGCGCGAAGGTCAATCACCTCAGCTATATCGGAGACGCTTCGGTTGGCGCTGCGACCAACATCGGCGCAGGGACGATCACCTGCAACTATGACGGCGTGATGAAGCATAAAACCACGATTGGTGCGAACGTCTTTGTCGGCTCGAACACCATGCTGGTGGCCCCGGTCACTGTGGGCGACGGCGCGATGACCGCGACGGGCACCGTCGTGACCAGGGATGTGGACCCCGAGGCATTGGCCGTGGCCCGCGCCAAGCAGGAAAACAAGCCCGGATATGCGCGTAAATTGTTTGACATGTTGAAGGCGAAGAAGGCTCGCCGCGATAAAAAGGCCTGAGATATGTGTGGAATAGTAGGTGTTTTGGGGCAGCACGAGGCCGCCCCCATTCTGGTAGAAGCCCTGAAACGGCTGGAATATCGCGGCTATGACAGCGCCGGGATTGCAACCGTCAACGACGGCGCATTGGGCCGGCGGCGCGCGGTTGGCAAGCTGGTCAATCTCAGCGACCTTCTGGTGCATGATCCTCTTCCCGGAAAATCCGGCATTGGCCACACCCGCTGGGCCACACATGGTGCCCCATCGGTCAACAATGCACATCCGCACAAGGCGGGTCCTGTGGCCGTCGTTCATAACGGCATCGTCGAAAACTATCGCGACCTGAGGGCCGAACTGGCCGAACATGGTGTTGATTTCCAGACCGAAACCGACACGGAAACGGTTGCCCTCATGACGGAACACCACCTGAACTCGGGCCTGTCCCCGGTTGAGGCCGCGTTCAGGACGATCGACCAGTTGGAAGGCGCGTTTGCACTGGCCTTTCTGTTCGACGGAGAGGACGACCTGATCGTGGCGGCCCGCAAGGGATCACCACTGGCCATCGGCCATGGGGATGGTGAGATGTATGTGGGCTCTGACGCCATCGCCCTGGCCCCGCTGACCAACCAGATCACATATCTGGAAGAAGGCGACCGCGCGGTTCTGACCCGGACGTCACTTGAAATCCGCAACGAGGCCGGTGAGTTGGCAAACCGGGAAAAGCGCAAGATCAAACTGGATCACGCACGCGCGGACAAGGGCGAGCACAAGCATTTCATGGCCAAGGAAATCGCTGAACAGCCCATTGTCGTGGCAGAGGCGATCCGGTCCTACCTGCCCACGGGCGGCGACCGCGTGGTCCTGCCGGACACGGATCTGGATTTCAGCAAACTGGACCGTCTGACCATGGTGGCCTGCGGCACCGCGTTTTACGCTTGCCTGACCGCGAAATACTGGTTCGAGCAACTGGCGAAGATGCCCGTTGAAGTCGATATCGCCAGCGAGTTCCGCTATCGCGAACCGCCGATCACCGACCGAACACTGGCGCTGTTCGTCAGCCAGTCGGGCGAAACCGCCGACACGCTGGCCGCGTTGCGCTATTGCGAGGGCAAGGCAGACAAGATCGTTTCGGTCGTCAACGTGCCCGAAAGCTCGATTGCACGGGAAAGCGATATCGCCTTGCCGATCCATGCCGGTGTCGAAATCGGTGTCGCCTCGACCAAGGCCTTCACCTGCCAGTTGAGCGTGCTGCTGATGCTGGCGCTCAAGGCTGCCGCAGACCGGGGCACGCTGACGGATGAGGACATCGCCGATCATGCCGCCGCGCTGCGTGGGTTGCCGACCGTGCTGAACGCGGCACTCGATCAGAACCGGGCGATCCGCAAGGCCGCCCAACGCCTGTCCGAGGCGCGCGACGTCCTGTTTCTGGGCCGTGGTCTGATGTATCCGCTGGCAATGGAAGGCGCGCTGAAGCTGAAGGAAATCAGCTATATCCACGCTGAAGGATACGCGTCGGGAGAGTTGAAACACGGCCCCATCGCCCTGATCGACAAGCATATGCCTGTGGTCGTCATGGCCCCGCGTGACACGGTTTTCGACAAGACCGTCTCGAACATGCAGGAAGTGATGGCGCGCAAGGGCAAAGTGATCCTTGTCTCTGATGATGATGGCATTGACGAGGCCGGCGACGGTGTCTGGAGCAGCATCCGCATGCCACATGTTCACACCAGCCTTGCACCGATCCTCTACTCGATTCCCGCGCAATTGCTGGCCTATCACACGGCTGTTGCCAAGGGCACGGATGTGGATCAGCCGCGCAATCTGGCAAAGTCGGTCACGGTGGAGTGATTTATGGCCAAGCAGTTCCCGCAGCTTAATGAAGCGCATCAAAGGTTCATCGAAGACCAGCATATGTTCTTCGTCGGCACCGCCGGGGCCGAAGGTCGGGTCAATATTTCCCCCAAGGGAATGGATTCGCTGCGGGTACTGGGGCCGAACCGCATCGTCTGGATGAACCTGACCGGCAGTGGCAATGAAACGGCGGGGCATCTTTTGCAGGTCAACAGGATGACGCTGATGTGGTGTTCCTTCACCACACGTCCGATGATCCTGCGCACCTATGGCACGGCACGTTGCCTGCATGTCGGGGATGATGGATGGAACGACCTTGCCGGCCTGTTCCCAAATCACCGAAGCGCACGGCAAATCTATGACCAGTCGATCGACATGGTGCAGACCTCTTGCGGCTATGCCGTGCCTTTCATGGAATTCCAATCCGACCGCGACACGATGCAGAAATGGGTGGATGGAAAATCAGACGAGGAAATCCGTACCTACTGGGTGGAAAGGAACGGCCAAACGATTGATGGAAAGCCAACCGGCGTACCAAAGTGAGCCCGATGCTGAGTGGATATCTCGATCAAATCAAAGCGCATGGTGACCCCGAGCGGGCGACCCAGATGGCCAGTTACCACAAGGCGGATCGCATCTATCTGGGCGTCGCGAACCCGGTTCTCAACGACCTGACCAAGGCGTGGCGGAAAGAACTGGACGTGCCGGCGCGGGTCGAATTGGCGGACGGGCTATGGCAAAGCAACATCCACGAGGGGCGACTTGCTGCATCCAAACTCTTGACTCAGGCACGCATCCGACCGGATGCGGCGGTTTGGAATTTGCTTCAAAGCTGGCTGCCGGAATTCGATGCCTGGGCCGTTGCGGATCACGCGTGCATGGCGATGCAAAAGCGACTTTCAGCAGATCCTGACCGACTGGATCAGGTAGAGCATTGGACCCGGTCCGATCACATGTGGACCCGGCGCGCAGCCTTGGTCGCAACCCTGCCCTGGACCAAACAGAACCACCCCAAGCCTGACGACCTGCGCCGCCGTGACCGCATCCTTGGCTGGGCTGCCGGATATGTTCCGGACCGCAACTGGTTCATTCAGAAATCCATCGCCTGGTGGCTCCGCGAACTGTCCAAACATGACCCGGAACGCGTGATCGCCTTTCTGAAACAGCACGGTGATGCCATGAAGCCATTTGCCCGCCGCGAGGCAGGCAAATACCTGAAAAATCAGTCCATATAGACCTCAAGCTCGACAAGTTCGTCGAGGGGCACCAGCAGGGCCCTCATGGCGTCCAGAGACAAGCGACTGCCGCTGCTGTCCGGACCGGAAACCGGGACCAATGTGATATAGGCCTGCGCCCCGGTTCGCGGCACGACGACACGCGCCGTAACTTCGCTGTCCACCAGCGGAGTCTGCATCCAGCGCCCCGGAGAGGTCGGATCCCCGAGCCCGGCGATGGTGGTTTTCGCCCCAACCCAGTTCGGGCGCGCGGAAACCGGTTCGGGTTGCAGAACCTCTTCGGCAACTGCGGTGCCAGTTTCCGCGTCAGGCACCGTCTGGACGGGCGTGTCGCCCCCGCCGAACACTCGGTCAGTCGTTGACTGCACGGCGTCGCATCCGGCCGTCATTGCGCATGTCAAAACAAGTATTTTCTTCATGCCGGAAACCTACAGCCCCGCGCCCACCTGTTCCAGCGCAAAGCACAGTTCGCCCTTGTCGCGGCCATGTTCCAGCTTTACCTATTACATCATGACAGCTCCGCTTATCGACCCGTTTGCCCGCGCCATCACGTATCTCCGCGTCTCCGTCACGGACCGCTGCGACTTCCGCTGCGTGTATTGCATGTCCGAGAACATGACCTTTCTGCCCAAAAAAGACCTGCTGACATTGGAGGAACTGGACCGGATGTGTTCGACCTTCGTCAGGATGGGGGTCGAAAAGCTGCGCATTACGGGTGGTGAGCCGTTGGTGCGTCGCAACATCATGACTTTCTTCAACTCGATGACACGCCACCTGGACAGCGGTGCATTGAAGGAACTGACGCTGACAACCAATGGGTCGCAACTGCACCGATTTTCCGATGATCTGTATGCGGCCGGTGTGCGCCGGGTGAATGTCTCGCTGGACACTCTGGATGATGACAAGTTCGCCAAGGTCACACGCTGGGGGCGCCTGAAACAGGTTTTGAACGGAATTGACGCCGCGCAAAAGGCTGGACTGCGGATCAAGATCAACGCCGTCGCCCTGAAAGGGTTCAATGAACCCGAACTTCCGAAAATCACGGAATGGTGCGCCCAGCGGGATATGGATCTGACCTGGATCGAAGTCATGCCGATGGGTGATATCGGCAACGAAGACCGCCTGGATCAGTACTGGTCGCTCAAAGACGTGCGGAAAGAATACGAAAACCACTATTCGGTCACCGATCTCGCCGAACGCAGCGGTGGCCCGGCCCGTTACGTGCGGCTCGAGGAAACCGGCCAGAAAATAGGCTTCATAACGCCGCTGTCGCACAATTTCTGTGAAAGCTGCAACAGGGTCCGGCTGACCTGCACGGGCGAACTTTACATGTGCCTGGGTCAGGAAGACATGGCCGACCTGCGCGGCGCCCTGCGCGATCATCCCGATACCGAACAGCCGCTTGAAGACGCGATCCGGTCCGCCATAAATCTCAAGCCCAAAGGGCATGACTTCGACTATTCCCGCCAAGCCGTCGATGGCCGGATGAGCCGTCACATGAGTCACACAGGCGGCTGATATGCCGGATCACGACAGCCGCCCCACGGCGTTGTACCATGCGTACTGCGCCCTCACGTCTCTTGCCGCGCCCCTGGTATGGCGGGTCGTGCGGAACAAGCTGCGGGCAGCAAACGTACCTGTCAAGCGACAACAAGAACGCCTTGGCCATGCCAGCCTGCCCAGGCCAAATGGGCGTTTGATCTGGTTCCATGCCGCCAGCGTCGGCGAAAGCCTTTCGGTCCTCAGCCTGATCAGACGGCTCGCAGACCGCCTGCCCGAAGCCGAGTTTCTGATCACCTCCGGCACCCCGACCTCAGCGGCTTTGATCGAAAAACGCCTGCCGCCCCGCACACGGCATCAATACCCGCCGCTTGACACGGCAGGTCCGGTCCGACGCTTTCTGAACCATTGGCAACCAGAAGGCGGGGTTTTCGTCGAAAGCGAAATCTGGCCCCGATTGATCGTCGAAAGCGCCAAACGGGGCATTCAGCTGGCCCTTCTGAATGCACGACTGTCGGACAAGTCTGTTGCCGGTTGGAAAAAACGCCCCGAAACGGCGCGGTTCATTCTGAACAAATTCAACTTGTTCCTGACGCAGAACGACAAAACCGCAGCCAACCTGACAGCCATGGGTGCCCCTGCCGGCCGCGTCCGGCCCGGCACCAATCTCAAGGCCATGTCAGACCCCCTTCCCATAGACCACGGCACGCTGGATGACATCGGTTCTCAGATTTCTGGCAGACCTGTGTGGATCGCCAGTTCAACCCATGCCGGTGAAGAGGAAACCGTTCTGGCCGCGCACCAATCACTTCTGGAACGCTGGCCCGATCTGCTGCTGTTGCTGATCCCGCGCCACCCCGAGCGACGCGGCGATATCGCCAAACTACTGGAAGCCTCCGATCTCAACGCCGCGTTCCGATCCGAAACTTCCCCTATCAAAACCGAAACCCAGGTATATGTCGCAGATACATTGGGCGAGACCGGCACATGGTACGCGCTGTGTCCCATCGTGTTCCTGGGCGGCTCCCTGAAAGACATCGGCGGTCACAACCCATTCGAACCGGCACAGGCCGGAGCCGCCGTGATTACCGGCCCCGGATACTTCAATTTTGCAGAAACATTCGCACCGCTGATCAAAACCGGTGGCGCCATCGAGGTTCGAACCGAAAAGGATCTCTCTGCGGCGGTCGAGCATTGGCTTTCAGACGACCAAGCCCTGACCCAGGCCCGCAACGCCGCCCAATCCTGCGTCAAGACCCAAAGCAACGCGCTGGACTCCGTCGTGGAAACACTGTGCAGCTCGCTCAACCTGACTTGAAAGTGCAGGATCCCTCTTCATCTGGCCGAAAATACCCCGGGGGTGTGGGGGCAGAGCCCCCACTCGTCCGATCAGGCCGCCGGCATCCGCTGCTCAACGATCTCTGCCCACCAGCTGCAACCGGCGGGAATCGCCTCATCGTTGAAGTTGTACTCCGGGTGGTGAACCATGGCCGTATCGCCGTTACCCACTAGAATATAGGCCCCGGGACGTTCCTCCAGCATGAAGGCAAAGTCCTCGCCTCCCATGACCAAAGGCGCATCGTCGCAATCGCCGGATACCGACCGGGCAACAGCTGCGGCGAACTCGGTCTGTTCTTCACTGTTCACCATCACCGGGTACCCGCGGATGTAGGTCACGTTTGCCGTGCCTCCGAACGTGGCCGCGATTCCATTGCAGATCTCATTGATCCGCTTTTCGGCCAGATCCCGCATGTCCTTGCTCATGGTGCGTACGGTTCCTTTGATCTGAACGGTTTGCGGGATCACGTTGAACGCTTTCGACGAGGTCTCGAACGACGTCACCGACACCACGACCTGATCGATCGGATCGGCATTGCGCGAGGAAATGGTCTGAAGCGCCAACACCGCCTGCGCAGCCAGAACCGTGGTATCCACTGTTTCATGCGGCTTGGCCGCATGACCACCTCGCCCTTCAAAAGTGATGTCGAACTGATCGGTTGCGGCAAAGAAGGAACCGGGACGGATGGCGAACTTGCCCACAGGTTGTCCCGGCCAGTTGTGCATGCCGTAGACTTCCTGAATATTCCAGCGGTCCATCATGCCATCTTCACACATTTCACGACCACCGCCGCCGCCCTCTTCGGCAGGCTGGAAGATCACAACGACCGTGCCATCGAAGTTTCGGGTTTCCGACAGGTATTTCGCAGCACCCAAAAGCATCGCCGTGTGGCCATCATGGCCGCAGGCATGCATCGCGCCCGGTGTTTTCGAGGCATAGTCCAATCCCGTCGCCTCATGAATCGGCAACGCGTCCATATCCGCCCGCAGACCGATCACCTTGCCGCTGCTGTCCGATTTGCCCTTGATCACGCCAACAACGCCGGTGCGCCCGATGCCGGTGACGACCTCATCGCAACCGAACTCCTGCAATTTCTCGGCCACCATTGCGCTGGTGCGGTGCGTTTCGAACAGGATTTCCGGGTTTTCGTGCAGATCCCGTCGCCAGGCGGTGATCTCATCCTGCAACTCGGCAAAGCGGTTTTTGACTGGCATGTCTTCTCTCTCCTAATTCAGTTCAAGCCGCCGGCATTCGGCGCTCGACCATTTCTGCAAACCATGAGCATCCGATCGGGATGATCTCGTCGTTGAAGTTGTATTCAGGGTGGTGCAACCCGGCGCTGTCACCGTTGCCCAGAACGATGAAGGCTCCGGGCCGTTCCTCCAGCATGAACGAGAAATCCTCACCCCCCATGACCATCGGCGCCTCGATGCAGCTGCCCCCGACCGAAACCGCGGCTTCTGCCGCATATCCCGTTTGAGTTTCGGCGTTGATCGTCACCGGAACGCCACGCGTGTAATTGACGTTCACGGAACCACCGAATGTTCCAGCAATCCCTTCGGCGACCTCTTTGAGGCGCTGTTCGATCAGATCACGCATCTGGTTGGAATGGGTCCGGACCGTGCCGCGTATCCGCGCCGATTGCGGGATCACGTTGAACGCTGTCGAAGACGTCTCAACGGACGTCACCGACAGCACGGCTTGCAGGATCGGATCCGCATTGCGCGACACGATCGTTTGAAATGCCACGATCATTTGCGACAGCATCACCGTCGTATCGACCGTCTCATGGGGTTTCGCAGCGTGACCTCCGCGCCCTTCAAGATGGATGTCAAATTCGTCCGCCGCAGCCAGCAATGGGCCCGAACGGATCGCGAACTGCCCGGTGGGCAGGCCCGGTACGTTGTGCATCGCATAGACTTCCTGAATGCCGAACCGATCCATCAGACCGTCCTTGCACATGGCCTCGGCACCATTCCCGCCCTCTTCGGCGGGCTGAAAGATAACGATTGCGGTGCCATCGAAATTGCGCGTCTCAGACAGGTATTTTGCCGCTCCCAAAACCATGGCGGTATGCCCGTCATGCCCGCAGGCATGCATCGCGCCAGGTGTCTTCGAGGCATAGTCCAGCCCGGTCTGTTCCTGCATCGGCAGGGCATCCATGTCGGCACGCAGGCCAATCACGCGGCCCTGCGTGTCGCTTTTGCCGCGAATGACCCCGACCACTCCGGTGCGACCGATGCCTGTCACGACCTCATCACAGCCGAATTCCTTCAGCTTTTCCGCCACCAGCGCGCTGGTGCGGTGCGTGTCGTACAGAATTTCCGGGTGTTGGTGAATGTCACGCCGCCAGCCTGTGATCTCTTCGTGCATCTCTGCAAGGCGGTTCTTGATCGGCATGGCACTCTCCCTGATTTATGCGACCGGCAATCGTCGTTCCACAATCTCGGCAAACCAACTGCAACCGGCGGGAATCGCGTCGTCGTCAAAGTTGTATTCCGGGTGATGGCACATGGCCGTGTCCCCGTTCCCGATAAAGATGTAAGCTCCGGGCCGTTCTTCAAGCATGTAGGCAAAATCTTCCGAGGGCATGATCGGATCAGTGCCGTCGTTGACCCTGCCCGCCACAGCCTCGGCCGCCTCGGCAGCGTACGCCGTCTCAGCCTCGGAGTTGACCGTAACCGGATAGCCGGGCGTCCAGACGACATCCGCCTTTGCGCCGAAGGCCGAGGCCGTATCCTCGGCGATCCTGCGCACGCGCTCTTCTGCAATCGCGCGGTATTCTGGGTCGAGTGTCCGGACGGTCCCCTGCAAACGGACGGTATGCGCGATCACGTTCGACGCGACGCTGTCCGTTTCGAACGTGCCCACAGTCAGCACCACGCGTTTGATCGGATCGACGTTGCGCGACACGACGGATTGCAACGACACAACGATATGCGAGGCTACCAGCGTGGTGTCTACCGCGTCATGCGGTGCAGCCGCGTGTCCGCCCTTGCCGGTGATCGTGATCTCGAATTCATCAGATGAGGCCAGCAATGCGCCGGGTCGGATCGCGAATTCGCCCACCGGCAAGCCCGGCATGTTGTGCATGCCATAGACCTCATCAATGCCCCAGCGGTCCATCAGACCATCCTGACACATGGCCAAGCCACCCGCGCCGCCTTCTTCTGCCGGCTGGAAAATCAGAACCACGGTGCCATCGAAGTTTCGCGTTTCGGCCAAGTACTGGGCGGCCCCAAGCAGCATCGAGGTATGCCCGTCATGCCCGCAGGCGTGCATCTTGCCCGAAACGGTCGACGCATAATCCAACCCCGTCGCCTCTTCGATCGGCAATGCGTCCATATCTGCACGAAGTCCGATCACGCGCCCGGTCGTATCCTGCCGCCCCCGGATAACGGCCACGACACCGGTCTTGCCAATTCCCGGAGTGATCTCATCAACACCAAACTCCTTGAGGCGCTCGACAACGAAAGCAGCGGTTTCGTGCACGTCATACATCAATTCAGGATGCGCATGCAGATGGCGGCGCCACGCGGCAATATCGCCGTGCATTTCCGCAAGTCTGTTTTTGACAGGCATCTCAAGACCTTCCTCTGAACAATTGATGCTGTGTTGAATGCTACTCTGCGCCGAGCTTTTCAACCAGTCGTTGCATAAACTTGTGCCCCGCATCGAACTGCGCGATTGATATAAACTCGTTCGGCTGATGCGCCTGCGCGATATCGCCGGGACCGCAGATCACGGCTGAATACCCGGCCTCCTGAAACTGCCCCGCCTCGGTCCCGTAGCTGACAACGTGGCTTGCGTTGTCCCCGGTCAGGGCGCGCACCAAAGCTTCGGCTTCTCCGTCCTGTTCAGGCACCAGCCCCGGGATCGCGAAATGCTCAGACAGTTCGATACGCGCATCGGGGTGAACGGCCTGCATACGTGCTTCGACCTGGCGAACCTGTTCGATATAGGCCTCGCGCCATTCAGCCTGCGTTTCGTCCGGCACCGTGCGGAAATCCATCATGAACTTGCAGTCTTTGGCAGTGATGTTGTGGGCTGTCCCGCCTTCGATCATGCCGACATGACAGGTGGTCCACGGCGGGTCAAAAACAGCCGCGATTTCGCTCGGCTCAGCGGCCATGCTCTCGGCATTTCTATGATTTGCCCAATCGATCAAAGGCGCCGCCGCCATGATCGCATTCACGCCGGTATGCATGATCGAGCTGTGCACTTCGAACCCGACAATATGTGTATCAATGCCGAACCCGCCCTTGTGCCCCGTCACCGCCTGCATCATCGACGGCTCACCCACGATCACTGCCGATCCCTTGGGCAAAACCTGTTGAATTGCCTCAATCATGGGCGGCGCACCGGTGCATCCGACCTCTTCGTCAAAACTGAGCGCAAGTTGCAGCGGCCGCTTTATTTCAGCGTAATGCGCTTCGACCAGGGCCCAGATCGCCAGGGCGTCAAACCCCTTCATGTCGCAGGTGCCGCGACCGAAGTATTTGCCGTCCTTCTCGGTCACCGTGAAAGGATCGGTATCCCACGGCTGACCGTCCACCGGCACGACATCCGTGTGGCCAGATAAAACCACCGCGCCTTCTTCCAGCGGACCCACATGCGCAAAGATCGCGGCCTTGTGCGGTTGATCCGGGTCCGGCCACCGATGGGGCGCGATTCCATGACCTTGCAGGTATTCCTCGACCCAATCCACCAGCGGCAGATTGGTGTCGCGGCTTACGGTCGGAAATGAGATCAGCTTTGTCATGATCTCAAGCGGCGTCAGGCGTTTCGCCATTGGGGTCAATACCCGCTGTCGGTGGTCAGGATGAAGTGCCCTGCCTCAACCTCTCGATATTGCGAAGGTTCCGGCGTGTAGTCAGTGGGATGAATCGGAGATGGGATCGGTTTGAAATTCAGATCCTTTTCCGATTTCCGCTTGTTCGGGTCCGCGATCGGAACCGCCTTCATCAGCGCCTGTGTATAGGGATGCTGCGGGTTCTCGAACACCCGCGCCCGGGGCCCAAGTTCGACAATACGACCCAGATACATGACCCCGACATAATGGCTGACCCTTTCAACCACGGCCATATCGTGACTGATGAACAGATAAGACAGGCCCAGTTCGGACTGCAATTCCATCATCAGGTTCAGAACCTGCGCTTGCACCGACACGTCGAGGGCCGAGACCGCCTCATCCGCGATGATCAGCTTGGGGTTCAGGGCCAGAGCCCGCGCGATGGCAATCCGTTGCCGCTGACCGCCCGACATTTCATGCGGGAACCGACGCATGAAGCTGCGCGGCAATTGCACCTTGTCGAACAATTGTGCCACGCGGTCCTGAAGCTCGGATCCCGACGCCACGCCATAGTTGCGCATCGGCTCGGCCACCTGATCGACCAGCTGCATCTGCGGGTTCAGCGATGCGAACGGGTCCTGGAAAATCATCTGCATGTCCAGCCGCGCCTTGCGCAAACCAGATGGGTCAAGCTTCATGATGTCGACACCGTCCAGATCAATCTCGCCCGCCAGAGGCTCAACCAGCCGCAGGATCGAACGCCCCGCCGAAGACTTGCCGCACCCGGATTCGCCGACAAGGCTGAGCGTCTGACCTTTGTTCAGTGTGAACGAGACATCCTCGACCGCATGAACGTTCGAGATCGTGCGCCGCAAAAGCCCGCCCTTGACCGGGAACCGGGTCGTCAGGTTCTTGACGGTCAGCAGAACCTCTTCCGTACCCGGAATTGGTGCAATATTCTGCCCTTCGACCCCCAGCAGCTTCATCGGCTCGGGCGCAGATTTCCCCTGCATCTCGCCCAGTTTCGGCACTGCGGCCAGCAACGCCTTGGTATAGTCGTGCTGCGGGTTTTCAAAGATTTCCTTGACGGTGCCTTCTTCGACCTTGTTGCCGCGGTACATGACAACCACACGGTCAGCCATCTGTGCAACCACGGCCATATCGTGGGTGATGAACATCACCGCAGTTCCGGTTTCCCGCTTGAGGCGGTCCATCAAGGCCAGGATCTCGGCCTGAATGGTCACGTCCAGCGCTGTGGTGGGTTCGTCGGCGATCAACAGGCGCGGCTCGCAGGCCATCGCCATCGCAATGACGACGCGTTGGCGCATCCCGCCCGACAACTCGTGAGGATATTGTTTCAGACGCCGCTCAGGTTCAGGTATGCGAACCTGGCGCAACAATTCAAGCGCCCGCGCTTCTGCCTGCGCTTTCGTCATGTCCTTGTGGATACGCAGACCTTCGGTCAACTGGCGACCCACGGTGAAAACGGGGTTCAGCGCGGTCATCGGCTCTTGAAAGATCATCCCGATCTCGTTGCCGCGAATCTGCTTCATCAGATCCTGATCGGCCTTGGCCAGGTCCATTTTTTCGCCATCGCGACGATCAAACAGCAGTTCGCCGCCCGCGATTTCGCCGCCACCGAACTCGACCAGGCGCATCAAGGACAACGATGAAACCGACTTCCCCGAGCCCGATTCGCCAACGATACAAACGGTTTCGCCTGGCTTGACCTCGAACGAGACGTCCTCAACACCAACAACGGGACCGTCCTTTGTCTGAAACTCCACCCGCAGTTTTTTGATTTGAGCAATAGGCTGATCCAGCACGTGCGCGCTCCCTTGACGACGTTGTTCTTGTTCTGAATGCCGAACGCTACGGCGGGCCACCGGGAAAAGTCAAACCCATTACACATTTTCGCGACGGCACCACTTGCATTTTTCTCAAGTTCTGTTTCGATACCCAACGTAACCGCCTTGGGGAGGCAGCGCCGACGGAAACCGTTAGCGCTATTATCACGAATGATCAAAACCTTACCCCGAAGCGGCAACGCCAAACCCGCAGGCCTTGCGGAGATAATCGAGACACGAACGTGTCCAATTCGGGAGTGACTTATGAAAATCAAAACCCTTTTGCTAGGTGCGATCGCAAGCACGGCAATGGCCCCGATGGCCTTTGCCGAGCGCGGTTCGGACGGCAATGTCAGCATCATCTATTGGCAGGCCCCGTCGATCCTGAACCCGTTCCTGTCCGGCGGCACGAAAGACGTGGAATCAGCCTCGCTGGTGATCGAGCCGCTTGCCCGCTACGACCAGGACGGCAACATGGTGCCATATCTGGCGTCTGAAATCCCGACCGTGGAAAATGGCGGTGTCAGCGAAGATCTGACGTCGATCACATGGAAAATCGCGCCGGGAATCAAATGGTCGGACGGCACTCCGTTCACCGCTGCTGACGTGAAGTTCACCGCCGATTACTGCATGCACCCGGAAGGTGGCTGCGCGCAGGTGACCAAGTTCGAAGGCGTCACCTCGGTCGAGGCTGTTGATGACCTGACCGTCAAAGTCACTTTCGACGCACCGACCCCCTTCCCCTATGGTCCGTTCGTCGGCGGTGAAAGCCCGATCATTCAGGCCGCACAGTTCGCCGATTGCCTTGGTGCGAAAGCACCTGAATGCACCGACCAGAACTTCAACCCGATCGGCACCGGCCCCTTTGTCGTCACCGAGTTCAAACCGAACGACGTGATTACATTCAAAGCCAACGACAATTATCGTGACCCGGCCAAACCGGCCTTTGCGACCGTGACCTTCAAGGGCGGCGGTGACGCGACAGCTGCTGGTCGTGCCGTCATGGAAACCGGTGAGTTTGATTATGCCTGGAACCTGCAACTGGCTCCGGAAGTGATCGCACAGATGCAGGAAGGCGGCAAAGGTACGCCGGTTGCAGGCTTCGGCCCGCTGGTCGAGCGCATCATGCTGAACCAGACCAACCCGTCGCCCGAGCTGCCGGAAGGCGAGCGTTCGACGGCCAAGCACCCGCACCCGTTCCTGAAGGATCCGGCCGTTTACAAAGCCATGTCGATGGCCATCGACCGTCCGCTGCTGGTGGAAATCGGCTATGGTCAGGCTGGTAAAGTGACCTGCAACTGGGTTCCGGCCCCTGCCGCATTCAACTCGACCTCGATGACCTGCGACACGCAAGATATCGAAGGCGCCAAGAAACTGCTGGATGATGCCGGCATCGTCGACACCGATGGCGACGGCGTCCGCGAGAAGGACGGCGTTCCGCTGAAGATCGTCTATCAGACCTCGACCAACGCCGTCCGCCAGGACTTCCAGGCGCTGATCAAGGAATGGTGGAGCCAGATCGGCATTGAAACCGAACTGCGCAACATCAACGCATCGGTCTTCTTCGGTGGTGACCCGGGCTCGCCCGATACGTTCCAGAAGTTCTATGCCGACGTTGAAATGTACGCCAACACCTTCAACGGCACCGACCCGCAATCCTATCTGGGCAACGGCCTGTGCGACAAGGCACCGCGCCCCGAGACGCAGTGGCAGGGCGAGAACATCAGCCGCTTCTGCAACGAAGAGTTCGACAAGCTGCACGCTCAGCTGGCTGAAACCGCGGGTCTTGAGCAACGTGCCGAGATCGCGAAAAAGCTGAACGACATCATGGTTGAAAACGGTGGCATGATCCCGCTGGTTCACCGTGGTCGTCTGTCGGCGCACGCAAACACCCTGGGTGGCGTTGTCCTGAACGTTTGGGACAGCGAGCTGTGGAACATTGCGGACTGGTACCGCAAGACCGGTTCCTAAGCACTGACCTTGCAAAACCGCGCCCCGATCGTTATCGGGGCGCGGTCATTTGCATCCCACCCCAACAAGAAGACGCATATAAAGGCGCCTCTTAATGCTTAATTTCACAATCAGACGACTGGTGCTGGCCGTTCCAACGCTGCTGTTCATCAGCCTCGTCATCTTCCTGCTCCTCGAACTCGCACCCGGCGATCCGATGGCGCAGGTTCCGCTCACCGTTCCCCCCGAAGTCAAGGAAAAGATGCGCGAGGCGCTTGGCCTTGGCCAGCCGATGCATATCCGGTTCTGGAAGTGGATCGTGCAGTTCTTCTGGATCGAACCGCAGGTCCTGATCGACTCGATGTTCGGTACAACCTTTTCCGAAGGCGACCTGCGCGTGATATCCTGGCAGACCCGCTCGCCCGTCATGGACATCGTTGTTCAGCGTATCCCGCAGACTCTGTGGGTTGTCGGCACCGCCTATGTGGTCGCCATCCTGATCGCCCTGCCCATCGGCATCTATTCGGCCTATCGTCAGTATTCCTGGTTCGACCAGATGGGCACCTTCGTGTCGATGGTCGGCTTCTCGGTCCCTCCGTTTTTCTCGGGCGTTCTGGTGATCGTGATTTTCTCGGTCCAACTGGGCTGGTTCCCGTCGATCTATGACACCACGCATGTGGTCAACAGCTGGGACAGCTTCGTCGTGCAGCTGAAGCAGATGATCATGCCGGTCATGGTGCTGGCGTTGCAGATCACTGCGCAGCTCAGCCGATTCATGCGCGCCTCGATGCTGGACAATCTCAATCAGGATTACGTCCGCACCGCCCGCGCCAAGGGGCTCAGCGAATACACCGTGGTCATGGTCCACGTCCTGAGGAACTCGATGATCCCGGTGGTCACGGTCATTGCACTGGGTATCCCGGCCATCTTCGGCGGCGCCATCATCACCGAGCAGGTTTTCAAGGTGAATGGTATCGGTCAGTTGCTGATCGGGGCCATCCAGGCCAATGACCTGCCGATGGTGCAAACCCTGACCTTCATCTTTGCCGTGCTGATCGTGCTGTTCAACCTGATCGCCGACGTCCTGTATGGCATTCTGGACCCGAGGATTCGCTATGACTGATCACGACAAATCAGACACGCTGATCCCCGACGAAGGTCTGGCCCCGGCATCCACCGCGCTGCCAACCGCTGATGTGATGGAGGAACTCACGACCCCGCCACGCAGCCAATGGCGCGATGTGTGGGATCAGTTCAAGACGCACAAGGGCGCAATGATCGGGGCGATCCTGTTCATCTTCATCGTAGCGGGCGTGTATCTGGGCCCCTATCTCTGGGGCATTGATCCGACGCAGATCGATATCCGGGCCCGCAATCAGGGGCCAAGCTGGGCGCATCCGTTCGGCACCGACCAACTGGGCCGGGATATTCTGGCCCGCATGATGTCGGGCGGTCAAACCTCGGTATCGGTGGGCATCACCGCGATGCTGCTGGCACTGTTTCTGGGATCGTTCATCGGCGTTCTGGCCGGGTTCTTCAAACGGCTGGATGGTCCGCTTATGCGTCTGACAGACCTGTTTCTGGCCCTGCCTCTGCTGCCCTTGTTGCTGGTCATGATGCTGCTGTTCCGCGAGCCCCTGTCGGCCGCGTTCGGGCTGGAGCGCGGGATCTTCATCCTGATCGTCTGCGCCATCGGCATCACCTCGTGGATGCCCACGGCGCGGATCGTACGGGGTGACGTGCTGGCCATCAAAGAGCGTGAATTCGTATTGGCAGCCCGGTCCATCGGCACCAGCAACACTCAGATCATCACGCGGCATATCCTGCCGAACGTGTTGTCTCCGATCATGGTATCGGCGACGCTGGGCATTGCCACGGCCATCATCACCGAAAGCGCGTTGTCGTTCCTGGGTCTGGGCTTTCCGCCCGACTTCCCGACATGGGGTCGCCTGCTGTTCGACGGTGTCGATTACCTACAGCAATACCCCGAGCGTGTGTTCTGGCCGGGTCTGGCAATCTCGCTGACCGTTCTCAGCGTCAACTATCTGGGTGACGGTCTGCGCGACGCGCTGGATCCGCGCATCCGCGGTCGTTGAACTAAACCGAGCCGGCGCGCTTCAGCGCGCCGGCCAACAGCACGATCAGAACGGCCAATGGCAGCAGTACGGCAAAAGCCAGACGCAGGCCGAACAACTCCGCCAGAAGACCGATCAACGGCGGACCGATCAACAGCCCCCCATACCCCAATGTCGCTACACTTGCGATGGCTTGCCCCGGTGGCACATTCGGATCGCTGGCCGCCCGGCTGAATGCCAGCGGCATGATCACGGCATAGCCAATTCCCATCAAGGCAAACCCAAGCAACGCTGTCAAAGGCGTCGCCGCAGAAACCACCGTAAAAACACCAAACGCGGCGCAAATACCGCCGAACCGGGCCGTAACAACCGGGCCGAACCGGGTGATAACAACGGCACCGGCAAGTCGAAACGCCACCATGGTCACTGAAAATACCGCATAGCCCAGGGCAGCGACGCTTTCGGTCGCCCCCGTGATGTCACGCAGATATATCGCGCTCCAGTCCGCGACGGCCCCTTCGCCCAATGCTCCGCACAAGGCGGCTATGCCAACCAGTATCAGCGCGCCGGATGGCAAGGCGAAAACCGTACCCTGAGGCCCTTTGGATCGGCGCGAGCTCCAGCTTACCCAGGATGACGCAAGCGCAAGGCCGACAACCACGCCGCCCGCCAGCAGGAAATGCACAAGAACCGTCAGCCCCATCTGAACCGCAACATACCCGCTGAGCGCGCCAAGACCGGCGCCAAGGCTCCACATTGCGTGGAACGAGGACATTACGGGTTTGTCATATGCCTGCTCTACCTCGGCGGCCCATGCATTCATCGCAACATCCATCGATCCGTGGAAGGCGCCAAAGACAAACAGGAACACTGCCAACCCCCAAAGCCCATCAGCCAGGGCAAGCAAGATCAGCGACCCAGTGTACAGAACTGCAATGATCCGGGTGATTGCAACAGCACCGAAACGATCCGTCAGCCGCCCGGTTATCGGGAAAGAGCAGACAGCCCCCGCAGCCATGAACAACAGGCCGAATCCAAGCGCCTCATGGGACAGTTCCAACCTGTCACGTATGGCGGGAATGCGTGACGCCCAGATTCCGAACAGGGCGCCATTTAGAATGAACATGGCAGCGACAGCGCGCCATGCTGCAACTACGCTTATCATATGACTCCCTCGCTCTGCGTGCCAAGTGCCCGTGTTCTACAGGCCAGACGAAACCTGGCAATTGCCGCTCAACCGAGCCGTTTGCGGATGCGTCGGACCGCGTACCACACCGCGACGACAACCGGGATCGTAACCGCCGCCGTCAGCATGCCCTTGCTGATGCCAGAGGCCGTCAACGGATACAAAAGATAGCTGACCAGCGAAACCGCATAATAGCTGATGGCAACCACGGAAAGCCCCTCGACCGTGTGTTGCAACCGCAATGCCAGATCGGCCCGACGATCCATGCTTTCCAGCAACGCCTGGTTTTGCGCGCTGCGTTCCACATCCACCCTTGTCCGCAGCAACTCACCGGCGCGGATCGCCCGGTCCGACAAGGCCTGAAGGCGGCGTTCCGTGGATTTCACGGTGCGGATTGCAGGGTCATAGCGGCGCATCATGAAATCGGCGAAATTCTGTCCGCCTTCGAAACGTTCTTCTCGCAACACTTCGATTCGCTGGTTGACGATGGCCTCATACGCCCCGGTGGCACCGAACCGGAAAGAACATCGGGCCGACAGTGTTTCGAGCTCGATCGACGTTGCCAGCAAATCCTGCAACAGCACGTCAGGTTGCGCCGAGTTGTCGGTCATCTGCCCCATCAACCGGGTGAGTTGCCCATCCAGTTCCCCGATACGCGGCATCAGTTGCTTGACACGCGCGAAACCCAGCATCGACATCGCCTTGTACGTTTCGATTTCGCACAGGCGCTGAATAATGCGTCCCGTCCGGCGCCGTCCGGTGCCCTCGGCCACGAACAAGGCAAAGCGCATGTGACCTGCCGGATCGATACGAAAATCACTGGCACAAATGGCGGCATCGTCCAATACTCTGGCCACGGCCAGGCTTTCCGGCTCGAACCAATCCAGCAGCTTTGACTTTACCACATCGTCACTTTCGCGTTCAACGACGCGCACCATCGCCGACGTTACCCTTTGCCCCGGGCTGGCCATCAGCCAATCAGGCGGAAAGACTTCAAAGTCGGCCGGGTTGAACGCACGATCACTCACGTTCTGAGCGATCGCGGTGTAGGTCACGAATTCGGTATGCTGCTCCCACTTCAACCAGTGGCGACCAATCTGACCCGCGTAATGTGTTGCATCAGGCTGAGGATGCTGCGCGCCGTGGCGGTCCAGCAGGTCGATCAAATGAGCCAAATCCTCACGACGATCACGAGCGACCGCAGCCTCTGGTTTCTTGATCGCCAGAAAGACCACAGTACAGGGCATTGACGCGACCGGGAACGGTCGAGCATGCAATTCATTGGCCAGCGCATAGCGAAGGGGATGGTCATCTATCGGTGTCATTCAGGGCTCCGCCTCGTCACGCGCACTATACGCCACATGGACGATACATCAATTCTCTTTTTATTTCATATACTTACAGGGATACAGCGGTATACAACACCGCTATCTCATTGATTTGGCTGCCACAGCTCGATGGGGTTGCCTTCGGGGTCAAGGATGCGGGCAAATTTTCCAACTTCGCTGTCCCAGTCAGGATTGGTTTCCACCTTGATTCCAGCCTGCTCAAGCTGCGCCGTCAGCGCGGCCAGATCATCGACACGAAAATTGATCATCCACTGCTGATCGGCCCGTCCGAAATACTCGGTGTCCTCAGCGAATGGCGCAAAGACCGTATAGCCTTCACGCTGCTTCCAGGGCACGGGGTCATAGTGATTGACGCCCAAGTGCTTCTCATACCAGGCGCTCAACGCCTTTGGGTCGCGGGCGCGAAAGAACACACCGCCGATACCGTTCACCTTCTCCATCTTCGACCTCCTGCCATCTTTGTCGGCACCCCAGACTACCACACTCCGCCTGCTTCATCTGGCTGGAAATATCCTGGGGGTTTGGGGGCAACGCCCCCATGCACATTCACAAAGAAAAGGGCGCCCAAAGGCGCCCTTTGCAATCTGATCCAACGCGACGATCAATCGATCATCGGCAGCAGCTTGTCCAGTGACTCCTTGGCGTCGCCGTAGAACATCCGGGTGTTCTCTTTGAAGAACAAAGGATTCTCGATACCCGAGTACCCGGTGCCCTGACCACGTTTCGAGACGAACACCTGCTTGGCTTTCCAGCATTCCAGAACCGGCATGCCGGCGATGGGGCTGTTGGGGTCTTCCTGCGCCGCAGGGTTCACGATGTCGTTTGAACCGATGACGATGGCCACATCGGTGTCCGGAAAGTCATCGTTGATCTCATCCATTTCCAGAACGATATCATACGGCACCTTCGCTTCGGCCAGCAAAACGTTCATATGGCCCGGCAAGCGGCCCGCAACGGGGTGAATAGCGAAACGAACATTCTTGCCCTTGGCCCGCAGCTTGCGCACCAGTTCGGAAACCGATTGCTGCGCCTGTGCCACGGCCATGCCATAGCCCGGGATGATGATCACGCTGTCCGCGTCGTTCAGGGCCGCGGCCACACCGTCGGCCTCGATGGCGATCTGCTCGCCTTCAACGGCCATCTGTTCACCCTGAGGTCCGCCAAAGCCGCCCAGGATCACGCTGACAAAGTGGCGGTTCATCGCCTTGCACATGATGTAGGACAGGATCGCACCCGACGAGCCCACCAGCGCACCAACCACGATCAGCAGGTCGTTGCCCAGCGAAAAACCGATCGCCGCGGCTGCCCAACCCGAGTAGCTGTTCAGCATCGACACAACCACCGGCATGTCGGCGCCTCCGATGCCCATGATCAGGTGATAGCCGATGAACAAAGCCGCCAGCGTCATCAGGATCAGCGGAAACAGGCCCCCTGTCGAAGTGTACCAGATCAGGCAGATCAGCGAGAGACCCGCCGCCGCCGCATTCAGTGCGTGGCCACCGGGCAGCTTTGTCGCTGCCGAGGTCACCTTGCCCGCCAGCTTACCGTAGGCGACGACCGACCCGGTAAAGGTGATCGCACCGATGAAGATGCCCAGGAACAGTTCCACGTGCAGGATAGCCAGCTCAGCCGGGGTTTTCTTGGCAATCAGCTTGGCAAAAGACCCCAGATCGGACAGGTCCGCCTGGCTGGCGCTGTCAGCAATGGCCATGACCTGCGCCACGTTGCCGATCTCGAAATGCGCGTTGAAACCGACGAACACGGCCGCAAGACCGACCAGCGAGTGCATCGCCGCAACAAGCTGCGGCATCTCGGTCATCTGCACGCGCTGTGCAACATACTGGCCGATGAAACCACCGCCCGCGATCAGCAGCAGTGACAGCAACCACAGGCCCGAACCCGGGCCGACCAGCGTGGCGAAAACCGCCAGCGCCATGCCGACGATGCCATACCAGACCGCGCGCTTGGCACTTTCCTGGTTCGACAGACCGCCGAGCGAAAGGATGAAAAGGACAGCCGCAACAACATAGGCGGCAGTGGTGAAGCCATAATCCATGTGCCCGGCCTCCTTAAGATTTCTGGAACATGGCGAGCATGCGCCGGGTTACGAGGAAACCGCCGAAGATATTGATCCCGGCCATGAAGACGGACAGTGCCGCCAGCAGAATGACCAGGAACGACCCCGACCCGATCTGCATCAAAGCCCCGACGATGATGATCGACGAGATCGCGTTGGTGATCGCCATCAGCGGAGTGTGCAGGCTGTGCGCGACGTTCCAGATCACCTGGAAGCCCACAAAGATGGCCAGCACGAAGACGATGAAGTGCTGCATGAAACTGGCCGGAGCGATCAGCCCCACCAGCAGCATGAGCGCGCCACCGACACCCAGCAGGGTGAACTGCTGCTTGGTCTGCGCCTTAAAGGCCGCAATCTCCTGCGCCTTCTTCTCTTCCGGGGTCAGTTCCTTGACCTCGGGCTTCTTCTGCGCCGCGATCGCCTGCACCTTGGGTGGCGGCGGCGGGAAGGTGATCTCACCCTCATAGGTCACGGTCGCGCCACGGATCACGTCATCTTCCATGTCGTGATTGATCTGGCCGTCCTTGTTGGGTGTCAGGTCCGTCATCATGTGACGAATGTTGGTGGCGTACAAAGACGAAGACTGCGCCGCCATCCGGCTGGGGAAGTCGGTATAGCCGATGATGGTCACGCCATTGGGCGTCACGACCTTTTCGTCCGGCACGGTACCTTCGACGTTCCCGCCGCGCTCTGCCGCAAGATCAACGATGACCGAGCCCGGCTTCATTGCCTTGACCATATCTTCCAGCCACAGCTTTGGCGCCGGGCGGTTGGGGATCAGGGCCGTGGTGATGACGATGTCCATTTCCGGGGCCAGTTCGCGGAACTTGGCCAACTGCGCATTGCGGAACTCTTCTGACTGGACCGACGCATACCCACCGGTGGCCGCTCCATCCTGCTGTTCTTCTTCGAAATCCAGATAGACGAACTCCGCCCCCATCGATTCGACCTGCTCGGCCACCTCGGGGCGCACGTCGAACGCATAGGTGATTGCACCCAGCGAGGTCGACGTCCCGATCGCGGCAAGTCCGGCAACACCGGCCCCGACGATCAGAACCTTTGCAGGCGGCACTTTACCGGCCGCAGTCACCTGACCGGTGAAGAATCGGCCAAAGTTGTTGCCGGCTTCGATCACCGCGCGATAGCCGGCAATATTGGCCATCGACGACAATGCGTCCATCTTCTGCGCGCGTGAAATACGCGGCACCATTTCCATGGCGATCACGTTTGCGCCCTTGGACTTGGCAAGTTCCATTCCTTCTTCGTTTCCGGCAGGATTGAAGAAGGAAATCAACGTCTTGCCCTTGGTCAGACGTTTCAGCTCAGTCTCGGTCGGGATACGAACCTTGGCGATGATATCTGCGGTCTTCCACAGCGATGCTGCGGTCTTGACAACCTCAACGCCCACAGCCTCATACGCCGCGTCCGAAAAACCGGCAGCAGCACCTGCGCCTTTTTCGATCAGGCACTCATAGCCCAGTTTTTGCAGTTGCACGGCCGAATCCGGAGTCATCGCGACCCGGTTTTCGCCGTCCAATATTTCCTTTGGCGTGCCTATCTTCACTGGCAGTCCCCCTAATTCTTAATCTGTCTGAGCGGGTGATCGGTATTCTTTGTTAAGCAAAGATGTATCCTGCGCAACATTATTTCGCAAGCGCAGCATTCCTGACGTGATGTCATTGCAGAATTCACCCTAGATCCAGCGCCGTGTCTTGCGTTCATAACGCGCGAAGTCGGCGCGAAAGGTTCGACGCAGGCGATCTTCTTCCGGCAGGATGAACCGACGCTCCAACACCCAGACGAAGACTGGCACAAGAACCAGGGACAATACGGCGTCAAAACGAAGAATAAGACCTGCAAGGATCAGAACGTCGCCCACATAGATCGGATTGCGACTGCGCTTGTAGATGCCGGATTGCACCATCGACGATGGTGTTTCATGAGGAACAACAGTTGTCTTGTGACGGCGGAATTCGACCACCGCCAGGACAGCCATCAGGATTCCACCTCCGATCAACAGCCCGCTCAGAAGGTCCGTCAAACCGCCCTCAAGCGACAGGCCGAATTTCAGATACTTGCCCTGCAACCAGGCAAGCGCAGCAAAAGCAATCAGCCAAACCGGCGGCACGTCTATCCAGCGCATGCAGAGCCCTCATTGAGTGACGACAAGATCGAGTACATGTCGCATCTGAGCGATGTCCTACCGCTTTTGGGTCAAAATGGCAAAAGACCAGTATGTCGCATCGCATGGACTCACATTTGAGGATCGACTACCTCAAAAGCAATCACCGACGTTCACACAAGTTAGCGAGCCCTCATGACTGATTTTGCAGCAACCAAAGCCATGTTCGACCTGCCCGAGGGCGTCATCTATCTGGATGGCAATTCTCTGGGCCCGCTGCCGAAATCGGCAGGCGCGCGAGTACAAAGGATGCTGACCGAAGAATGGGGCCAGATGCTGATCACCGGATGGAACAAGGCAGGTTGGATGGGCCTGCCCACCGGGCTTGGTGACCGGATTGGCCGCCTGATCGGAGCAGAGCCCGGCAGCGTGGTGACCGGCGACACCTTGTCGATCAAGGTCTATCAGGCCCTGGCCTCGGCCCTTGAACTGAATCCGGATCGCAAAGTGGTTCTGTCGGATAACGGCAACTTTCCTTCGGACCTGTACATGGCGGATGGCCTTTTGCGGTCACTCGGCGACGACTACGAATTGCGGATTGTCGATCCCGAAGCCGTGGCCGACGCAATCACCGAAGAGGTCGCCGTTCTTATGCTGACCGAGGTGGATTACCGCTCGGGCCGGATGCACGACATGAGGGCGCTGACCGAACTGGCGCATGCCGCCGGTGTAGTGACGGTATGGGATCTGGCCCATTCCGCAGGGGCCATCCCCGTAGACCTTTCAGGGTGCAACGCCGATTTCGCGGTCGGGTGTACGTACAAATACCTCAACGGGGGACCCGGCGCACCGGCCTTCATCTATGTCGCACCCAGATTGGCAGACAATACACGCCCTGCCCTGTCCGGTTGGCTGGGGCACGAAGCACCCTTTGCCTTCGATCTCGACTACCGCCCCGGCAGCGGCATTGAGCGGATGCGGGTGGGAACGCCGCCCATCATCCAGATGACGGCCTTGTCGGCCGCCATGGACATCTGGGATTTGGCGGACATGACCGACGTCCGCGCCAAATCTGTTGAACTGACCGAGCTTTTCATAGAACGCGTCGAGGCAACCTGCCCGGATCTGCAACTGGCCAGCCCCCGTGATCCGCGGCAGCGTGGCAGTCAGATCTCGTTCCGTTTCAAGGAAGGCTATGCCGCCATGCAGGCCCTGATCGCCCGCGGCGTGATCGGAGATTTTCGTGCACCCGACATCATGCGGTTCGGCTTTACACCTTTGTATATCGACGAAGGCGATGTTGAACGCGCGGTCGGGATTATGGCCGATATCATGCAGAACCGCCTGTGGGACGCGCCCGAATACAAGATCCGTCAGCGCGTTACCTGACTTCGAGTCCGGCGCCGAAAAGGGCTGCGACCTGTGCGACCTGCCGTTCATAGACCTCGGCGCCGGCACCAATCAGCTTCAGCCCCTTGAGCGTGGCCGTGATCGTCCGACCGGTCTCTGCCGCGTCAGCCAGCAGGCGAACCCGGCCCGCCTTTTCCTGTTGCACCAGCCAGTCCGCATAAAGCGCGGCCAGCTTGGCCTCGCCCGCCGCGATGATTTCCGCAGACAGGGACTTTGTGTTGTCGAGTATCTCAAGCCCGTGGGGCGAGGCCAGAATTTTTGCCATCCCCTCGGTCTGCGCCTGAATCGCGCGGCTCAGAACCTCGGGCACCGAACCCTGGGTGGCCAGCGCTTCGGCCACCGCAACGCTCTTTTCGGCATAGTACAGCTCGGTCAGTTTGCTGACGATCGCCTCTTTGTTCTTGTAATGCAGATACACCGCCGGCCGAGACATCCCCGCGCCGCGCGCGATGTCGTCCATCGAGGTCTTTCGGTATCCATAAGTGGAAAACGCCTGAAACGCCGAGTTCAGGATCGCCTGTTGCCGTGAGCCGTCACCATTGTCTTTCATATCCGAAGCCCTGACATTTTTTGTCCAATTTGTCAATTGACACCCTGACACTCTTACGCAATTATGTCAGAAACCAGCCACAGCAACAAGAGGTGCGCCATGGCGACGACCTTGAAGATCAACGGCAAGCAATACCAGGTGGACTTGCCAGATGACGTCCCCCTGCTTTGGGCTCTGCGGGATGAGGTCGGCCTGACCGGCACCAAGTTCGGCTGCGGCGTGGCCGCATGCGGGGCCTGCACCGTGCACATCGATGGTGAGGCCGTGCGCTCGTGCCAGGTGACGCTGTCGGATGTCTGGGGTGACGTGACCACGATCGAAGGGCTCGGCTCACCGGACGCGCTGGCCACGATCCAACAGGCCTGGATCGAACATCAGGTCGCGCAGTGCGGATACTGCCAGTCGGGCCAGATCATGCAGGCCGCTGCATTGCTGGCGGAAAACCCGGACCCCACTGACGCAGACATCGACGAAGCGATGCAGGGCAACCTGTGCCGCTGCGGCACCTATCCTCTTATCCGCGCAGCAATCCATGACGCGGCATCCAAGTTGAAGGAGGCGTAAGCAATGGCTTCCGTTGGAAAAATCCTCCGCCGTACGTTCCTGATCGGCTCTGCCGCGATCGTTGGCGGCGTGGCCTTTGGCACCTATTACGTTACCCGACCCGCGGCCAACCCCTTGAAGCCCGGTGAAGGCGAGGCGGCACTGAACCCGTTTGTGCTGATTGACCAGAATGGCGTCACCTTGTTTGCGCCCCGCGCGGAAATGGGCCAGGGCGTCCGAACCACATGGGCCGCGCTGATCGCCGAGGAACTGGATGTCGATCTGGATCAGATCACCGTTCTGCATGGTCCCGCTGCGGCGGCCTATTACAACTCGGCCCTTGTGGGCGAAGGGTTGCCGAACAAGGGGTACGATATCTCGAATTTCCAGCACAATCTGGGCGAGGCACTCGGGGTACTGGGCAAAACGCTCAGCCTGCAAGTCACGGGTGGCTCGACCTCGATGAAAGATGGGTTCGACCGGATGCGGCAAGCCGGTGCTTCGGCCCGTGAAACACTCAAACGCGCTGCCGCAGACCGGTTGGGTGTCGACCCCTCGGATCTGAAAACGGCGTCGGGCCATGTCATTGCCCCCAACGGCGACAAGATCGCCTATTCAATGCTTGCAGAGGATGCCGCCGGGCTGGAACCCGTTGAGGTGCCATTGCGAGACCCGTCTGAATGGCGCTATCTGGGCCAAAGCCAACCGCGTCTCGACATGGTGGGCAAGGCGACGGGCACTGCTGAATTCGGCGTCGATGTCCGCCTGCCCGGTATGAAATTCGCCAGCGTCCGAATGAATCCCAAACTGGGCGGCGCGATGAACGGCTTTGACGACAGCGCCGCAAGAACCATGCCCGGGGTTGAGAAGATCGTCGATCTGGGCACAGGCGTGGCCGTGATCGCAAGCAACACATGGTTGGCCAATCAGGCAGTCGAGGCCATTGATGTCGATTGGGGCGACGCGCCTTATCCGCCGGATACCGAGGGCATCTTTGCCAGGATCGCCGAGGCGTTTGACGAGGCACCGAACTCGACCATGCGCGACGACGGCGATGTCAGCGCAAGCCCGGAAAACGCAACGGAAATCACCGCCGAATATCGCGTGCCTTATCTGGCCCATGCAACGATGGAGCCAATGAATGCCACCGCGCTCTATACGGGAAATGCGTTGGAACTGTGGTGCGGCAACCAGGCCCCGACTCTGATCCAGTTCCGCGTCGCCAACACCGCCGGTCTGGAAACCGAAGCCGTCCAAATCCACACCACCTATCTGGGTGGCGGGTTTGGGCGCCGGGGCGAACTGGATTTCGGCGAAATCGCCACCAAGGTTGCCATGGCCATGCCCGGCACGCCGGTTCAGACAACCTGGAGCCGTGAAGAGGACATGCGTCACGACTATTTCCGCCCCGGCGCCATCGCCCGGATGCGCGGCGCGGTTCAGGACGGCAAGGCCGTGGTCATTGACGGCAAGGTCGCGGCCCAATCTCCGACCCAACAGGCGGTCGAGCGCTACACCGGGTTCCCCGGCGGCGGACCCGACAAAGTGCTGGTCGAAGGTTTCTTCAACCAGCCCTACGCGGTACCGAATTACCGCATGAGCGGCCACATTGCCGATTTGGCTGTCCCGGTGGGGTTCTGGCGCTCGGTCGGCAACAGCCACAACGGCTTTTTTCATGAGACATTCATGGATGAGATGGCACATGCCGCAGGCCGTGACCCGCTGGAGTTCCGGCTGGATCTGATGAAGACCGAACACGCGCCGTCGGCGGGATGTCTGGAAGCGGTGAAGGAAATGTCAGGCTGGACGGGTCAGACGCCCGAAGGCGTCGGCCGGGGCGTGGCCTTCACATACAGTTTCGGCACCCCGGTGGCTCAGGTCATCGAAGTGGTCGACGAAGACGGCGACATCCGCATCAGCAAGGCCTGGATTGCCTGCGACATGGGGCTGGCGCTGGACCCGGAAAACGTCAAGGCGCAGATGTTCGGCGGCATGATGTACGGCCTGTCCGCCGCATGTTTCGGCGAGATCACCTTTGCGGACGGCGAAGTCGAGCAGTTCAACTTCCCCGACTATGACGCGATGCGGATGCACACAGCCCCGCAGGTCGAGGTGCGCGTTTTGGAAACCAATCGGCATATGGGCGGTGCGGGCGAACCCGGAACACCGCCTTCGATGCCGGCGCTCGGCAATGCGCTTTTCGACCTGACGGGCAAGCGCGCACGTTCCCTTCCGCTGATCAATCAGTTCAACCTGCTGGTCTGATCGCACGGCACCGGCCCGATTTTCCCCCTCGTCGGGCCGGTGTAATTCAGGCAGATTTTTGAACTGCCTGATGAACCGTTCCGGCGGCCCATCCACGCACCGCATCGCCGAAGGCTTCGAACAGGGGGCGCGAGACCGGGTCATTGATCGCGTCCCATTCCGGATGCCATTGAACCGACAGGGTAAAGCCGGGCGCATCCTTGATATAGATCGCCTCGGGCGTCCCGTCCGGTGCATGGCCGTCAATGACAACGCGATGCCCAATCGTTTTGATGCCCTGACCGTGCAAGGTGTTGGTCATGACCTCGGTTGCGCCGAACAGCTTGTGGAAAACACCGCCGTTTTCCAGTGTCACCACATGACGCAGAGCAAACTTTTCTTCCAGGGTTCCATCGGGTGGCATCCGGTGGTTCATCCGCCCCGGCAGATCGCGTATCTCGGGATAAAGCGTTCCGCCCATGGCAACGTTGACTTCCTGAAACCCCCGGCAGATGCCCAAAAACGGCTGCCCCCTTTCTACGCAGGCGCGAACCAGCGGCAGAGTTATGGCGTCTCGAGCTCGGTCGAATTCGCCATGTGCATCGGTTGCAGGTTCCCCGTATTCTTCCGGGTGCACGTTCGGGCGACCGCCCGTCAGCAGAAAGCCGTCGCAGACCTTCAGCAACTCATCTACCGAAACGTAACGCGGATCTGCGGGTATCAACAAGGGAAGACATCCTGACACGTTGGCCACGGCATCCGAATTCATCGTTCCCCCAGCATGTGTGGGGTATTGGTCGTTCATGAGATACGAGTTGCCGATGATACCGACGACAGGCCGAGACATTCCGCTTTCCCTGCTGTTGTTGTGCCTGTCAAGGAAGCTAGCGGCAGCGGTTTTAACGTGCAAGAATACACGCCCTGCATGAAAGCGCAGGGACGTGTTCGAAGACGCACTGTACGTTCTGATCCGCCCTGTTTAATTGGAAACGTTTTCCAAGAAGCCGCCAAGCGGGGGCATAATTTCCCCGCCCAGCTGGAAAAACGTATCAATACAACGCTCTTATCAAATCTCACCGATCAGGCCGGCCGCCTCGATCCCCGCTATTGCGGCCAGCGCATCATTGTCAGATGTGTCGCCGGTAACCCCGACGGCGCCGATCACGGCCCCCTTGCGATCACGCAACAGCACGCCACCCGGAACCGGCACGACCTGACCACCATAGACGCCATTCACTGAGGCCATGAAGTAGGCCTGCGCTTCGGCGCGCTGCATCTGCGCGGTGCCCGCCATTCCCAGCATGACCGACCCATAGGCCTTGCCCTGCGCAATCCCGAACCGGCCCGGTGCAGCACCATCCTCGCGCTCGAACGCGATGACATGCCCACCGGCATCCAAAACCACGACTGAGAGCGGCTTCAACTCCATCTCTCGGCCCTTCTCCAGGGTTTTGCGGATGATGGTGCGGGCTTTGCGTAGGGAAACTGACATCTGATGATCCTCTTCTCGGATTGGAGTTCGAAAAAGCCCGCAAACGATTGGTCTGTGGGCTTTTGCCGGGGTTATCTTTGGCTGGCTTTCAACTCCAGCCGGCGCGCGTGCAGGACCGGCTCGGTATAGCCCGAGGGCTGAACCCGGCCCTTGAACACCAGATCGCAGGCCGCCTGAAAGGCGATGCCGTCAAATCCCGGAGCCATAGGGGTGTAATTCGGATCGTTTTCATTCTGGCGATCCACGACGGCGGCCATCTTTTGCAGAGCGGCCATGACCTGGGCGTCATCCACGATGCTGTGATGCAGCCAGTTGGCCAGCGCCTGTGACGAAATCCGGCAGGTCGCGCGGTCTTCCATCAGGCCGACATCGTTGATGTCGGGCACCTTGGAGCAGCCCACGCCCTGATCGACCCAACGCACGACATAACCCAGAATACCCTGCGCATTGTTTTCAAGTTCACGCGTGATTTCTTCGTCGCTCAGGTTGCGTCCAGCCAGCAAAGGGATGGTCAACAGATCCCTCAAAGTGCCCCGCGCACCGCCTGCGGCCAGCTCGTCCTGACGGGCCAGCACATCGACCTTGTGGTAATGCGTAGCGTGCAGGGTCGCGGCCGTGGGTGACGGCACCCAGGCGCATGTCGCTCCGGCCATCGGGTGGCCGATCTTGGTCTCAAGCATTTCGCCCATGCGATCCGGCATGGCCCACATGCCCTTGCCGATCTGTGCCTTGCCCTTCAGGCCACAGGCCAGCCCGATATCGACGTTGCGATCTTCATAGGCCGCAATCCATGGCGTATTTTTCATGTCGCCCTTGGGCAGCATCGGACCCGCCTCCATCGAGGTGTGTATTTCGTCTCCGGTCCGGTCCAGAAACCCCGTGTTGATAAAGGCGACCCGTGATTTTGCGGCGCGAATGCACTCTTTGAGGTTGACCGAGGTGCGTCGTTCTTCATCCATGATGCCCAGTTTCACGGTATTGCGCGGCAGGCCCAGAATGTCTTCGACCATGTCGAAAATCTCGACCGAGAACGCGACTTCCTCGGGCCCGTGCATCTTGGGTTTCACCACATAGACAGAGCCTTCCACAGAATTGCCCCCGTCTCGCTTCAGGTCGTGCATGGCGATCAGGGTGGTACACAGAGCATCCATCAAACCTTCGCCGATCTCGCGCCCTTCTGCGTCAAGTACGGCCGGGTTGGTCATCAGGTGGCCCACGTTCCGCACAAGCATCAAGGACCGGCCTTTCAGCCTGGCCTTATCACCCGACGGAGTGGTAAAGCTCAGGTCCTCGGCCAATTTTCGAGTGAACGTGGCGCCGCCCTTGGTGACCTCTTCGGTCAGGTCGCCTTTCATGAGGCCCAGCCAGTTGCCATACGCCACAACCTTGTCGGCAGCATCGACGCAGGCAACCGAGTCTTCACAATCCATGATGGTGGACAGCGCGGATTCCAGCCGGACATCTGCAACGCCTGCGGGGTCGGTCGCGCCTATGTTGCTTGTGGGGTCGATCATGATCTGGATGTGCAGACCGTTGTTTTTCAACAGCACAAAGTCGGGCTTGTCCGCCGCGCCGCCGAACCCGGCAAATTGAGCGGGATCGCCCAGCGCAGGGGTCAAAGCACCGTCGGTGACGCTCAATTCGGTGACATCCGCCCATGATCCAGACGCCAGAGGCACAGCATCATCCAGAAACGCTTTGGCCCATGCGATCACCCGCGCGCCGCGCGCCGCGTCATAGCCACTGCTTGCCGGCAGATCCCCCATTGCATCCGTTCCGTAAAGCGCATCATACAGGCTGCCCCAGCGCGCGTTGGCCGCGTTCAGGGCAAAGCGTGCGTTGGTAATCGGAACAACCAGTTGCGGGCCCGGGATCAGGGCGATTTCGGGGTCGACATTGGCCGTTTCAATCTGGAACTCGTCGCCTTCTTCGACCAGATACCCGATCTCTTTCAGGAAAGCCTCATATTCAGCGGCATCGGTGTTCTGCCCTTTTCGGGACATGTGCCACCCATCGATGCGGCTTTGGATCTCGGCCCGTTTGGCCAGCAGCGCGCGGTTTTTCGGCCCCAATTCGTTCACCATCCGCGCCATGCCGGCCCAGAACCTCTGCGAAGAGACGCCCGTTCCCGGCAGCGCCTGCGTCTCGATGAACTCAGCCAAAACCGGATCGATCTGCAATCCGCTTAGGGTCTGTCTGTCCGTCATATTCCTGCTCTCCCGCGATTGTGCGCCATTGTATGCATTGTGACTTAGGCGGAAAGTTTCCGATAGGCAACTTTCTACCCGGCATTTGTGGTATTCGCTTCGGCTTGAAGCTGTTTCAAAAACCTCAAGGCAATGGCAGGGCCGGTTGCAGCGCCCGAACGAAGCCCCTAACGTCGCGCCAGTCCCGAACAGATACGAGGCCCAAGATGCGCGACGCTGCCCCCACCACGATCTACCTGAAAGACTACACACCGTTTGGCTATCTGGTGGACAGCGTGAACCTGACCTTTGATCTGGCCGCGCACGCCACGCGCGTCACCTCGCGCATTGCGTTCCGGCCCAATCCTGACGCCACTGACCGCACATTCTTTCTGCACGGGGAAGAACTAAAATTGATCCGCGCCGCCATTGACGGGGCCGAGATCACACCAGACGTGACCGACAAGGGGCTAACCGCGGATGTCCCCGACGCGCCGTTCCTGTGGGAAGCCGAGGTTGAAATCGACCCCGGCAACAACACAGCGCTGGAAGGTCTGTACATGTCAAACGGCATGTACTGCACCCAGTGCGAGGCCGAGGGGTTCCGCAAGATCACCTTCTATCCCGACCGGCCGGACGTGATGTCCACCTTTACCGTGCGCATCAATGGCGACTTGCCGGTTCTGCTGTCGAACGGCAACCCATCGGGCAAGGGTGAAGGATGGGCGGAATGGGTCGATCCATGGCCCAAGCCCGCCTATCTGTTCGCCCTGGTCGCCGGAGACCTGATCGCACATCCCGGTCAGTTCACCACCAAGTCAGGTCGCAACGTCGATCTGAACCTCTGGGTCCGTCCCGGAGACGAGGGGAAATGCGCTTTCGGAATGGAGGCGTTGAAGAAGTCGATGAAGTGGGACGAGGACGTCTATGGCCGTGAATACGATCTGGATGTCTTCAACATCGTGGCCGTCGATGACTTCAACATGGGCGCGATGGAGAACAAGGGGCTGAACATCTTCAACTCGTCCGCCGTTCTGGCCAGCCCGGAAACTTCGACCGACGCCAATTTCGAACGGATCGAGGCGATCATCGCGCATGAGTATTTTCACAACTGGACCGGCAACCGCATCACCTGCCGCGACTGGTTCCAACTGTGCCTCAAGGAAGGTCTGACAGTATTCCGGGATGCGCAGTTTACCTCGGACATGCGCTCGGCCCCGGTGAAACGCATCCACGACGCGATAGACCTGCGTGCCCGGCAGTTCCCCGAGGACAACGGTCCGTTGTCGCATCCTGTGCGCCCCGAAAGCTTTCAGGAAATCAACAACTTCTACACCGCCACTGTCTATGAGAAGGGCGCCGAGGTCATCGGCATGCTGAAACGGTTGGTCGGGGATGCGGCCTATGCCAAGGCGCTTGATCTGTATTTTGAACGCCATGACGGTCAGGCCTGCACGATCGAGGACTGGCTGAAGGTTTTCGAAGACACCACTGGACGCGATCTGACACAATTCAAACGATGGTACAGCCAGTCGGGCACACCGCGCGTCAGGGTTAAGGAAGACTGGGCCGACGGCACCTATACACTTACGCTGAAACAGCGAACCGACCCCACGCCGGGACAGGATCAGAAACTGCCGCAGGTCATCCCGGTTGCAGTTGGCCTGCTTGGGCCCAACGGCGATGAGGTTCGCGCGACCGAAGTGCTGGAACTGACACAGGCCGAACAGAGCTTCGAATTCACCGGCCTGGCGGCGAAACCCACGCCCTCGATCCTGCGCGATTTCTCGGCACCTGTTATTCTGGAGCATGACCAGTCGAACGCAGAACGTGCATTTCTTCTGGCGCATGACACGGACCCGTTCAACCGATGGCAGGCAGGGCGAGATCTGGCGCAAGACACTTTGATGCGGATGATCCTTCAGGATGCGGCACCGGATACAGATTACCTTGACGGAGTGTTGGCCGTGCTGCGCAATGATGAACTGGACCCGGCCTATCGTGCGTTGATGCTGGGATTGCCGACACAGTCGGAATTGGCAGCGGCCCTGCATGACCGCGGTCACACGCCCGACCCTATGGCGATCTGGGCCGCGGTGGAAACGCTGCGGCAGGCAACGGCCCAGAACGTGCAGGATTTGCTGCCCCGCCTGCACAGTGAGGCCTTTGTGGACGGCCCCTACAGCCCGGACGCCGAGCAGTCCGGTAAACGGGCACTTGGCAGCGCTGCGCTGGCATTGACCTCTCGTCTGGATGGTGGGGCGATGGCGGCTGAGGTGTACGACACAGCCGACAACATGACATTGCAACTGACTGCGCTGTCTTGCCTTTTACGCGCCCGCAAGGGTGAGGCGCAGCTGGACGCATTCTACGAACAGTGGAAGCATGACCGGCTGGTCATGGACAAATGGTTCGGCCTGCAAGTCGCGATGGCAGCACCCGAGGCGACACCCGCGATTGCCACGACCCTGACCGAGCATTCGGATTTCAACTGGAAAAACCCGAACAGGTTCCGCGCCGTCATGGGGGCCCTGGCGATGAACCACGCAGGATTCCACCAGCCGGATGGCGCCGGATACGCCCTGCTTGCAGACTGGCTGATCCGTCTGGACCCGGTGAACCCACAGACCACTGCGCGTATGTGCTCGGCGTTTCAGACCTGGAAACGGTATGATCCGGATCGTCAGGCCCTGATGCGTGCGCAGCTTTCCCGCATCGCGGAAACACCGAACCTGTCGCGGGACACGACCGAAATGGTGTCCCGCATCCTCGGCGCATGACGCCTTACAGCTTTGCCCGCAGCAACCGGAGTTTGAGAACGCTGGCCATCCTGGCCGGTGTTTATGCGGCGTTGCTGGCGCTGGTGGTCCTGTATGACGCGGCCTGGTGGATCGCTGGGCTGCTGTCCCTGGCCACCCTGCCCGCACTTTGGGACGTGGTTCAGAACACCCGCGCGGGCATGCAATTGGATCAGGATGCACTGAGCTGGTTCACGGGGAACCGGCAGGCAGAGGTCGCGCTGCGCGACATCGACCATTTCCGCTTTGACACCCGTTGGGATTTCTCGGTTCGAGTGTCGATCGTTCTGCATTCCGGCAAACGAATCTGTCTGCCGGATGAGTCGCTTCCGCCGCATCGGGATTTGGAAACCCTTCTAAACCAAGCCGGAATTCGCGTGGAACGGCATCATTTCACCGTTTTCTGAAACACTGGACCATTGAAGGGTGAATTGGACACTAAAAAGGAAAATTATTCGGCAATTTACTTGATTTGAACCCGATATCCCGCCAGACTTCGGTGTCAGTTATCAGTTTTTTCAGTTTTGAGTTTCGCCATGTTTCGGTCGCTAAGGGCACTGTTCGCCCCATCTACAGCCAGTCCTACAAATGCTTCAGCAGACCTGTGCGCGACAAAATCCGCGCTTGCGGCAGCCTTGCCCGAGCAGGGTCAGCTCAATATTCCCGTTGCAAGATCCGACCGCGATGATCTGATCGGACATTCCACGATCGAACATGGCCGCTACCTCGCCCGGCAGGACCGGTGGGCAGAGCTGTCGCAGGAAATGCGCGTGGCCGATCAGGGTCGCGCCGCTGTTTCAGATGGTATGCCGGTTGCCGATCTGTTGGCGTTCGGCGCCAGATCTGACGTGGTTCTGGCCGCTGAACATGCGCTTTCGGATGGCAAGGCCATCTCGGATTACGACTTGTTGGGGGGCATCTCAGAACTTGAAGGCGAGATGGCGGACAACCCCGATGATCCAATGATCGCCACCGTCGTATCCCTTGCCCATATCGATCTGGCATGGGCTTGGCGCGGCACGGCCTCGGACGCGACGCTGCCACCCTTGCACCGGTCACGCTGCGCCGCTCATTTCGACCGTGCCGCAGCGATACTGCCCAAGTGCAGGAAAAACGCCCCCGACAGCCCCCTGATTGCTGCGGCCGGATGTGCGCTACTGGCTGGTCAACGCAAATCCAACGCGCGGGTGTCTGACGAATATGAACGCCTGATCACGCTGGATCCACGCAATCAACGCCACATGCGCGCGATGGGCAGCCACCTTCTGCCCCGCTGGTTCGGCAGCTACGAAGAGCTGGAGCTGCAAGCCTTGCGCACGGCCGCCAGGACACAGGATATCTGGGGCGCGGGCGGATACACATGGGTTCAGTTCGACGCCATCGCATTGGACGAAGAGGCCTGTGCCCGCGTCGATATCGAGTATTTCCTTGAAGGTCTGCGTGATATCGTGCGCCTGCGGCCCGATCAGCAGATGATCAACATGCTGTCATCCTACTGCGCGATCACCGTCCAGAACGGATTTGGCCTGAACGATCAGGCCGACCTTGTCCGGTCTCAGATGCGCGACACGGCAAACTGGCTTATCCGCGATCATCTGACGGAATTGCACCCCTTGATCTGGGCGCATGCGGCCAACGGCTTCAACAATTCTGTCCGCATAAACTCGCCCGAGCGATTTGCTGCGCGCGGTCAGCGCGATGCCTTGCGCGCCATCTCGGATCTGTTCCGGGAAGAATTGCGCAGCGGTATGGATGTGACGTTCACACCTTCGGGCCTGCGGTTTTCCCAGAACTGAACACGACAGGATTCCCCCTTGCCCCTAGGCCCCGCCGGGCCTAATACGCAGGCTTAGACTTCTGCGGAAATGAGGCGCGACATGCTCGACCTGACATACGAAATGCCCACACCCAAAACCATTGCCGGGGCCAAGCACGATTGGGAACTGGTGATCGGGATGGAGGTGCACGCTCAGGTCTCGTCCAATGCCAAGCTGTTTTCCGGCGCGTCGACCCAATTCGGGGCCGAGCCGAACTCGAACGTGGCCTTCGTGGATGCGGCGATGCCGGGTATGCTGCCTGTGATCAACGAATATTGTGTGGAACAGGCCGTGCGCACGGGTCTGGGCCTGAAGGCGGATATCAATCTGAAATCGGCCTTTGACCGCAAGAATTACTTCTACCCCGACCTTCCGCAAGGGTATCAGATCTCCCAGCTGTATCACCCGATCGTGGGTGAAGGCGAAGTACTGGTCGAGATGGGTGACGGCACCGCACGCATGGTGCGGATCGAGCGTATCCACATGGAACAGGACGCGGGCAAATCGATCCACGACATGGACCCGCATATGTCCTTCGTCGACCTGAACCGCACCGGCGTCTGCCTGATGGAGATCGTCAGCCGCCCTGACATCCGCGGGCCGGAAGAGGCCGCGGCCTATATCGCCAAGCTGCGCCAGATCATGCGTTACCTGGGCACCTGCGACGGTAACATGCAAAACGGCAACCTGCGCGCGGACGTGAACGTCTCGATCTGTTTGCCCGGCGCCTATGAGAAGTATCAGGAAACACAGGATTTTTCGCATCTCGGCACGCGCTGCGAGATCAAGAACATGAACTCGATGCGCTTTATCCAGCAGGCGATCGAGGTCGAAGCCCGCCGTCAGATCGCCATCGTCGAGGCCGGCGGCGAGGTCGAGCAGGAAACGCGCCTGTACGACCCGGACAAGGGCGAAACCCGTTCCATGCGGTCCAAGGAAGAAGCGCATGATTATCGCTATTTCCCCGACCCTGACCTGCTGCCGTTGGAGGTCGAGCAGGCCTGGGTCGATGACATTGCCGCCAGGCTGCCGGAACTTCCCGACGACAAAAAGGCGCGTTTCATCAAAGACTTCGGCCTGACCGATTACGATGCTTCGGTGCTGACCGCCGAGGTTGAATCCGCCGCCTATTTCGAGGAAGTGGCCAAGGGCCGCAACGGAAAACTGGCCGCGAACTGGGTCATCAACGAACTGTTCGGTCGGCTGAAGAAAGAAGACCACGACATCACCGATTCACCCGTGTCACCGGCACAATTGGGCGGGATCATCGACCTAATCTCGTCGGATGCGATCTCGGGCAAGATTGCCAAGGATCTGTTCGAAATCGTTTACACAGAAGGCGGTGATCCGGCGCAGATCGTTGAAGATCGTGGCATGAAACAGGTGACCGACACCGGCGCGATCGAGGCCGCTTTGGACGAAATCATCGCCGCCAACCCGGCACAGGTCGAGAAGGCCAAAGTCAACCCGAAGCTGGCCGGCTGGTTCGTGGGTCAGGTCATGAAAGCCACCGGCGGCAAGGCCAACCCGAAAGCCGTCAACGAACTGGTCAGCAAGAAGCTGGGGTCGTAAACCTTTCGTTTTGTACAAGCCTGCCGGCCGTCTTTGGCGGGTTTGTACAATCCGGTTTCTCACGAAATCTTAAGACTTGGGGTCAAGCCATCGGCTTGACTTCCCGCTGTTCGCGCCCTTTCCTCCGTCACCGAGAGGTGAGGTATAATGCAAAGCAGATTTGATCAGGAACTCGAAGACCGGCTGGTGCGTTACACCGCCATCGACAGTCAAAGTGACGAGACATCCCCATCGACCCCGAGCACTCAGATCCAGTTCGACATGCTGAACCTGTTGCGCGATGAACTGAACCAGATTGGCGCGCAGGATGTCGAGATGACGGGCGACAGTGTTGTCGTCGCCACCATTCCCGGAACGGCACCGGGACCGACCGTGGGCTTTCTGGCCCATGTCGATACGGCCCCTCAGTTCAACGCGACCGGCGTCAAGCCACGGGTGGTCAAGGGGTATAACGGTGGCGACATCACCTTTCCCGACAACCCGGATCTGGTTCTTTCCCCGGAAGACCATCCCTATCTGGCCGAAAAGATCGGCCATGACCTGATCACCGCATCGGGCACAACCCTGCTGGGCGCGGATGACAAGGCCGGTGTGTCGATTCTGATGACGATGGCGCGGCACCTGATCGAAAATCAGGACATTCCACATGGCCCGATCCGCATTGCGTTCACACCGGATGAAGAGATCGGCCGGGGCGTCACGGAACAGCTGCCCAAGGATCTGGGCGTGGATTTTGCCTATACGCTGGATGGGCAGCAGGCGGGTGAGATCGAGTATGAAAGTTTCTCGGCCGACCGCGCCGTGATCCGGATCGAGGGTGTTTCGATCCATCCCGGCCTGGCCAAGGAAAAGATGGTGAATGCCACGCATCTGGCGGCGAAGATCGTGCAGACGTTGCCTCAGGCCACCATGACGCCCGAAACCACGGACGGGCGCGAAGGCTTCATCCATGTCACTGACATGAACGGCGGATCATCCGAGATGGAGATCAAGCTGATCCTGCGTGATTTCGAGATGGACGGGCTGGAAGCGCAACGAAACATCGTGCGACAGGTCTGCGCCGCCGTGCAGGCCACCGAACCGCGCGCGACCATCAGCTGCGACATCAGCCACCAGTACCGCAACATGCGGTATTGGCTGGAAAACGACATGACTCCGGTCGAGCTGGCGCGGGATGCGTGTCGCGAGTTGGGGATTGAACCGCTGTCGGTACCGATCAGGGGCGGCACGGACGGATCGCGCCTGACCGAATTCGGCACCCCCTGCCCCAACATCTTCACCGGGATGCAGTGCGTTCACGGCCCGTTGGAATGGATTTCAGTGCAGGACATGGCGCTGGCGACGGAACTGTGCCTGTCGGTTGTGGCTAAGGCGGCACAGACCGAAGCGAATGGTCAGGGCTGAAATCCGCCGGATGGGCAAGGGCCCTTTCACCCGGGGGGCAGCGTGTTAAGTTGGCGCGGAAACGCATTTAGGAACAGTAGATGAAGCGCTACGAATACAAGGTCATCCCCGCCCCGCAAAAAGGTGTCAAAGCCAAAGGCGTGAAAACGGCCGAGGGCCGCTTTGCCGTCTCGGTCGAGCAACTGCTGAATCAGATGGGTCAGGATGGCTGGGAATACCAGCGGGCCGAATTGCTGCCCAGCGAGGAACGCACGGGCCTGACCGGATCGACCACGAACTGGCGCAATGTTCTGGTGTTCCGCCGCGTGGTGGAAGAAGAAGTCGATGCCTCGTGGGTCGGCGCAATACCTGAGATGGATGACACCCCGCTGGCCCAGCCGGTTCCGGGCCCCGACGAGGTGCAGGCGCCGAAACCAATTGCCGCAGAGCCGGACGAGCCACCTTTGTCGCTGAAGCGGTCTGATGACGCCGCTGATGAAAGTGGCCCTTCAAAAACATAGGCTTGGGGGCTGGTACGAACGACGGACCGAATGCAATCGACCTGTGGTCTTGTGCAGAACGTCCGTTTTCTCTCTGACGTATCGCGGGTCAATCCGGGTACGGCCCGTGTCCTCATAACGGTATTGGCAGGCAATAAGGGCTACACCCTCGGGAAATCTGTGGCATGTTAGCCGGGTATTCTGGAGGGACATCGAAATGGCTATTCGACAGACACAAGGGCGGACACGCCTGTATGACAGCATTCTCGACACGGTCGGTGACACGCCCTGCATTCGGGTCAATCGGATCGCGCCAGAGCATGTGACCGTCTATGTGAAATTCGAGGCCTTCAACCCGGCAGGCTCGGTCAAGGACAGGTTGGCGCTGAACATCATCGAGGCCGCGGAACGTGACGGGCGGCTGAAACCCGGACAAACCGTTGTCGAAGCGACATCCGGCAACACCGGGATCGGGCTGGCCATGGTGTGCGCGGCCAAGGGATATCCACTGGTCGTGACGATGGCCGAAAGCTTCTCGGTCGAGCGGCGAAAGCTGATGCGGTTTCTGGGTGCGAAGGTTGTTCTGACCCCGAAGGCGCAAAAAGGGTTCGGCATGTATACCAAAGCCAAGGAACTGGCCGAGGAAAACGGATGGTTCCTTGCCAGCCAGTTTGAGACCTCTGCCAATGCCGATATTCACGAGAACACGACGGCGCGGGAAATTCTTGCCGATTTCGAAGGCGAACGGCTGGATTATTGGGTGACAGGCTACGGGACCGGTGGCACCGTTTCGGGTGTTTCGCGGGTATTGCGGAAAGAGCGGCCCGACACCAGGATCATCCTGACCGAACCGGCCAATGCAGCCATCGTGTCATCGGGTTACGTCAATACGCGCAACGCTGACCATCAGCCGACCGAAAGCCACCCCAGTTTCGAACCTCATCCGATTCAAGGCTGGACACCGGATTTCATCCCGTGGGTCCTTCAGGAAGCCATCGACAATTCCTATTATGATGAGCTGATCCCCATTTCAGGACCCGAAGGGATAGAATGGTCGCGCAGGCTTGCCTCGGAGGAAGGGATTTTCACTGGGATTTCGGGTGGATCGACCTTTGCGGTGGCCATGAAGTTGGCGGAATCCGCACCGGCAGGCTCTGTCATGCTGGTCATGTTGCCGGACACGGGCGAGCGTTACTTGTCGACCCCCCTGTTCGAGGGAATCGAAGAGGGCATGACGGAGGAAGAATATTCCATCTCGGCATCGACGCCGTCCGCACAGATGAAGGCGGACTGACACGCAAAGATCTTCAGACGCCGATATCCAGGGCCAGCGCATGGATGCGCGGCACGATGTCGCCCAACGCCTTGTGCACGGCGCGGTGGCGGGCGACGCGGGATTTGCCTTCGAATGCACTGGCGCGGATGCGGACATTGAAGTGACTTTCACCGCCTTCCTGATAGCCCGCATGGCCCCGGTGGCTTTCGCTGTCGTCGATCACTTCCAGCTCGCGCGGATCAAAGGCGGCTTGCAGGCGGGTTCGGATTTCGTCGGTCACGCTCATTTTTTCGCTCAGCGGCAAAAATATTGCCGCACCCCTCTTCTACTTTCGGCTGCTTAGATTAAACTGCTGCCTCCGAGTCGAAAAGACGCGTTCTTGAGGATTAGAGCATGGCGAAATCAGACCCCTTCGGATTCGATATGTCCGTTTCCAGCGCCAAGAAGAAGAATCCGCGGGGTCGTCGAGGCATGTCAGGTGCGTCCGAAACCTCTGTCAGGGTGTGTGATCACGAGGGATGTGACGAGCCGGGCAAGTTCCGTGCGCCGAAGGCACCGGATGTCCTGGATGATTATTTCTGGTTCTGCCAGCAACACGTGCGGGAATATAACCAGAAGTGGAACTTCTTTGACGGCACCACCGAGGCCGAGTTGAACGCGCAGCGATCGAAAGACAAGGTTTGGGAGCGCGAGACCAAGCCGATGGGCGACCCCGAAGCGCGCGCCTGGGCCCGTTTGGGGATCGAGGATCCGCATCAGGTGCTCGGCGCCAACAGCACGCAGAACAAGGGCCGCAACACGGGCAGCGGACGCCGCCTGCCGCCGACCGAACGCCGTGCGATCGAGATTCTCGAGGCCAAGGACAGCTGGACCAAGGCCGAGGTTCGCAAAGCGTACAAGAAGCTGATCAAAGTGCTGCATCCGGACATGAACGGCGGCGACCGCTCGCAGGAAGAGCAGTTGCAGGAAGTTGTCTGGGCCTGGGATCAGATCAAGGACAGCCGGAACTTCAAGTAAGGGTCACGGCTTTGCCTGCTTTACCTTCGCGGTGCGCCCTGCCTGAATGGTTGGGTGCCGCGGATGACACAAGCTGAAAAAACTGTGCGATTTCCGTATGGAAACCTGTTTCAATCCCCGCGAAAGTGGTGGAAGATTTGGGACAGGAATTTCCAGGGATCAGTTTCGTTGCGCACATCCATTTGCCTGTTGCTCGTCTCGGTAAGCGGACTCATCGTCGCCAGTTTCATTCCGACCGATGCGGATTGGCTGTTCCTTCTGGCGCTGATTTGCGTGATGGCCAGCGCCATCCTGTTCATACGGGCCTGGTTCAGCTGGCGCAGAGCCAACACATGGATCATCGTGGATGGCTCGAACGTCATGCACTGGAAAGACGGCACCCCGGATCTGGACACGTTGAAGAAGGTCCTTGAGACTTTGAAGCAGGCCGGATTCAAACCGGGCGTCATGTTCGATGCGAATGTCGGGTACAAGGTCGAAGGTGATTATATGGACGACCGGATGCTGAGCCGCGCCCTGGGCCTACGATCCGGGCAGGTCATGGTGGCCCCCAAAGGAACACCCGCCGACCCGCTGATCTTGCAGGCGGCGCGGGACAGCCAGGCGCGCATCGTCACAAATGACCGGTTTCGGGATTGGGCGGACGAGTATCCGGATGTGTTGAACGCGGATCGCCTCGTGAAAGGCGGCTTTCAAAAGGGTGAACTTTGGTTCTCACTCTGAGGCGGGATCGGTCCACCTGTCCGGAAAACACTGCTTGGTACGCCTGTCCGGTGTACAGATAGGGCCAGTTTGCAAGAAAAACATGCGCACCTTTGGACGTGTTCCTCTTTCCCTTGCCCTTGCCTGCAATATGTTGCACCACACACGGGTTCATACCCGGTGAACGGGCCAAAGGATAAGGACTAGGCGCATGGCTGACGGATCGATCGATATCAACGCAAAACCTACCGAGGATATCTCGGTCCGTGACGTGTTCGGCATTGACAGCGACATGGCGGTGAAGGGTTTTGCCGAAGCGACAGACCGTGTGCCCGCCATCGACCCGACCTACAAGTTCGACCCGGAAACCACGCTGGCGATTCTGGCGGGCTTTTCCCATAACCGCCGCGTCATGATCCAAGGCTATCACGGCACCGGCAAATCGACCCATATCGAACAGGTCGCCGCCCGTCTGAACTGGCCCGCCGTTCGTGTGAACCTGGACAGCCATATCAGCCGGATCGACCTGATCGGCAAGGATGCGATCAAGCTGCGCGACGGCAAGCAGGTGACCGAGTTCCACGAAGGCATCCTGCCCTGGGCGCTGCGCAACCCCGTGGCCATCGTGTTCGACGAATATGATGCGGGCCGCGCCGACGTGATGTTCGTCATCCAGCGTGTGCTGGAGCATGACGGCAAGCTGACCCTGCTGGACCAGAACGAGATCATCACCCCGAACCCGAATTTCCGCCTGTTTGCCACCGCCAACACGGTCGGTCTGGGCGACACCACGGGCCTGTATCACGGCACGCAGCAGATCAACCAGGCGCAGATGGACCGCTGGTCGCTGGTCTCGACGCTGAACTACCTGAGCCACGACGCCGAGACGATGATCGTTCTGTCGAAGGCGCCGCATTACAACACCGCCGAGGGCCGCAAGACCGTCAGCCAGATGGTCACGGTCGCCGACCTGACCCGAACCGCCTTCATGAATGGCGATCTGTCCACCGTCATGAGCCCGCGGACCGTGATCAACTGGGCCCAGAACGCCGAGATCTTCCGCAACGTGGGCTATGCGTTCCGCCTGTCCTTCCTCAACAAATGCGATGAGCTGGAGCGTCAGACCGTGGCCGAATTCTATCAGCGCTGCTTCGATGAGGAGTTGCCTGAGAGCGCCGCGAGCGCAAGCTTGGGGTAAGCACCCGAATTGCGCCCGTTCCGGGCGCAATGCCTCCGGCGGGGATATTTTTGGCCAGATGAAGTCGGATCCGTTACAGTTTTCAACGCCGGGCAGGTCATTTTGATGAGGGCTTAAGGACATGGCACAGAAGAACGACAACCCTGCTGATCCGTTCAAGAAGGCCCTGGCCGAAGCAACCAAGGTCATGGCCGATGATCCCGAGCTGTCGGTGACTTATACGGTCGACCCTTCGGGCATGTCGGGCGAGTCGATGCGGCTGCCACAGGTCTCGCGCCGGATGACGCGCGAAGAAGTGCTGTTGGCGCGTGGCACGGCGGATGCCTTGGCGTTGCAGCGCAAGTATCATGACGACGCGACCCATGCGCGCTATGCGCCACCGGGTGATATGGCGCGGGATCTGTACGAAGCGATGGAGACCGCCCGCTGCGAAGCGATGGGCGCGCGGGACATGCCGGGCACCGCCAGCAATATTGACGTCAAGATCGGGCATGAAGCGATCCGGCGGGGCTATGATCAGTGCAAGCAACCCGCCGATGCACCTCTGTCGATTGCAGCAGGGTACCTGATCCGACATCTGGCCACCGGGCGTGATCTGCCCTCTGCCGCTGATAATATCATGAACCTGTGGCGTGGGTTCATCGAAGAGCAAGCTGGCGGAACGCTGGAAAATCTGGACGAAATCCTCTCGGACCAGGCGGAGTTTGCCAAATTCGCCCGTCAGGTGATCAAGGATCTTGGATATGGCGACCAGCTTGGGGAAGACCCGGACGAGCTGGACGACGAACAGGAAGACCAGGCCGAGGAAGACGCGGAGGAACAGCCCGATCCCGACAGCACCGGTCAGGATGATCAGGACGAACAGGACGCGGACGCAACACCTGAGCAGACGCAGGAGGAGCAGCAGGATCAGTCTCAGGCCCAGGTCTCGATGGACGAAATGGCCGAAGACGAGATGGGCGACGAGGCTGAGATGCCGGATGGCGAGGCGCCGCTGGAGCCGCCTGCCCCGCCGCCCGCATCCGAAGCGGATCCGGATTACAAGGTCTATCTGGACACCCATGACGAAGAGATCGCCGCCGAGGATCTGGCGGAACCGGCCGAGCTGGAACGTCTGCGGGCCTATCTGGATCAGCAGCTGGAGCCCTTGAAAGGGGCGGTATCGCGTCTGGCCAACAAGCTGCAACGCCGCTTGCAGGCGCAGCAGAACCGCAGCTGGGAGTTCGACCGCGAGGAAGGCATTCTGGACGCGGGCCGATTGGCACGTGTGGTCGCGAACCCCACCACTCCGCTGAGTTTCAAGGTCGAAAAGGACACCGAGTTCCGCGACACGGTGGTGACGCTGCTGCTGGACAATTCGGGGTCGATGCGGGGTCGTCCGATTTCGATCGCGGCCATTTGCGCGGATGTTCTGGCGCGGACGCTGGAGCGGTGCAACGTAAAGGTCGAAATTCTGGGCTTTACCACGCGGGCGTGGAAAGGCGGTCAGGCACGTGAGGCATGGCTGAACGATGGCCGCCCGCAGCAGCCGGGCCGTCTGAACGACCTGCGCCACATCATCTACAAGGGCGCGGACGCCCCTTGGCGTCGTGCGCGGCCCAATCTGGGGCTGATGATGAAAGAGGGCCTGCTGAAGGAAAACATCGATGGTGAAGCCCTGGAATGGGCACATCGCCGGATGCTGGCACGGCGCGAACAACGCAAGATCCTGATGGTGATCTCGGACGGTGCGCCGGTCGATGATTCGACGCTGAGCGTGAACCCGGCCAACTATCTGGAAAAACACCTGCGCGACGTGATCGCGATGGTCGAAAAACGCAAGATGGTCGAACTTTTGGCCATCGGGATCGGCCATGACGTGACCCGGTATTATGACCGGGCGGTGACTATTACCGATGTAGAGCAACTGGCCGGCGCGATGACCGAACAACTGGCGGCTCTGTTTGACAGTGACCCGCGGGCGCGGGCGCGGGTCATGGGGATGAGAAAGGCCGGCTGAGGCTGATCTTCTGCCCGGCGGGCGCATTTCCCCGAGGGCGAAGTGTTTTTCGTTGCTGATCATCGGCTTGTTCAGGCGGGGTGTTCCCGTCTGGACATTTTTTGAAATGCGCCTCAGGGTCACGCTCAAATGATGTGAATGAGGCCGCCCATGTTCCAATCCTTCGAAGTGACCGCCCGCCCGGAACAGGGGCCACCGCGGCTGGCCGCCTTGCGCGAACAGATGGTGCAAGAAGGGCTGGACGGGTTTCTGATCCCGCGGGCGGATGCGCATCAGGGAGAGTATGTCGCGGCGCGCGATGAACGTCTGGCTTGGCTGACCGGGTTCACGGGCTCGGCCGGGTTTTGCGCCGCCCTGCGCGACGTGGCCGGAGTTTTCATCGACGGGCGGTATCGCACCCAGGTCAAGGCACAAGTTGCCGCAGATTTCACCCCGGTCCCCTGGCCCGAGGTAAGCCTGAGCGCCTGGCTGAAACAGCAATTGCCCAACGGCGGCAAGATCGGATTTGACCCGTGGCTGCATGCGGCGGGGCAGATTTCCGGCACATTGAGTGATCTGGAAGGATCGGGCATCGAACTGGTGAGATGCGAAAACCTTGTGGACCGGATCTGGGCCGATCAACCCGCACCGCCGATGAACCCGGTCAAGGCGCATCCGATCGAATTTGCCGGGGAAGGTGCGGACAGCAAGATCGCCCGTCTGGCCGAAGACCTTCGACGGGCCGGGCACAAGGCAGCGGTGATCACCCTGCCGGATTCCATCATGTGGCTGTTGAATATCCGTGGGTCGGATATCGCCTATAACCCGGTGGCCCACGGCTTTGCCATTCTTCAAGCAGGTGGTCAGGTCGATCTGTTCATGGCGGCAGAGAAACTGGCCGGGGTACGGGATCATCTGGGCTCTCAGGTGACCTTGCGCGCTGTGGGCGATTTTCTGGATGCGGTTGCGGCTCTGGCCGGTCCGGTGCAGGTGGATGCCGCTTCGGTACCTCAGATCGTGGCCGATGCGCTGGGTGACGCGATGACGGATGGCGGCGATCCCTGCGCCCTGCCCAAAGCCTGCAAGAATGAGGCTGAAATCGCAGGCAGCGCCGAGGCGCATTTGCGCGATGCGGTGGCGGTCATCGAAACGTTATGCTGGCTGGACCAGCAAGCCCCGGGCAGCGTGACCGAAACACAGGTTGTCACCCGGCTGGAAGAAAACCGGCGCAAGGACAATGCGCTTCAGGACATCTCGTTCGATACCATTGCAGGCACGGGTCCGAACGGCGCGATCATGCATTACCACGTGACGGAAGAGACCGACAGCCGCCTGGAACACGGCCATATTCTGGTGCTGGACAGTGGCGGGCAGTATCTGGACGGCACCACCGACATCACCCGAACCATCGCCATCGGTGACGTCGGAACCGAGGAAAAAACCTGCTTCACCCGGGTGCTGAAGGGCATGATTGCCATGTCGATGCTGCGCTGGCCTGCCGGCCTTGCCGGGCGGGATATCGAATGTGTGGCCCGCGTGCCGCTGTGGTCCGCGGGACAGGATTTCAACCATGGGGTCGGACATGGGGTCGGCGCCTATCTGAGCGTGCATGAAGGGCCGCAGCGGCTGTCGAAAGTCAGCCATGTACCGCTGCAACCCGGCATGATCCTGTCAAACGAACCCGGGTATTATCGGGAAGGCGCATTTGGCATCCGCATCGAGAACCTTGTGGTGGTCAAAGAGGCGCCCGCCCTGCCCTCTGGCGACGCCGAACGCGCAATGTTGAACTGGCGTACCCTGACCTTTGTGCCGATTGACCGCAGGCTGATCATGGTCGATATGTTGACGACCGACGAACGCGACTGGCTGAATGCCTATCACCGCGACGTTGCGGAAAAAATCCGCCCAAGGCTGGGACATGACGCGCAACTGTGGTTGGATGCCGCAACTGCTCCGGTCTGACACTGGTCTGTTACATAGAACAGGCAGAGGGGTGGCCCTGATACGACGACGGAAGGAAATGGAATGGCTGAGATCACGATCCGGAAAGCGCCGGGCAAATGGACTGTCCGCTCGGGCGGTGCGATCCTGGGCGAAACGAACAACGCGCTGGAACTGCTTGAAGGCGACAAGGATCCCGTGATCTATTTTCCGCGCAACGATATTGCGATGGCGTTTCTGGATCGGACCGACAAGGTGACCCACTGCCCCGGCAAGGGCGACGCGACGCATTTTTCCATCGTCAACAAGTCATCCGTGACCGCCAATGCGGTCTGGAGCTATGAGGATCCGATTCAGGCGGTGGCCGAGATCAGGGACCATCTGGCATTTTATCCGGTCGAGTCGGTAAAGGTGGAGCAGATTTAACGCCAGCCCCAGCGCCCACCTCACGCAGCTGTGGCATGCACGTGAGCGGTATTTGCGGCACACTTGTTCCGGGGTAACACCGGAGGCTTCCATGGCGATGTCACGTCGCGGTTTTGCTGGGATGATCGGGGCTGGTGCAATGGCACCCGACGCGCTTTGGGCGCAGCAGGATCCGGTTCTGGAGGCGTTGCGCAGCACGCTGAACGGGCGTCGGACCGCGTTTGAGGCGCAGATGGCGTATCTGAAGGACCGCGGCCAGCCGGATGTTGTGGCCGGGTTGCTGACCGCGATGCGCTATGCCGACAGGCGGCGGGATGAGATTGTCGAGGTGATGGAGGCCCTGACCGGGCAGCGTCATGGCAACGACTGGTTCGCGTGGATGCTGTGGCAGGAACGAAACCCGCAGATTGTCCCTCATCCTTCGCTGATCCCGTTCAAGCGCGAAGTTCTGTTGGGGATCGACCCGAATTTCGATCTGTTCCTGCGGTCTGAGTATCTGCAACGCGGCAGGATGAAGATCCGCCTGGAAGAGATCGCCTGGGGCGGTGTGTACAAGGATGGCATTCCGTCGCTGGACAACCCAACCCTGATCTCGGCTTCGAATGCGGGGTATCTGAAGGGCGATGATCTGGTGTTCGGCGTCGCCATCAACGGCGATGAGCGCGCCTATCCCCTGCGGATCATGGGATGGCACGAGATGTTCAACGAGGTGATCGGAGGCGTGCCCGTGGCGCTGGCCTATTGCACGCTTTGCGGGTCGGGCATCCTGTTTGAAACTCAGGTGGCGGGGCGGCGAAAGCCGTTCATTTTCGGGTCGTCAGGTTTCCTCTATCGCTCGAACAAGCTGATGTTTGACCGCGAAACGCATTCGCTGTGGAACCAGTATACCGGCAAGTCTGTGGTCGGGCCTTTGGCCAACAGCGGCATCACGTTGAAACAGCGCCCGGTTGTGATCACGACATGGGACAGCTGGAGAACCTCGCATCCCAAAACCCGTGTTCTGTCGCTGAACACCGGGCATCGGCGCAATTACGGATCAGGGGTGGTTTATCGCGACTATTTCGCCTCGAGCGAGCTGATGTTCCCGGCCACTGTGGATCAGTCCCGGCATCGGCAGAAGGATTACATCTTTGCCGTGCGCCAGTTTGGTGCCGCCCGCGCCTGGCCTCTGGATGTGTTCAAGGGCAAACCGGTGATCAACGATGCAATCGGTCGGACACCTCTGGTTCTGATTGGCGATCCCAAAGAGCGCAGCGTGCGGGCCTATGAACGAAAATCTCATGTGTTCCGGGCGACGCAAGACGGATTGCAGGATAGCGCGGGGAATGGTTGGACCGTCACGGAAGAGGCTTTGATCGGGCCGGATGGCACGCGTTTGCCTCGGGTCGCCGGGCATATATCGTACTGGTTTGCGTGGGACAATTACATGGGCGACGCAGCCAGCGTGTATGGTGAGTGAAACTCAGGAATGCTCTTCGGCAGCCGTGGCCGCAAGCGCCCTGTTATACGCCTTGAGAGCATCGACGTGATAGAGCGCGCCAACCGGTGTTTCGGATCCGTCTTTTTCCAGAATGATAACCGGAATGCAGGGGATGTCGTCACGATCAAAGTAGGGCATGGCGGCTTCCAGCGTGGCGCTGGCCTGAATGCACAGGCCCTGGTCGATCAGCCCCTGTGCCTCTTCCTTCGTGATCGACCGCGGATCCCCAAGCGGGCGCATCACGGCCCCGGCGCGAAGCATTGCCAGCAGATACGCCTGCGGCCCCGCAGCCAGGTGGACATCGCGTCGTTCCAGCTGGGTCAGGAAGAACGACCTGTCCACCAGGCGCGAGGCCAGCGCAGTGGACATGGACACACTGACCATAACCGCAAGACCGATCTGCCAGTCGCCGGTCAGTTCAAAAACGATCAGAGTGGTCGAGATGGGCGCCCCAAGCACCGCCGCAGCCACGGCACCCATACCGGCAAAGGCATAAAGCGTGTGCGTGCCCGACACATCCGGCAGCAACCCGGTGGCGATAAGCCCGAAGGCCAGCCCGGTCAGCGCGCCGACCATCAGAGAAGGCGAGAAAACACCGCCACCCATGCGCCCGCCCATGGTAATCGCCACCGCAACCGTTTTGGTCACCGCAAACAGGATGGCCGTGGTCAGCACCAGATCACCGGTCAGGGCGCGAATCGTCGTCTCGTACCCCACGCCGATGATATGCGGAAACCAGATCGCCATCAGCCCCAGCATCGCCCCGGACACCGCAGGGCGCAGCCAGCCCGGAATTGACAGACGGTTCTGGATATGGCTGCCGATATCCTCGGCAAAGAAGATCGACCGCATCAGCAGCAACGCGACAAGTCCGCAGATCAGGCCCAAGATCAGGAAGGCCGGAAGTTCGACATAGAATTGCAGCGATCCCGGCGTCTCGAGCGTGAACTCGGTAACGTCGCCATATTCCAGCCGGTTGATCACCGTTCCCGCGACCGAGGCGATGACGATGGGTGCAAAGGCGTGAACGGCGAAGTGGCGCAGCACGACCTCGAGCGCGAACAATGCCCCGGCAATGGGGGCGTTGAAGCTGGCCGACACGGCCGCAGCGACGGCGCAGCCCAGCAGGTCACGGCCCGTGATCCCATCCGCATGTATGCGGTTGCTGACCCATGTGGAGATGACCCCGGCCATATGCACCACCGGGCCTTCGCGCCCCGTTGACCCGCCCGAACTGAGCGTGATCAGCGAGGCGAAAAACGACGCGATGCCCGCCTTGACCTCGACCCGCCCGTCAGTGATGGCCGAACCTTCGATCACGTCGGCAACCGACCGGACGCGGCCGTCATTGGTGAACCGGTTCAGGATCACACCGACGATCAAACCGCCGATGATGGGAATGATCAGAACCATGAACCAAGGCAGTTTCTCGGCGTGGCTGTGCAGCAGCAGGATGTCATCGGTATCGTAAAGATAGGCCTGCAACGCACGGATCGCCTTGCGGAAGCCAAGCGCCATGAAACCCGCCGCGATCCCTATGGCCAGCGCGATGAACCAGAACTGGATCTGGCTTGGCCCCCGGCGCAGCATGACCCGCCACGCATCCTTGATCGCGGCCAGAGCCTGATTGAACTGGTTGCGCAGAACGGTGCGGGTCGATTGGGTCATTGGCCCTCGGGGATCATCACTTAACCCTTAGTAAGCCACGGAGCGTCCATATAAAAGTGAGATAGCGACAGTGTGAGCACCAATTCACGCCATCTCCCCATCAGGCCTGCAACAAAGCCCGGGCGGCGGCACGGGCTTCTTCGGTGATGGTATCGCCGGCCACCATGCGCGCGATCTCGTCCACCCGATCCGGTTCGGCCAGAGGAATGACGGTGGACAGGGTTTGCCCGTTGGTGACCTGTTTCTGCACCCGCCAGTGATGCGCCGCCCGTGCGGCGACTTGCGGGGAATGGGTGACAACCAGAACCTGCCCGCCCTGCGCCAGCGACGCCAGCCTGCGCCCGACCGCATCAGCGGTTGCCCCACCGACACCGCGATCGATCTCGTCAAAGATCATCGTCCGGGCACCGTCGTCGCCAGACAGGCAGACCTTGAGGGCCAGCAGGAAGCGGCTGAGTTCACCCCCCGAGGCGATCTTGTTCAACGGCCCCGCCGGCGCACCGGGGTTGGTGGCCACGGTAAAGGCCACCGCGTCGGTGCCCTCGGGGCCGGGTTCAGCCGGGGTAATTTCGGTCTGAAACACGGCACGTTCCATCTTGAGCGGGGCCAGTTCCGCCATGACGGCCGCGTCAAGCCGCCCGGCGGCCGCCTTGCGCGCGGCGCTGAGGTCGGCGGCGGCGGCGTCATAGGCCTGTTGCGCCGCTTCTACGGCTGCTCGCCTGTCTTCCAGGTCGGCATCTCCTGCCTCCAACCGGTTCAACCGGTCACGCAGAGTGTCGGCAAACGAACCCAGATCATCCGGGGCCACGTCATGTTTGCGGGCCTGCGCCCGGATGGCAAACAGGCGTTCCTCGGCCTGTTCCAATTCTGCCGGATTGAAGTCCAGCGCCTGAAGGCAGGCATTCACGCCATCCTGCGCCTCGCCCAATTCGATCATCGCGCGCCCGAGCGCTGCTATCGGTTCTTCCAACTGGCCGCCCGCATTGTCCGAGACGCCTTCCAGCCAGCGGATGGCGTCGGACATGGCCCCTTCCGCCCCGTCCCCGGACAACAGGGCAAAGGCTCGCGCAACATCGTCGCGAATCCGCTCGGCCCCTTGCATCATGCGGCGGCGGGCATCCAGTTCGGCATCCTCACCGGGTTGCGGGTCAAGCTGGTCAAGCTCGGCGACCGCGTGGCGCAGGAATTCTTCCTCGCTGCGGACGGCAGCCAGAGCGGCCTCGGTCTCGGCCAGCGCCTTGCGGGTACGGGACATCGCGGCCCAGGCGGTTCGCACGTTTGTCAGCTGCTCCGAGACCTGTGCAAATTCGTCCAGCATCGCCCGATGACCACGCGGATTCAGCAAACCGCGGTCATCATGCTGTCCGTGCAGTTCTATCAGGGTCTCGGACAGCGCCCGCAGCACCTCACCCGAGCACCGGCGATCATTGACCCAGGCGGTCTTGCGCCCCTCGGCAGTATTTACCCGGCGCAGGATCAGTTCTTGCCCCCCCGGCAAACCGGCTTCGGCCAAAACCGCATGTGCGGGATGATCGGCAGAAAGCTCGAACTCGGCGACGACCTCACCCTGCGCGGCACCCTGCCGCACCAGTTCGGCCCGACCGCGCCAGCCAAGCACGAAGCCCAGTGAGTCCAATAAAATCGATTTGCCCGCACCGGTTTCGCCGGTCAAGGCGTTCAAGCCCGGCTGAAAGCCCAGTTCCAGCCGGTCGATGATCAGCATATCGCGGATATCAAGGGCGCGCAGCATGAGGTCTTCAGCGTCCCGGACCCGAGGCCATCGCGATTACAACCATTCACCTTTGATGGTCTGACGATAAATCGTGCTGAGCCAGTTGTTACCGCGGCTCTTGAGATCAAGCCCGCGAGAGGTCAACAGTTTGTACGCATCGTCATACCATTCCGAGGACTGGTAGTTGTAACCAAGAATGGCACCTGCGGTCTGCGCCTCGTCCAGCAGGCCAAGCGACAGATAGGCCTCGACCAGACGATACAGTGCCTCTGCGGTGTGGGATGTGGTCTGAAAGTCTTCGACCACAACACGGAACCGGTTGATGGCTGCGATATAGTGATCCTGACGCAGGTAATAGCGCCCGATCTCCATTTCCTTGCCCGCCAGATGGTCGAAGGCCAGATCGAATTTCAGAACCGCCGATGTGGCGTATTCGCTGTCTGGATAGACCTCGATCACGGTCCGCAGAGATTGCAGCGCCTGGAAGGTCAGGCCCTGGTCGCGCCCGACTTCGTCAATCTGGTCGTAATAGCTGAGCGCCAGCAGATACTGCGCATAAGCCGCATCTTCATCCGTCGGATAGAAGTCGATATAACGCTGCGCCGCCGCGCGGCTTTCTTCGTAATTCTGGTCCGAATGGAACGAAAACGCCTGCATGATCAGCGCACGCTTGGCCCAGTCGGAATACGGATACAGACGTTCGACTTCCGAGAAATACCACGCCGCGTCGTCCGAGCGATTCTGCGACAGTTCGTATTCACCACGGGTATATATCTGTTCCGGCGTAAACCCTTCCAGGTTCTGTTCACGGTCCGCGCCCTTGCGACCAAAAAGGCCGCCGGCGTTGCCGCATGCCGTCAAAACTGCTGCCAGAAGAATCGCACCCGCGAATCTGACTGCCGCTTTGCTGCCAACCATACCGCCCATCCTTGTCGTCTTGCTTAATGGGGTTTGCCCCGATTTGAGCCATGGTCTAGCACAGAAAATTCCGGTGCAAAACGCCTTATGCGACTTCTGGTGCAAATGTCGTCAGAGTTGATCTGATCAGGCCACTTCGGGGATTTCGTTGACGACAAGCCCCTGCCCCGGCAGGCGCGCGGCCTGTTCAGGCGTGCACAGTACCGGACGCACGGCGCCCGGCGTTTCGAACAGGTTGCGCAGCAATGTGTTGGTCAGCGAATGACCCGACTTGTTTCCGGTGAAGTGACCCAAGATCGGCCCACCAGCCAGATAGAGATCACCCAGGGCGTCCAGCATCTTGTGGCGCACCGCCTCGTCGACCCGGCGGAAACCGCCCGGTGTCAGAACTTCGACGCCCTGAACGACCACGGCATTTTCAAGCGTGCCACCCAAAGCCAACCCGTTTCGGCGCATCGCCTCGACATCCGTGCGACGGCAGAACGTGCGACAATCGCTGAGTTCGCGCGCGAAGGAACCATTGCGCATGTCCAGCGTCTTGCTCTGGCTGCCGATGGCACTGTCTTCGAAATCGATGTGGAAGTCGATGATCAGCCCGTCAGCGGGTGCTATGCTGGCGCTGGCCCCTTCACGGGATGCGGTGACGGTTTTCAGAACCTCATAGGCCAATACCGGGCTGGCCTGACGGCGCACGCCCCTGGCCATGATGCCACGCACGAAGTCAATCGAGGACCCGTCCATGATCGGAACTTCGGGACCGTCGATCTCGATGAGCGCGTTGTGCACGCCACACCCGGCAAGAGCAGCCATGATATGTTCGACGGTAGAAACCGAAACGCCGGCATCATTCACCAGTCGCGTACAAAGCGGGGTCCGTTCGACCACATGGTAGAGCGCCGGAATCATCGCATCGCCCAGTTGAATATCCGTCCGCTTGAACCAGATGCCGTGACCCGCTGCCGCCGGTTTCAGGACCATGGTCGCCGGCTTGCCGCTGTGCAGCCCGACGCCTGTAAACGTGACCGGAGATTTGAGCGTATGTTGCAAAATGGGCCTCGGTGAGTGGTGTCCAGCCTGCATGGGCCGTGTTGGACACCCAGTTAAGGAAGCCCGCGTCAAGGCTCAACTCACTCTTTGCAACCGATTGAAACATGTATGTAACAGATCGGCAAAACCCTGCTTACATGCCTGCAACATACTGTTAATAAACGATTAAGGGCCGCCAAATGGCAGCCCCTTGAGTGGATTTTGTTACCGCGATCAGTTGGCTTGACGGCGCAGGAAGGCCGGAATTTCGATACGGTCCTGATCCGGATCGGCCTCCTCCTGAATCGGCGCGGTAGCCTCGGACTGTCGCAAAACGGGCTGCTGCCGCGGCGGTTGGGCCGGTGTATCCGAGGCATGACCGGTCATCCGATCGATCAGACGATTGAAGCCGAAACGCGACCGCTCCTCGGGTTCCGGCTGCGAAACCGCTTCGGGTTGGCGGGGCGCTGCCGGACGCTGCTGCGCCGACGGAACCTTCTGCACAGCGGCCTGCAAACGCTGCAATGCTTCGGGCGACGGGGTGCCGGCAGCATGTCCGCGCGGCGCCACGAATGCCTCGGGCGCTGGCTCAACATGCTCGGGCTGCGGTTCGAACTCGGCCACACGCGGCTGATAAGCGGGTGGCGGCAAGCCGTCATCGTCACGCTCGTCGCGCGGCTGGAATTGCGGTTGCGCCGGCTCTTCAGCGGCTTCGAACAGCGAAGGTTCGCGGTTTTCTTCCGGCTGCGGGGCGGGCTCTGCTGCGTCGGCAACTACCCGGGTTTCTTCCTGAATATGCTCTTCAGCCGAAACCGTGCGGGTCAGCGGTTCTGACATCGAACGGCGCGCGACCGGGACTTCGGTCGTTTTTTCGCTGGCGTCGATGCCGGTCGCGACAACCGACACGCGCATTCCGCCTTCCATGGCGGTATCCAGCGTCGAGCCGACGATGATATTGGCCTCGGGGTCCACTTCCTCGCGGATGCGGTTTGCGGCTTCGTCCAGTTCGAACAGGGTCAGGTCGTGCGACCCGGTGATGTTGATCAGCACGCCCTTGGCGCCCTTGAGGCTGATTTCGTCCAACAGCGGGTTTGCAATAGCCTTCTCCGCCGCCTGGATGGCGCGGTCTTCACCTGTTGCCTCGCCGGTACCCATCATCGCCTTGCCCATCTCGTCCATCACGGCGCGAACGTCGGCAAAGTCGAGGTTGATCAGGCCGGGGCGCACCATCAGGTCGGTCACGCCTTTGACGCCCTGATACAGAACGTCGTCAGCCATCGAGAACGCCTCGGTAAAGGTGGTCTTTTCATTGGCCAGGCGGAACAGGTTCTGGTTCGGGATGATGATCAGCGTGTCGACAACCTGCTGCAATGCCTCAACGCCGTCTTCGGCCTGACGCATCCGCTTGGCGCCTTCGAACTGGAAGGGCTTGGTGACGACACCGACGGTCAGAACACCCAACTCACGAGCGGCCTGCGCAATGATCGGAGCGGCGCCCGTTCCGGTACCGCCGCCCATACCGGCGGTGATGAAGCACATATGCGCGCCGGCAAGGTGGTCCACGATCTGTTCGATGCTTTCCTCGGCGGCGGCCGCGCCGACGGTCGGGCGGGCCCCTGCCCCCAGACCTTCGGTGACCTTCACGCCCAGTTGCACCCGCGCCGAAGACTGGCTTTGTTGCAGCGCCTGCGCGTCGGTGTTGGCGACCACGAAATCAACGCCGTCCAACTGCTTTTCAATCATGTTGTTGACGGCGTTCCCGCCTGCACCGCCAACGCCAAATACTGTAATCCGAGGCTTCAGTTCGTCGTGCCCGGGCATCGAAAGATTCAATGTCATGCTCTGTCCGCCTGTATTTATGTCCCGCCAAAGCGGTGTTTTTCTTACCTATCCTTGGTCGATTCTAGCGGCCTGATGCCAAAAGGTCACGTCAAAAATCGCGTTTTCCCACAAAATATGGAGGAAATAAGGCAGAAACCGGCGGCATTTCGCAGGTCATGCCAGATATAGCGGAAACAACGGCGACCATCACTAGACAACCGGCATGAACGCGAGGACACATTCGTTCATCGCGCTCTGATCAACTGTCATCTACACTGCGGAAAACTGCTCAGGTCCTGCCGCGAGGCCTCTTTCGGGCCTTGTGGATATCTTGAGGGATAAATCGACATGCTGCAACCGGTTTCTTTAGCTGAGCGGAGCACCTGGGCAGTTCAGGCCGCGCTCGGTCATGGAGCGCACTTCCTGGATTTCCCCATCGACGAAAGAGGCAAGCCGCACCAAAAGGCGGCCTTCGTGCAAAAACGGCCACCAGCAGACCGGAATGCCGTCCGGATCATTGTCGTACAGAAAACACAACTGACCGTTAGGCGTCGTGATCTGCCCGTAGACACAGCCCTGCCCCTCTTCGCGCCAAACCGAGACACTTCGGTTCAGGAACTGTTCCGTTCCGACCAGACCGCCGCTGCGAATTTCATAGAACGTGAGGGTTTTGCCGACAGCCGCATCCAGAAACGCCTCGGGCGTGATCATGGTCTGGGCCGATGCCCAGCACGGCAGCAGGGCCGCGCCCAGCGCAACCCCGCGCAGGTGCCTACCAATTGTCACGGAACCACCGCACGGCGCGCTTGAACGGGCGCGCGGCGTAGGTGTCGACCGGGATTTCAAAATCCCACCATTCGTCCTGTGGATGGGCCGCAAACAGGCTGAGGCCGACAGCGGATGAAAACCCGGGCCCGGTGGCTGACTGTGGCAGCCCATGCACGCGCAAGGGACGGCCAAGGCGCACGCGCTGGCCCAGAATGCGGGTGGCCAGCCCGTCCAGCCCCATGATCTGGCTGCCACCGCCGGTCAGTACGATCTGCTGGCTTGGCATATGTTCAAACCCGGCGGCGTCAAGCCGGACGCGGACCTCTTCAAGAATTTCCTCGACACGCGGGCGCATGATGCCGATCAGCTCGGCGCGGCTGACGGTGCGGCGGTCGTGCTCCCAGTCGCCGGTGTCACCACCGATATCAATCATATCCCTGTCGTCGGCGCCGGTGGCATGAACGCCACCATTGAATGTCTTGATCCGTTCCGCCACGGCGGCAGGCACACCCAGACCCATCGAGATATCGGCGGTCACGTGATCGCCGCCCATGCGCACGCAATCGGCATAGATCATGTGCTTCTTCATGAAGATCGAAACGCTTGTGGTGCCGCCGCCCATGTCGATACAGGCCGCGCCCAGTTCCTGCTCGTCTTCGACCAGAGCCGAGATGCCCGAGACATAGGCCGAGTTGGCAATACCCGCGAGTTCAAGATCGCAGCGCTTGATACAGCGCACGATGTTCTGGATCGCTGACGAATCCACGGTCAGCATATGCATGTCGACCGCAAGGCTCTGACCCATCTGCCCGCGCGGGTCGATCAGGCCCGAACGGTTGTCGAGCGCGAAATTCACCGGTTGAGCGTGCAGCACTTCGCGCCCGTCGCCATAATCCGGCACGTCGCAGGCGTTCAGAACGCGGCCCACTTCGGCCTCGGTCACGATCTGACCGTCCAGATCGACTTGTGCATCCAACCCGTAAGAGCGCGGGTTCGCACCCGAGAAACAGGCGATCACATGGTCGACGCGGATATCGGCCATCTTCTGTGCGGCCTGAAGCGCGGTGCGGATGGCACGCTCGGTTTCCTGCATGGCGGTGACTTCGCCGAACTGGACGCCCCGCGACCGGGTGGTCGCGGCGCCGATGACGCGAAAGCCCGTCTGCCCCGCCATGGAGCCGATGGTGTTGTCTTCGCTCAGCCGACCTGTTCCGTCAAAGCGCAGCACAAGACAGGCGATTTTCGAACTGCCCACATCCAGAATCGCAATCACACCGCGTTGCAAAGCCTGCCGCCGCATCTGACGCATGGCGCGTTGGGACTGATAAAGATCGGTCATCATGGTCGTTACTGCCCGTTACTCACTGTCACTTTTGTGTTCCACCAGTCTTCGCTGGCGGCTTTGGTCATTCGGATGGTCGGACGCTGCCCGAGGCGCATGTCGACCACGGCCACGTCACGTTCCAGAAGGTCCTGCACCTCGTTCACGGCAAGCACGCGTTCCAGCGCCCGCACCGGCCGTTCGGTCGGCAGCATGATGCGCTGACCACGGTCCAGCACCAGATCCCAGCGTCGCTCTCCCACGCGCACCAAGCCGCGCACGCGATTGCCCAGGCTGCGCGAGGTCTGAAGAAGTTCCAGCGCTTCACCCACGTGATCGTTGGCGCCCGCCCCCGCGATCAGCGGCAGATCGGCGTGGTCCTTGCGAGAAGTGGCTTCCTTGACATGCGCGCCTGTCTCATCGAGCAGTTCGAGCCCGTCATGCGTTCGCCAGACAATTACTGGCTGACGCTCGACGACATCGACTTGCAGGATGCCTCCGGGGCGGATTCTGACGGTTGCGGATTTTACCGGGTCCAGCCCGGTTATCGTGTCGCGGATCTGTTCAACATCCAGATCCCAGGAACTGATCGGGAAATCCAGTGGCACAATTTCGCGGATATCCTCGGACAGGCCGGTTCCCGCCCCATCGATGGCCATCAGGTTGACCATGAATTCGGGGCGCTCCTGAATCGAAGTGCGCACATCGGCGATGTAAGCGGCCAGTGCGTCGCGACGGTCCTGCGAGGCAAAGAAGATGCCAACTGCGGCAGCGATGGCGCAGATCGGCAGGCCGACCTTGACACCAAGGCGAATGCCAGGTGTCAGCATCCAACGCTGGAGCCGGTAGCTGAGGCGCGACGGCGCCGGGTCGCTGCGACGGGCCGTGCGGGAAAACACCCGCGCGCCACGCAGGCGCAGAAGCGGTTCGGCCTCGTGCGATTCAGTGTCGGCCGAAGCGAAATCCGCATCCGGCCCTGCAACAGGTTTGGTTCGATGGATTTCCAACGCGCGGCTGGCGGTCAGCGGTCGCATGAGGCGTCCTCCACCATCCAGGCGCAAAGCTGGCCGAATGTCATGTCCAGATGGGCGGCCTGCTCCGGGGCCAGAGATGTGGGCGTCATGCCGGGCTGGGTGTTCGTCTCAAGCAGGAACAGCCCATCGGCACCCAAGCGGTCATCCCAGCGGAAATCGGTGCGGCTGACGCCTCTGCACCCCAAGGCAACATGCGCGCGCACGGCATAATCCATGCAGCGATCAAAGATGTCCGGTGGCACATCGGCAGGCAGAACGTGCCATGACCCGCCGGGTTTGTATTTGGCATCGTAGTCATACCAACCGCCATCGGTCATGATCTCGGTCACGGTCAGGGCGCGGTCGCCCATCACCGTTACGGTCAGTTCGCGCCCCGCGACATATTTCTCGACCATGATCTGATCAGGCATGTCTTCGGACAGCTGCGGCGGGCCATTGGCATTTTCGTGGACGATGTAAATCCCGACGCTGGAGCCTTCGTTGTTTGGCTTGGCCACATAGGGCGGCTCCATCACGTGGGCTTCGACCACCTCAAGCCTGGGAACGATCACGCTTGGAACGACAGGCAGACCTTCGGCCTGATAGACGTCCTTGCTGCGTTGTTTGTCCATTGCCAGCGCCGAGGCCAACACCCCGGAATGCGTGTAGGGAATGCGCATCCATTCCAGCAGGCCCTGCACACAGCCATCTTCGCCCCAGCGGCCATGCAGGGCGTTGAAAACCACATCCGGCTTGATGTCCGCAAGGCGCGCGCAGAGGTCGGGACCTGCGTCCAGTTCGACCACTTCAAAGCCTTCTCCCACAAGGGCGGCTGCGCATTCGCGCCCAGAGCTGAGAGACACCTCGCGTTCCGCCGAGGGGCCACCCATCAATACCGCCACTTTGGGGTTTGTCCTGCTCGACATACCCAACGTGTGCCTCAATGTCCCCGGACCTTATATGGTGGTCCGTACTGCGTTTATGCCTTTGATCCGTCGCCTGATTTTGCCTGTTTTGGTCTGACGGTCCGGGCTTTATTCTTTCAGCGGATCTCCGACCCGCATGATTTCCCACTCTAGCGTGATGCCGCTTGTTTCGTAAACCTTTTTTCGCACCTCTTCGCCAAGGCCTTCGAGGTCGGCAGCGGTGGCTGAACCGGTATTGATCAGGAAATTCGAGTGTTTCGGGCTCATCTGCGCGCCGCCAAGCGTCGCACCGCGCATCCCCGCATCGTCGATCACCTTCCACGCCTTGAGATCATGCACGTCATCCGCCTGTCCGGTCGAGGAAAACCCGGCTGGATTGCGGAAGGTCGACCCCGCGCTGCGGTCCTTGGTGGGCTGGGTTTCGTCGCGTTTTTTCAACTGTGCCGCCATCCGGGCATGGAGGTCTTGGGGATTGCCCGAAGGGCCCTCGAACACAGCCGAAATCAGCACCGCGCCTTCCGGCAGGTCCGTCTGGCGATAGCGAAAGTTCAAGTCTTCGGGCGTCAGGTCCACAAGATCCCCTTGCCGGGTGACAATGGTGGCCTTGCGCAACACGTCCGCCGTGTAACTGCCATAACAGCCCGCATTCATGCACACCGCACCGCCGATCGAGCCGGGAATGGTACGCAGAAAGGTCAGGTCTACGCCCGCGTCAGCCGCCTTGCGCGCCACATGCGCATCCAGCGCCGCAGCTCCTGCGGTGACAGTGTTGCCCTCGACCGAGATCGTGTTGAACCCGCGCCCCAGCCGGATCACCACGGCCCGCAGACCCCCATCCCGAACAATCAGGTTCGAACCGACACCGATCGGAAAGATCGGGGTTTCTGCGGGCAGCTCCCGCAGGAACGCTTGCAGGTCTTCGATATCGGCAGGCTGGAACAGGTAATCGGCCGGGCCGCCAACGCGAAGCCAAGTGAGGTCAGAGAGAGGCCGCGCGCGAGACAGGCGGCCTTTCGGAACGGGAAACGTTGTCATGCGTCAGCACGCACCGCCAGGCTGCGTCCGCCCACACCGCCCATGATCGCGGCGAACAGAAAGGGAAGAACGCCGGCGGTCAGCCAGACCAGCGGGCCGAACGCCTGTTCTTCTTCGCCGGTTCCGATACCGGCCAGCACCACGATCAACGCCAAGCCGACGGCCGAGGCCAGACCGATCAGCCATAACAGGCCGCGCAGGCCCAACCAGCGGCCCGCCGTGAAACCGGCAGTGGCCCCGAGAAGGAAGGAAAGAAGCGGCAGATAGGCAAATGTAGCGACCGACGCCATGGCGGATCTCCTGAAACTGGCCGGTTATTTGTCAGCCGCCTTCATGCCCTGCATTTTCGTCTTTGTCCAACGGGTCAGATAAATGACGGGCCAGCGCAGCACGGACATCCCCATGGCCAGCACCAGCAAGCCGATCCACGGGCCGTTCTGATAGGTGACATACCCCAGAATCGGAATGCCCACGGCGATCAGGATATAGGCGCGCGTCCAATGGTTGTCTTTGCTCGGGATCATTGCCAGCAGATTCGCGGAAACGCCCCACAGACCGGCAAGGGCGATGGACCAGTTCATTCCATGACCTCCCCTCGCACCCATTTCCGCCAATAGAACCGGATCGGGTTGCGGAACATCGAAACGAAACCGCCAAAGGCAAAAACGGACCAGAACCAACCGTGGTCATAACCCAGCCAGACGATCAGAACCGGAGCGCAGATCAGCAGGGTCACGCCCGGCGGAAACTGCATTCGCATCGGCAAGAACGCCACGATCGTGGCGCAGATCACCCAAAGGGCGGCAAGGATCATCGAATAGTCCACTTGTCCCCTCCGAGGGTATGCGACGGTTGCGGGCAGGTTACCACACTTTCAGGTTGTGCGCCAAACAGAAGGGGCGTCAAACAGCTTGTTTTCGTTGCAGTCTCTCGGGCAGGCCGTTGGCCCAGGCGCTGATCGTGCCAGCCCCGAGACAGACAACCATATCGCCCGGGCGGGCCTGTTCCAGCACGAGCCGTTCCAGATCGGCCTCGTCCAGCAGCGCGCGGGCGTGGCGGTGGCCGTGACGGATCAGGCCCTGCACCAGATCATCCCGCGATGCGCCTTCGATCGGGTCTTCGCCGGCGGCAAAAATGTCGGCAATGGCCACGACATCGGCGTCGTTGAAACAGGTGCAGAAATCGTCGAACAGGTTGGACAGGCGCGAATAGCGGTGCGGTTGGTGCACGGCGATCACGCGGCCTTCGGTCGCCTGGCGCGCGGCTTTCAGAACAGCGGCAATTTCGACCGGGTGGTGGCCGTAATCGTCGATGATGGTGACGCCGTCGACTTCTCCGACCTTGGTGAAGCGACGGTTGACGCCACCGAAATTGGCCAGCGCGTCGCGGATTTCCGAGGCTTTCATGCCCAGATGGCGGGCAACGGCCACGGCGGACAGCGCGTTCGAGACATTATGGTCTCCGGGCATCGGCAGGGTGCAGCCTTCGATCACCTTGTCTTCGTATTGCAGGTGGATATCAAAATGCGCGACACCGCCCTTGTAGGTCAGGTTCTCGGCCCGCACGTCGGCCTGCGCGTTGAAGCCATAAGTGCGCACGCGGCGGTCGGTGATGCGGCCCACCAGAGCCTGCACCTCGGCATGGTCGGTGCAGCACACGGCCAGCCCGTAGAAGGGGATGTTCGAGACGAATTCATGGAAGCCCGCGCGCAGCTTGTCGAAATCGCCCCAATGCTCCATATGCTCGGGGTCGATATTGGTGACGATGGCGATGGTCGCGGGCAGGCGGTTGAACGAGCCGTCGGATTCGTCGGCCTCGACCACCATCCATTCGCCCTGCCCCATCCGGGCGTTCGAGCCGTAGGCATGGATGATGCCGCCATTGATCACGGTCGGGTCGAAATCCCCTGCCACCATCAGTTCGGCCATCATGGTGGTCGTGGTGGTCTTGCCGTGGGTCCCGGCAATGGCGATGTTGGATTTCAGCCGCATCAGTTCGGCCAGCATGTCAGCCCGGCGGACAACAGGCAGGCCCTGTGCCCGCGCTTCGTCCAGTTCCGGATTGCCCGGTTTGATCGCGGTCGAAACAACCACAACGGCCGCGTTTTCAAGGTTTTCGGCGCGTTGACCGACAAAGATCTCGGCCCCCAGACTTGCCAGCCGATCCGTGATCTTCGATGCCTTGAGGTCCGAACCCTGCACCCGGTACCCCAGATTGAGCAGCACCTCGGCGATACCTGACATCCCGATCCCGCCGATCCCCACAAAGTGAATCGGCCCTACGTCCTGCGGCAGTTTGGTTGCTGAGTTCATGTGGTCTCCTTCTGCGCCAATTGCTCGACGAGGGCCGTCAGACGCTCGGTGGCGTCAGGTGCCCCGACGGACAAGGCGGCATGGGCCATTTTCTGTGCGGCTTCGGGGTTCGTGAGAACCGTGGTGATTTGCTGTGTCAGCGCAGGAACGTCAAGTGCCTTTTCCGGGATCATGATGGCCCCGCCCGCCTGTACCAACCCACGTGCGTTCGCCGTCTGATGATCTCCGGCGGCGGCGGCAAAGGGGATCAGGATCGACGGGCGCCCGATGACCGAGATATCGGCAACGCTGGACGCGCCAGACCGTGAGATCACCAGCTGGGCATCCGACATGCGACGGGGGACATCATCGAAGAAGGGCTGCACATCGGCGCGGATGCCGTGTTCGTTGTAGAAGGCTGTGACGCGCTCGCCGTCCTCGTCCCGCGCCTGATGCGAGACGCGGATGTGATTGCGGATGTCTTCGGGCAGTGCGGCGATGGCTCCGGGCACAACATCGCTGAGGATGCGGGCGCCTTGCGACCCGCCCATGACAAGGACCGACATCGGGTAATCACCGGGCGGAATGTAACCGGCTGCGGCGCGGTCCAGAACGGCGGACCGGACCGGGTTGCCAGTGTGGATGCCATGTGCGCCTTCGGGCAGATCCGTGGGCCAGACACCGCAGGCCACCTGCGCGACGCGGGTGGCGAACACCTGGTTCACACGCCCCAGCACCCCGTTCTGTTCGTGGATCATGCGCGGGACTTTGAGCATGGTCGCCGCGCTCAGCGCCGGGATCGAAGGATACCCGCCGAAGCCGACAACAACATCGGGCTTGTCCCGCATCATCTGGAATACCATGCCAGCCACGCCGCCGGCGATCTTGGGGCCGGCCATGGCCTTGGCCGCCAGACCGCCACGCGCGAAAGTGGCCGAGGACGCCTCGACAATCTCGGTCGAATGCGGGAAACCTCCGGTATAACGGGCGCCGCGCGGATCGGTAGACAGCCGCACACGCCAGCCCTTGTTCAGCATCGCCTCGGCCAGCGCCTGAGCGGGGAACATGTGGCCCCCGGTCCCACCAGCCGCAATCAACAGGTATGGTGTCCCCATTATCCTCGTCCGCGCAGAATATCGCCAAGTTCGCCCTGTGGGCGGTTACGGGTGAAGGCCAGCAGCATTCCGACCGCAATACCGCCTGCAATCAGCGATGAGCCGCCATAGCTGACAAAAGGCAGCGTCATCCCCTTCGCGGGCAGCAGACGTACCGCAACACCCATGTTGATCATCGCCTGCACGCCGAACATGCACGCCAGACCGGTGCCCGCCAGACGGATGAACATGTCGCGTTCCCGCATCAGGCGCAGCAGCGAGCGTACCACGATCAACGAATAAAGCGCGATGATGATGAGCACCAGAATCAGACCGTATTCCTCGGCCGCGACGGCAATGATGAAATCGGTATGCGCATCCGGCAGAGACCATTTCACCTGCCCCTCACCCACACCGACACCGAACAAACCACCTTCACGAATGGCGTTGGTGGCATAGCCCAGCTGCGTGGTCGGATCGACCTCTTGATTCAGAAAGCCATCGATACGACGGGCAAAATGTTCAGAATTGGAATAGGCGAACATACCGCCCAGAACAACAAACCCGGCCATTCCGACCAGCAGCAGCATCGGCGCCCCGGCGACAAAGTACATCACCCCCCAGCCGAACAGGATCAGGCAGGCCTGGCCGAAATCAGGCTGCATCACCAGCATGCCGACTATCGCCATGCACAGGGCAAACGACCAGATCCGCCCCGGCGGGCCGTTTATCTCTTGTGAGGCAGCCAGCAGCCATGCAGCGACGACGACGAAGCCGGGTTTCAGAAACTCGGACGGTTGAAGCGAGGCAAACCCCAGCGAGTACCAGCGCACCGCGCCCTTGCCAAAATCAGTTCCGAACACGGGCAGGAAAACCAGCGCCACGAATGCCCCCAGAAAGCCCAGCACCGCCAGCCGCCGCACCAGCGTCGGCGACATCATCGAGGTCAGCAGCATCGCAATCAGCGCCAATCCGCCGAAGATGGCCTGACGTTCGACATAATGGAACGGATCGAACCCGTTTCGCCCGGCCAGCGGAGGCGAAGACGCCAGCCCCAGCAACAGACCGATGGCAAACAGGATCAGAACGCAGGACATCGTCCAGCGATCGATTGTACGCCACCATTTCGGTAGAATCGGTTCGCCGCGCTGGTCCTGGACCGCGCCATACACCATCTCAGTCATGAGATACCGCCACTCTCTGCCTCGTCAACGCCCCGTTTTCGGGGTCTGTTTGAGACTTTACAGGGATTTTTGTTTTTGGGCTAGCAGAATGAAGCAATAAGGCAGAAATCAACCTGCCATGCCCAAGGTGTCCCCCTTCTGCATCTGGCTGACCTTTGATATCGCAATGTCAGCCGCGCCACTTGGTCGAGCGGCGTGTGATGAAACCTACAAGGCGTTGCACATTGCGCTAACCTTTGATCGGATACCGGTCGGGCTCTTCAAAAACATCGATGACACGAGATCCCGCCTTGATGGTCCCTCCGTGCTCCACTCCGCTTGGGATCGAGTAGCTGTCGCCGGGGCGGTAGATGCGTGTCTGGCCACCGATCGTGAGTTCAATTTCCCCCTCGACCACTGTCCCCCATTGGGCACCATGCGAATGCAGGGGAAGCTCCATGTCCTTGAGGAAAGTGAAGAAAGCGACCAGCCCTGCATCTGATCGAATGACGGCCGTCTGCACCACGTCTTCAGGAAAAGGCACATCCAGTTTTGGAAATGACGAAATAAATTCGGGAAACTGCATTGGAAATTCCTTTTGTCAGCTTGTTTTGTCAAAGCCTCTTTGCGTTAAAGCCGCAGCATGACAGCGCGCTGAACATCTGGCAATCGGCATGTCGGTTGACCTCAAATCCGGGAATGCGCGGGCAGTGCGTCTCATGCACTACTTCGGCATGAGGCCTTGCCATCCCGATTAATCCACGCCATCCCCCGCCCATGACCTACGACACAATCATCCTTGGGGCCGGGGCTGCCGGCATGATGTGTGCGGCCCATTGCGGCGGGCGCGTGCTGGTGATTGATCACGCCAGGGCACCCGGCGAGAAAATCCGCATCTCGGGTGGCGGGCGCTGCAATTTCACCAACATGCATGCCGCGCCGGGCAATTTCCTGTCGCAGAACCCGCATTTCTGCAAATCCGCCCTTGCACGGTACACGCAATGGGATTTCGTCGATCTGGTCGGACGTCACAACATCGCCTGGCATGAAAAAACCCTGGGCCAGCTGTTCTGCGATGGCTCTTCGAAACAGATCATCCGGATGTTGCTGGATGAAATGAGCGGTGCAGGAGCAGAGCTATGGGTTCAAACCTCGCTGCGTGATCTGCGCAAGACCGAAAGCGGCTTTGCACTGGAGGTGGAGCGTGACGGGCAAAGGCAGCATCTGACCTGCACCAATCTGGTGCTGGCAACGGGCGGGAAATCGATTCCCAAGATGGGCGCTACCGGGCTGGCCTATGACATCGCGCGCCAGTTCGGGTTGCGGATGACCGAGACGCGGGCGGCGCTGGTGCCGTTCACCTTCTCGGACGGGCGGTTCAAGGACCTGTCCGGTGTTTCACTGCCCGTGCGACTGTCGAATGATCGCGCCAGCTTCGACGAGGCGCTGCTGTTCACCCATCGCGGCCTCAGCGGACCGTCAGTGTTGCAATTGTCGTCTTACTGGCGCGAAGGTGAGCCGATCCGGGTGAACCTGATCGCCGATCTGCCTCTGCTTGATCTGTTGCGCACACAGCGGCAAAGCGCAGGGCGCAAGGCGCTGACCACTGAACTGGCGCGGCATCTGCCGGCCCGGCTGGTCGATCACCTGTGCCGGATCATTCCGATGTCCGGGAAGCTGGCGGATCAGTCGGACGCGAAACTGGCCGAACTGACCGCGGCCTTGTCCGCGTGGCAACTGGTGCCGTCGGGAACCGAAGGGTATCGCACCGCCGAAGTCACCTTGGGCGGGATCGACACGGATGACTTGTCCTCGAAAACGATGGAGGCCAGGGATGTCCCCGGCCTCTATGCGATTGGTGAAGCGGTGGATGTCACCGGCTGGTTGGGCGGCTACAACTTCCAGTGGGCATGGTCGTCAGGCCATGCCGCAGGTGTTGCAATTGCCGCAGGGCGTTAGCCTACGACGTTGTACCCGCGCCCACGCATGCAGTTGCGCACGATCACTTCCTTGTTCTGGTTTTTGTTGATGACGTCTGCGCCAGCACCTACCAGGGCACCTGCCACAGCCGCGCGACCAAGATTGTCGCTGCTGTCCTGAACGATCCCGGTAACGGCCGCGGCACCCGCTGCGCCAATTGCCGCGTTCCCTGCGGTAGAGCCATCAACGCTGCTCTGCGATGCCGCCAGTTGTTGGCATTGTTGCAGGTCCACGTTGTAGTTCGGACCGACCGGGCCGTCGACAATGGGCTGATAGTTGGCACCCGTATTGGTACAGGCCCCCGCAACAAGAATGGCAGGCAGGATCAGAGAAAGTCTACGAAATGGCATAGTCATAACCTCGTGTTGAATCTGGAGGCAGGCAAAACCAATAGTGATGCCGCGTCAAGCTGATAGCATCCAAGCTTGGCCCAGCCGGCGATCTATTGCAAATGGCTATTCCGTCAGCCTGAGCCTGACTTGCGCTGCAAAGTCATCGCCGCGCTGTTCGAAATTGTCATATTGGTCGAAACTGGCGGCGGCCGGTGCCAACAGCACCGTTTCACCGGCCTCGGCATCCTCCATGGCTTGTGCCACGGCGGCCTCCATCGTGGTGCAGACCTGCGCGTCTGCTTCAAGCTGCATCGCAAAACCGGCCGCTTCGCGTCCGATCACATACGCCTTGATGACCTCGCCCGTCGCCGTGTTCAGGGCTGATATGCCGCCCTCTTTCTCAAGACCGCCGCAAATCCATCGGATTTTTTTGAACGCGGTCAATGCCTTCACGGCGCTGTCGACATTGGTCGCCTTGGAGTCGTTGACGTAGGTAACCCCATCGGCCTCGGCGATGATCTGGCTGCGATGCGGCAGACCCGGATAGGAATGCAGCGCATCCTCGATCACGCGCGGGGCAAGGCCCAGCGACCGGCAGGCGGCGTAGGCCGCGCAGGCATTCTGGTGATTATGCGCACCGGGCAGGCCCTTGATGGCGCGCAGGTCGATAGACCCCGCCTGCCGCCCCTTGCGGTATTCCGACAGGAACCCTTTGCGCGCAAAGACCTGCCAGCCCGGCCCGGTCAGCTTCCGCGCCACCGAGACACGGATCACCCGGTCATCCGATGGCCCTTCGGCCAGTTGCCCGGCCAAAAACGCACCTTCGGTTTCGTCGACGCCAATGATCGCGCGGTCGGGGCCGCCTTCGGAAAAGAGGCGCCGTTTGGCCGCGAAATATCCACCCATGCCGCCGTGGCGGTCCAGATGATCGGGCGACAGGTTGGTGAACACCGCCACATCGGGGGTCAGAGCGCGGGCCAGTTCCGTCTGATAGCTGGAAAGCTCCAGCACCACGACCGAACCATCTCCGCCCGGATCGATATCCAGAACACCGCGCCCGATATTGCCCGCCAACTGCGCCTCGCGCCCGGCCTCGGTCAGAATGTGGTGGATCAACGCCGCCGTGGTCGATTTCCCGTTCGATCCCGTCACCGCAATCACGCGCGGCGGCGTGTCGTAACCGTTCCATTCCGCCCCCGCGAAGGAGCGGAAGAACAGGCCGATGTCATTGTCCACAGGCACGCCTGCATCCAGGGCTGCCGCCACCACGGGGTTCGGTTCAGGATAGAGATGCGGAATGCCCGGTGAGACGATCAGCGAGGCAATGTCGTCAAATGCCCCATGCTTGCGCAGGTCGGCGCAAAAGAAGCCCTCGCCTTCGGCGGTTTCACGGGCGGCCGGGTTGTCATCCCAGCACACTGGCTCGGCCCCGCCCGCACTCAGGGCGCGCGCAGTGGCCAAGCCGGATCGGCCCAGCCCCAGAACAGCTACTCTCTGTCCTGTAAAGCCTTTGACCGGGATCATTTGTTAGTCACCGAAGTACCTGACGAGTACGATTGCTATGGAAATAATAGTAAACACTACTACCGCGAGCGACCTCCACCCCATGTAGTTCACGAATTGCAGCTCTAAGCTCTTGCCTTTGCTCAAAACTTTCAGACCGGAATCATAAGTATAGGCAAGGCTCAAAAGAAACCCGGAAAAACAAATAAAAGCGCCAAACGCACAAGCCGCACCATACAAAGAAAAGGCAAATTTTTCAGCAAACCAAAGCGTTGCTATGCCGAACCCCAGCATTCCCCCAAATCCTCGAGCGAAATTTGCAACTCGGCCTGAGTTTGTGCTCGAGTCTGTGAAGTCAAAATGCATCGTTTGTATTCCTTTATCTTACCTTCAGCGTCGCCAGACCGATCATCGCCAGGATCAGCGAGATGATCCAGAAGCGGATCACGATGGTCGGCTCGGCCCAGCCTTTTTTCTCATAGTGGTGATGGATCGGGGCCATCAGGAAGACCCTCTTGCCCGTGCGTTTGAAATAGAGGACCTGAATGATCACGCTCAGCGCCTCGACCACGAACAGGCCGCCGACCACGGCCAGAACCAGCTCGTGCTTGGTGGCCACGGCGATGGCACCCAATGCGCCGCCCAGGGCCAGCGAGCCGGTGTCGCCCATGAACACTGCCGCCGGGGGGGCGTTGTACCAGAGAAACCCGAGGCCGGCTCCGAACAGCGCGGAGGTGAAGATGAAGATCTCACCGGTACCGGGGACGTAATGCACATCGAGATATTCGGTGAAGTCGACCCGACCCACCGCATAGGCGATCACGCCCAGGGTCGAGGCCGCGATCATCGCCGGCATGATGGCCAGCCCGTCCAGACCGTCGGTCAGGTTCACCGCATTGGCGGCCCCCACGATCACGACAATCGCAAAGGGGATATAGAAGATGCCCAGATTGACCAGCGTGTCCTTGAAGACGGGTACGGCCAGTTGGTTCTGCAAGGCTTCGGGATGGTGCAAGGTCGCCCAAAGCGAGGCCAGCACGGCGATGATCACGCCCAACGCCAGACGCATCCGGCCCGAAACCCCTTGCGTGTTCTGTTTTGAAACCTTGGCATAGTCGTCCGCAAACCCGATGGCCGCATATGACAAGGTCACAAAAAGAACCATCCAGACATAAGGGTTGTCCAACCGCGCCCAGACAAGGGTTGACGTGACCAGAGCGCCGACAATCAGCAACCCGCCCATCGTAGGTGTGCCTGCCTTGGAAAAATGCCCTTCGGGGCCGTCGTCACGGATTGGCTGGCCCTTGCCCTGTTTCTTGCGCAGCACGTTGATCAGGGGTTTTCCGAAGATGAACCCAAAGATCAGCGCAGTCATGAAGGCACCGCCTGCACGGAAGGTGATATACCGGAAGAGGTTCCAGAAATCCCCTCCGTCCGACAGAGCGGTCAACCAGTACAGCATGACAATACCTTTCTCACACGAGGCGCGCGGGCAAGTTCACCCGTCAAGCGCGCCCCCTTGCCCCATTTTGCGCAGACCGTCAACAATCGCGGCCAACGCCATGCTGAGCGAGCCCTTGGCGAGCACCGTGTCGCCATCCCGGATCAACGCAGGCAGATGTTCGGCCATTTCGGCGCTGGTTGCGAACCAGAGTCCACGTTTCTTTTCTGGCAGCGCGTGGTGCATCGCCTGCATCAACGGCCCGATGCAATGAACCTGATCCACATGCGCCATCGCCTTGATATCTGCCATGGCGGCATGCATGGCCTCTTCCTGGGCGCCCAGTTCCTTCATGTCACCCAGAAACGCTATGCGGCGGGTGCCTTTGGAGGCGGCCAAGACATCCAGCGCAGCCTCCATCGAGGTCGGGTTGGCGTTGTAGCTGTCATCCAAAAGCTCGATCTGCCCACCCCCTGACAATGGCAAGCTTTCACGTACCCCGCGCCCCTTGACGGGTGACCACGCAGGCAGGCCCGCGATGGCCTGATCCAGATCGACCCCCAATTCGACGCAGGCCGCCAAAGCGCCAAGCGCGTTCATCGCGAAATGCGTGCCGGCGGAGTTCACCTTGAATTGGATCACCTGATCACCGACCAGTGCCCTGGCCTTCACTGCGTTGGACTCGGGTCGAACATCGGTCAGCCGGTAATCCGCCGCGCTGCGCCCAAAATCGACAATCCCTGCCCCCTGCTCCAGCGCGGTTTGGCGCAGGATGTCCGCGTGGTCGATATCTGCGTTGACGATCGCGGCCCCGCCGGGTTCGAGCCCTTCGAAGATCGCCGCTTTTTCATGGGCAATGCCGGCCACCGACTCGAAGGCTTCCAGATGCACCGCCGCCACGGTCGTCACCAGCGCCACATGCGGGCGGGCCTGTTTGGCCAGCGGGGCAATTTCACCGGGGTGATTCATGCCGATCTCGATCACCGCAAATTCGGTGTCGCGGGGCATCCGCGCAAGGGTCAGGGGCACGCCCCAATGGTTGTTGTAACTGGCGACGCTGGCGTGGGTTTTCCCTTGCGTTTCCAGGATTGTCGCCAGCATCTCCTTGGTCGACGTTTTACCCACGCTGCCCGTCACGCCGACCACGCGCGCATCCGTTCGGGCCCGTGCCGCCTGCCCCAACGCTTCAAGACCTGCCTGTACGTCCTGGACGATCAGCAGAGGAGCCCCGTCTGGTACATCGTCCGGAACACGGGAAACCAGCGCGGCACCAGCCCCTTTTTCCAACGCCTGAGCTACGAAATCATGCCCGTCCCGCGCCGCTTTCAGCGCCACGAACAGATCGCCGGGCTGAAGGGTGCGGGTGTCGATGGAGACACCATTTGCCGCCCAGTCGGTCGTCGCCTGACCGCCCGTCGCTTTGGCCGCATCGGATGCTGTCCAGAGCGTCATGCGACCCTCCCGTCCAGTGCTGCCACGGAAATGCTGGCCTGTTCCACATCGTCGAAGGGCAGAACCTGATCCCCCACGATCTGTCCGGATTCATGGCCCTTTCCGGCAATCAGCAGAGCGTCGCCCGGTTGCAGCGCATCGATGCCGCGCAGGATGGCCTCGGCGCGATCGCCGACTTCGGTCACGCTGGCGTCGCCGGCGGCCTCTGAAGCGCCCGCCATCACGGCCGCACGGATGACAGCAGGATCTTCGCTGCGCGGGTTGTCGTCGGTGACAAAGACCACATCTGCGTGGTTGGCTGCCGCCTTGCCCATCAACGGGCGCTTGGTGGCGTCGCGATCCCCGCCCGCGCCAACAATGGCAATCAGACGGCCCATCACATGCGGGCGCAGCGCCTTGAGTGCTGTGGCGACAGCGTCAGGCGTGTGGGCATAATCCACGAACACCGTCGCGCCATTGTCACGCGTGGCGGCCAGTTGCATCCGCCCGCGAACCGTCGTCAGGTGGGGCAGAGTTTCAAAAACGCGTTCGGGGCCGTCCCCGGCTGCGATCACCAGCCCACAGGCCAGCAGGATGTTTTCGGCCTGAAACCCGCCGATCAGGTTCAGGCGGGTCTGGAACGTTCGGCCCTGCCACGCAAAGCGCAGGTCTTGCCCCGTGGCGTCGAACCGTTGGTTGATCATGCACAGGTCAGCATCGCCCAGCCCGACCGTCAGCACCGACTGACCACGTGCCTCGGCAATCCGCCTGATCTGAGCCCCTTTAGGGTCGCTCAGGTTGACGACAGCTGTTCCGTCCTGCGGCAAAACCCGGTCGAACAGACCAGCCTTTGCGTTGAAATAAGCCTCGAAGGTTTCGTGGTAATCCAGATGATCCTGCGTGAAGTTCGAGAAGCCGGCGGCGGTCAGATGAACGCCATCAAGACGGCGCTGTTCAAGGCCGTGGGACGACGCCTCCATTGCGGCATGGGTCACGCCGTTCTCGGCCGCCTCGGCCAGACAGCGGTGCAAGGTGATCGGCTCGGGCGTGGTATGGGCCAGCGGCGCTGTCCAGGCACCCTCGACCCCGGTGGTGCCGAGGTTGATGGCGGCATGGCCAAGCTCGGTCCAGATCTGCTGGACAAAGGTGGAAACAGACGTTTTGCCATTCGTTCCCGTGACGGCCACGATGGTTTGCGGCTGCGCCCCGAACCACAGCGCCGCGGCACCGGCCAGCGCCTGACGCGGGTCTTCCACCACGACCAGCGCTGCGTCCGAGGCTGCCAGTTCGGCCTCGGCGATCTCTGCCCCTTTGGCATCGGTCAGAATCGCAGCGGCCCCCATGCGCAGGGCAAACTGGATGAACTCTCCGCCATGAACGCGGGAACCGGGCAGCGCGGCAAACAGAAAGCCGTCTTTCACCTCGCGGCTGTCAACGGCCAGACCAGTGATATCCGGGTTTGCGCCCTCTCTTGCGGTCAGGGCCAGCTGGCTGAGTTTCTTCGTCCTTGTGCCCATGACCCACCTCTTGCCGGACAGCCTAGTTTGAGGTCAGCGTTATAGCAGCGCCCGCCTCAGGCTCAAGCCGGGGACGTAGCCCCAACAACGGTGCGACGCGACCGATGAGTTCGGCGGCAACAGGCACCGCAGTCCAACCGGCCGTGCGGCGCTTTTCACCGTAGGCCACGATCGAAGGTTCGTCCAACGTGACGATCAGAACGTATTGCGGGTCATAGGCCGGGAAGATCGTCGCAAAGGTGGCAATGACCTTGTCGTCGTAATACCCGCCGCGCGGTTTGGGCTTGTCGGCCGTACCGGTCTTGCCCGCCACGTCATAGCCCTTGACCTCGGCGAAACTGGCGGTGCCGTCCGTTACCACCTTGCGCAGCATTTTCTGCGCCTGACGTGCGGTGTCCTGTGACATGACACGAGGCCCGTATTGCGTGCCGTTCTGGCGCAGGATGGTCGGGCTGACGTAATGCCCGCCATTGGCAATCGCAGCATATCCGGCGGCCAGATGCATCGGACTGGTCGACAGGCCATGACCATAGGAAATTGTCACGGTGCTGAGCTCGCCCCATTTCTTCGGCTTCAGCGGCACGCCGCCCTTGGCCTCGACAATCTCGAATGGGGTCGGATCGAACATGCCAAGCGCGTCCAGAAACTCCTGCTGCCGTTTGGCCCCGATTTGCAAGGCCAGACGCCCCGTGCCACGGTTCGAGCTGTGGACGATCACATCCGCCACGCTGATCTTGCCATAGTTCTTGCCGTTGAATTCGCCTATGGGAAAGCGGCCGATCTTCATCGGCCCGGACGTATCGATGATGGTGTTCGAATTCACCAATCCAAGTTCAACGGCCTGGGCCGCGGTGAAAATCTTGAAAACGGACCCCAGTTCGTACACGCCTTGCACATAACGGTTGAACAGCGGGCTGTCCGAGGGGTCAAAGCCCGAGGTCGGCGGGCGCGGACGGTCATTCGGATCAAAAGAAGGCAGCGAAGCAGCTGAAATGACCTCGCCCGTATGCGCGTTCATCAGAACGGCCGAGGCCCCCTTGGCGTTCATGATCTTCATGCCGCCATCGAGAACCTGTTCAACCGCGGCCTGAATGGTCAGGTCCAGCGACAGTTGCAGCGGCTTGTTGCCGTTGGCCGGATCGCGCAGATAATCGTCGAACTGCTTTTCCACACCGGCCACGCCGATCACTTCGGCGGCGCTGACGCCTTCACGCCCAAAACCGGCCCCGCCCAGGATATGAGCGGCCAGCCGCCCGTTGGGGTAAAGCCGCATTTCTCGCGGGCCGAACAGGATGCCGGGATCACCGATGTCGTGCACGGCCTGCTTCTGCTCGGGCGAAATGCGTTTCTTGATCCACAGGAATTTGCGGTTGCCGGTGAAGTCCTTGATCAGCCGCTCTTTGTCCAGATCAGGAAAAATCGCTACCAACTGGTCTGCGGCGGCAACGGGGTCGATCATCAAAGGGGGCTGTGCGTAAACGGAATAGGTGTCCAGATTGGTGGCCAGTATGCGCCCTTCGCGATCGACGATGTTGGCGCGCTGCATGGCAATCGCTGCTCCCGGCGCGCTGGCCAGAGGCTCTTGTGCTTCCGAGGTCGCCAACATGCCCATGCGGACACCGACAACTGAAAATGCGCAGAAGAAGAACAGACCAAGCACCAGCAGACGCCCTTCGGCGCGGGCGCGGGCGCGATCTTTCATCTCTTCGTGGCGCTTGCGGATGTTTTCACGCTCGATTGCCTTGGGGTTTTCGCCTCGGGCGCGGGCATCAAGGATTCGGGCCAGGGGGCGCAGAGGGGTGCGTGTCATGGAATCTGCACCTCGCCCAAAGCCTGAATATCGGTGATGGCCTGCAATTCAATCGGATCAACGACAGGCAGGTCCGGGTCTTCGGCATAGGCGATCTGATCCGCGCGTCCGAACTGCTCGGCCCGCAACGGCAGCAGGCCAAGGCGTTCAAAGTTCAGGTCGGCCAGTTCGCGCAGCCTGTCCGGGCGGTTCAGATAAGCCCATTCCGCGTTCAGAACGGCCAGCCGCACCTGTGCCATTCCGATCTCGCGCTGCAAAGACTGCGTTTCCTTGACCACTTGTTGGGTTCGGTAGTTTTCCTGATAGGCCCACAAAGCAAGGCCGAATACGGACAGAGCAGTCAACACATACAAAACACTCTTCATCTTGCCCTTCCCCCCAGTTGCGGCATCCCGATGGCCCGCGATTCGATTTCCCCCGCCGGAGCATCGGTTCGTATCGCCACGCGCAGTTTGGCTGACCGTGCACGCGGGTTTTCCCGCAACTCCTGTTCGTCAGGACCCACCGCCTTGCGGGTCTTCAACGTGAACTGAGGCTGTTCCTGTTCAATCTCGGGTGCATAGCGGTTCGCACGCCCCGTCTTTCCCGCGCGGGACTGGAAAAACCGTTTCACCATCCGGTCTTCGATGGAATGGAACGTGACGACAGCCAATTGCCCGCCGGGTTTCAATGCACGTTCAGCGGCCATCAATCCCTGAAACAGCTCTTCATATTCTGCATTCACGGCGATCCGCAGCCCTTGAAAGCTGCGCGTGGCCGGGTGGGATTGCCCCGGTTTCGGACGTGGCAGGCAGGATTCGATGATCTCGGCCAGACGCAGGGTCGTGGTAATCGGCTCTTCCGCGCGCGCTTTGACAATCGCCCTGGCAATCCGGCGGCTGGCGCGTTCTTCACCATAATGGAACAGGATGTCGGCCAATTGCGCCTCGGTCGCGGTATTGACCAGATCGGCAGCGCTTTCGCCATCCTGGCTCATGCGCATGTCCAAAGGGCCATCCTTCATGAAGGAAAATCCACGGTCGGCCTGGTCCAGTTGCATCGAGGAAACGCCAAGGTCAAGCACAACGCCGTCCAGATCCTGCGCATATTCATCCATACGAGAGAACACGCCGGGCTGCATCACCAGCCGGTCGCCATACGCGCCCGCCCAGTCTGACGCCATCTCAAAAGCCAGCGGATCGCGATCAACACCGATCACCTTGTCGGCCCCGGCGTCCAGCAATCCGCGGGTGTACCCGCCTGCGCCGAAGGTGCCGTCCAGCCAGACGCCCGTGACCGGCGCCACCGCCGCCAGGAGCGGGCGCAGCAAGACAGGGATGTGAGGCGCGTCCGGTTGTGGGTGATCCGCGGCCGCCATGCCGTCACCCGCCCTCGACTTCATCGAGGAATTGCAGCGGGTCAACATCGTCGCCAAGGCCGTCGAGCCATTCCTCGGTCGCCGCCAGTTCCTCGGATTCGTAGGTCTCGGGCTTCCAGATCTGAAAAGTATCCCCGGCGGCGATAAAAAACGCCTCGCCCTCAAGACCGATCTTCTTGCGCAGCTTTGCCGGCAGGACCAGCCGCCCGGTTTCATCGACATTGGTCGGGAAGGACTGCCCGTGGAACAGGCGCTGCAACATCTTGCGCTTCATCGAGCCGCGTGGCAGCGCGTCAATCTTGGCATCGACCTCGTCGATCGCCTCCATCGTGTAGCATTCCAGGTATTTGCGGCGATGATCCCCGTAGACGATCACAAGCTCTGGATTGTCGCCGGGCTGCCAGTTGGAATCGGAGGCTTCAAGCACACGGCGAAACGAGGCCGGGATCGACACCCTGCCTTTCGCATCCACCTTATGGTGGCTTTCACCTCTGAACCTGCGCGCCAAGACGACTGTCCCTTTCGCTTGCGCCCCACTTGAAATTCGCGTTCCCCCCGGATGAAAAACGGCGGGTTGATCTGCTGCCACTGATCAACCCGCCGCATTGACCCGCTGTGCGGGATGTCCAGCTGCACGCGCCACCTGGGGGGATGTCTGCTCGCCCGCGCGCCGGATCTCTTGATTGATGAAAGCGAGATGCCTGTATGAAACCTGATTATTTTTGGTCGGGGTCGTTTGGTGCCCCTGCTGCCTCGTCCTCATCGGATGCATTAGGGATGCCATGGGAATTCATGGAAATCAACAGGAATTTTGCCAACCGTATTCCCTGAATCACCCTGGGGATACAATATCACCATGAAATTTGAGCACAACAACACTAACTGTAGGAGTCACTGTTACAACACCCCCTAGATTTAGATAATATGAAGCTGAAAATTTTTTCCCATGATTTCCCGAAAAAACTGGATGATTAGCATTCAGGATGGAAAAACCCGGCATCCATGGGCGGCGATCTTGCAGAATCATTCGCATTTCGCGCGCAATTCCGGCGGGACATCCCCTCGACAACCACATTAGCCCATGAAGTCCCGTGGCATTCGGGCAGTACACTCCGCGACCTGCGAGACCGGCAAATCGTGCACCAGGGAATAGCTGAACCGCCGCGCCTTGCCTGGCGCTTCGGTCACACGCACGTCTTGAGTGGTTTTGTTGCGCACAAATTCCAGCCAACACCGCTCAATTAAAAGGCAAGCCGTCGGAAGGCCATGTTTCCGCCGTCACCCGTGACCCAAGGGAAGGCCCAATGATTCAAGGCGCATTTCGAGTTGAAGGAAAAAACTGAACCAATCTATGCGCTTGCTGCATAGCAGCATTGACGATGCGACCTATTGTGCAATCGCAGCATTTGCCTATTTTCAACCTCAAGCAAGGGCCGAGCGTTATCGGCAAAGCAAATGAATACGGATGATGAGCATGGCAGTCGCAAGCACATATACAGCCTCGAAGAGCGCATCGGCGTTCGGGATCGCAACTTTGATCGAAAACGCAAAGGCGCGTTTTGCCCGCTATCGTATGTATCGCCAGACCGTCAATGAGCTGGCAGGGCTGTCGGACCGTGAACTGGCCGATCTGGGCCTGCATCGGTCCATGATCCGTCGGGTGGCCATGCAGGCCGCCAACGATCACATCGCGCAATAAGCGCGCCACGAATACCGAGATCAGGCCCTTCCTCCTCCCTTAGGGTCTGTTATCAGCGGCAACGTCTCTCCTCCTCCCTGACGTTGCCGCACCTTATACCGGCCTCAACCCGCCGGATCCTGATACATCGAGGCTCTCCTCCTCCCTGCCTTGATGTTGAAAGCGCGCGGCGACGTCCTCCTCCTCCCTGACGTCGCCGCGTCTTCCTCATACCGGGTTCAAACCCGGGTTCGAATACATCGGGGCTCTCCTCCTCCCTGCTCTGATGTTGACAAGACGGCGGTTCCCCTTCCTCCTCCCTGGGAACCGCCGTTTTTTTCGACACCAGTGCAAGATGGCCCGCTGATTTCTGATCCCAAGGAAACGATAGCCGCCTGTTTCATCGCGCAGATCGACACCCACGACCCGGATGGGTAACAGGATGATCCGGCGGGTTTGATGCGGAACTTCGACCGCCACAAGGGCCGACTGCTCACGGTCTCATCGAAACCGGTCGAACGGATCGAAGGCGATTGGCCCAAAGGTGGCATTGTGCTGATGGAGCTTACGGACCTTGCCACGGCGAAAGCCAGGAAAGACGACCCCGACTACATCGGGCTGGCGAGAATCCGGCAAGCTACCGCCTCGACCAATCTGGTTCTGGTCGAAGGGATATGACGCCTCAGAACGGGACGTCATCCTTGTTGGTCAGAAAACGCGAGACCACTTTCTTTGTGCCGGCCTTGTCGAATTCGACCTCGACCTTGTCGCCCTCGATCCCGACAACCGCGCCATAGCCGAATTTCTGGTGGAACACCCGTTCCCCCAGCGTGAAACTGGCCACGGCGGTCGCGTCGATCACCGTGTTGCGGGATTCGCGCGGCTGAGACATACCGTATTGCCCCTGGCGCGCCTGCATCCGCCTCCAGCCCGGCGAGTTGTAGACATTCGCTTCGGCCGCGCGGGTCTCGATACCGGCCGACATCTGACTGTTGCCGTGCAGCCCGGCCCCTGGCAAAACCTCAACGTGATCTTCCGGCAATTCGTCGATGAACCGGGACGGCATCGAGTTCTGCCACTGCCCGAACACCCGCCGGTTGGCGGCAAAGGAAATGGTACACACCTCCTCGGCACGAGTGATGCCGACATAGGCCAGACGGCGTTCTTCCTCGAGGCCCTTGAGCCCGGATTCGTCCATCGACCGTTGCGAGGGGAACAGACCGTCCTCCCACCCCGGCAGGAAGACCGCGGGAAACTCAAGCCCTTTGGCTGCGTGCAGCGTCATGATCGAGACCTTGGGCCCACCGCTGTCCTGTTCGTTGTCCATCACCAGACTGACATGTTCGAGGAACCCTTGCAGGTTTTCGAAATTGTCCAGCTGATTGACCAGTTCCTTGAGGTTTTCAAGGCGCCCCGGCGCTTCGGGCGTCTTGTCGTTCTGCCAATGGGCGGTATAGCCGGATTCGTCGAGAATGATCTGCGCAAGTTCGATATGCGTATGCTCGGGTGCGCCGAATCGCATGGGCGAACCGTCATCGATCACCGAATCGTCGTCCACCTCGATCCGCGGCCCACGCGTCATCGCATTCCAACGCGCCAGACCGTCGATCAGTTCGCGCAGCGCCTTGCCGCCCTTGCCCTTGATCAACCCGTTATCGACGGCAATCCGAGCCCCTTCGACCAGTGACACCCCATTTTCGCGCGCGGTCATCTGGATGGTTTGCTGCGCCTTGTCGCCAAGGCCGCGCTTGGGGGTGTTCACGATCCGCTCGAAGGCCAGATCATCCTCGGGGGAAACCACCAGCCGGAAATAGGCCATGGCATCGCGGATCTCCATCCGTTCATAGAATCGCGGGCCGCCGATCACCTTGTAGGGCAAACCAATGGTCAGAAACCTGTCTTCGAAGGCGCGCATCTGGTGGCTGGCGCGGACAAGGATAGCCATCTCATCAAGGTTCATAGGGCGAATACCACGCGTACCGCCCTGCATCGCGTCAATCTCCTCGCCGATCCAGCGGGCCTCTTCTTCACCATCCCAATGGCCGATCAGATTGACCTTGTGGCCTTCCTCGGCATCGGTCCAAAGCTCCTTGCCCAGACGATTTTCATTGCCGCGGATGACGTTCGAGGCGGCGGCCAGAATATGAGGGGTCGAGCGATAGTTCTGTTCCAACCGCACCACATACGCGCCGGGGAAATCCTTTTCGAACCGCAGGATGTTGCCCACTTCGGCACCGCGCCAGCCATAGATCGACTGGTCGTCATCGCCGACGCAACAGATGTTCTTGTGCCCACCCGCCAGCAGCCGCAGCCACAGGTACTGGGCGATGTTGGTGTCCTGGTATTCGTCCACCAGGATATAGCGGAACCAGCGCTGGTATTGCTCCAGAACATCCTGATGGGTCTGGAAGATCGTAACCATGTGCAGAAGCAGATCGCCGAAATCCACCGCATTCAACTCTCGCAGGCGGGTCTGGTATTGGGCATATAGCTCAATGCCCTTGTTGTCATAGGCCCCGGCATCGGCGGCTGGCACCTTGTCGGGTGTCAGCGCACGGTTCTTCCAATCGTCGATGACTCCCAGCAACATCCGCGCAGGCCAGCGTTTGTCGTCGATATTTGCGGCCTGCACCAACTGCTTGAGCAGGCGCAGCTGGTCGTCGGTATCCAGTATGGTGAAGTTCGACTTCAGATCGACCAGCTCTGCATGCCGGCGCAGCAGTTTGACGCAGATCGAATGAAAGGTGCCCAGCCACGGCATCCCCTCGGCGGGCTGTCCCAGCAGGCGGCCAACCCGTTCCTTCATCTCGCGTGCGGCCTTGTTGGTGAACGTGACCGACAGAATTTCGTTCGGGCGTGCGCGCGCGGTGTTGAGAAGATGCGCAATACGGGTGGTCAACGCCTTGGTCTTGCCGGTGCCGGCACCGGCCAGCATCAGAACCGGTCCATCCAGCCGCTCGACCGCGTCCCGTTGTGCCGGGTTCAGCTCATCCAGATAGGGCGAAGGGCGCACGGCCATGGCCCGCGCCGACAGCGAAGCGCCCTCGAAGGCGTCCATTTCGTCAAAACTGCTCATGGCCCCAAACTACGCTGGAAAAGCGCGAAGGGAAAGGGTTTGTTCACGGCTTGTTCGCAGACTTTTCGCACTTCTTTTTATGTTCAATTCTAAACAAACACGCCACCGCCCTGCACCCCCGTTAACTCTCTGTAAAACCCTGACTGGGATGCTTGGCCGTGTGTTGTGGGAGCGGACATATGAAACAAGCGAAACTGACAGGTCAGTCCTCGAGGCTTAAAATGATAGGCGTAGCCCTGATGCTGCTCGTGCTGACGGCAGCAGCGGGCTGGGGGATCTATGCCGTCCCGGCGCCAGTGGTTGATCGCATGCTGGAAACAGACCTGCGAAAAACCGCGATGCGGATGAGCCGCCAGGTCGAAAGCCATCTGAACGATCTTGAACAGGCATTCCGTTTCCACACATTGAGCGAGCATGACGAGGAGTTTCTGGAGTTACTGCCCGAAACCACAGACATTTACCGCTTCAAGCTGTTTGATGCGTCGGGGCAAGTGTTCTGGTCGACCCGTGCAAGCGACGTCGGGTTCGTGAATGAGAAACCCTATTTCCAGTCGATCGTCGCCGCCGGGGGCCTTTATTACAAACACGAAGAGAAGCCGATTACCGAAGTCGGCTCCTTTGTTGTCGACAATTCCTGGGATTCGGAACTGAGCAGCCGCCATGTGGCCGAGGTCTACACGCCGATCATCAAGGATGCGACGTTCCTGGGCGCGATCGAGTTCTATTCCGACATAACCGACCTGCGGAACCTGTTCATCACGCGCGTTCGCCTGTCGCTTGCGCTGCTCAGCGGGATAGCCCTGCTGGCGCTGACGACAGTTATCCTGATTGTTCATCGCACCAACCGTCGACAGGTTCGCGATCTGCGCAAACGGGCCGTAAAAGAGCGGGAACTGATGGACGAACAGCTGCGCCTGGCCCGCGAGGTCCGCCTGCTGGGTGAATTGAACGAATGGCTGCAATCAAGCCGGTCACTGGATGAACTGTTCGACATGGTGTCCCGCTTCATGACCCATATCCTGCCAGAGGCCGACGGCAGCGTGTATGTCTACTCAAACTCACGCGACGTGCTGGATGGCTGCGCCAGCTGGAACGGTGGAACTCATAAATCCCACATTCATCCCGAAGGATGCTGGGGATTGCGGCGCGGCCGAACCTACGAGTTCGGCGCATCCGAGATTGATTTTGTATGCGAACACGCCGAACCGCATGACGGGCGGCCCTATTTCTGCTTTCCCATTCTGGCCCATGGGGAAACCGTTGGTCTTTTGCATCTGCGGGCACTTGAGGGGCGCGAAGACTGTTTCAACAAGAGCCGCAAGCTGGCCCAATTATGCGCCGAACAGATCAGTATGGCGATCGCCAATGTCCGCATGCGGGATCAGCTGCACGACCAATCGGTACGAGACCCGCTGACCGGGCTGTTCAATCGCCGCCATATGACCGAGATGCTGCGCAAGTCCATCAGCCGCAGCCAGCAGACGGGCGCCGCACTAAGCCTGATCGCGGTGGACGTGGATCACTTCAAGAAGTTCAACGATACTCATGGGCATGATGCGGGCGACATGGTGTTGCGCGCCGTCGGCGCCGCCTTGGAGCAAGGGTGCGACCGGGACGAAGTCGCCTGCCGCATCGGTGGCGAGGAGTTCATGCTGATCCTGCCTGACAACAGCCCCGAAGATGCCATGACCCGCGCCGAACAACTGCGCCAGGCGGTTGAAGCCGTTACCGTACGATATGGCGAGAAGGCCTTGCCGCGCATTACGATATCGGTTGGGGTCGCACATTACCCGGCCCACGGCGCCATGCCGCAGGACCTGATGCGCGCAGCCGACGACGCGCTTTATGTCGCCAAGGACAAGGGGCGCAACCAAGTGTATGTTGCAAGCGGCACCGGGAACCAGATTAAAAAAACGCCACCTGAAAACCGGCAACCACCTAAGGATGCAGCTTAAAAAACTTGCCGAATCGCATGGCAGGTCGGATCAATCTGCATGGACTTGCACAGCACCTATCCCGGCATACCGGATCTGAAACACCGTGCGCGCCGTCGCCTGCCGCATTTCGTGTGGGAGTATATCGACAGTGGAACCGGGATTGAGACGACACTGCACCGGAACCGCCAGGCCCTGGATGGTGTGCGCCTCTGCCCCTCGATCCTGCATGGCGAGCTGGACTTTGATACGTCAAAGACGTTTCTCGACGCTTCGTATCCGCTGCCCTTCGGAATCGCGCCGATCGGCATGTCCGGGCTGGTCTGGCCCCGCGCCGAACAGCTGCTTGCCAGCGCGGCCGCAAAGGCGGGTATTCCCTATACTCTGTCGACAGTAGCCAGCCAAAGCCCCGAAGACATGGCACCGCATATTGGGGACAATGCCTGGTTCCAGCTTTACCCGCCCCGAGATCCGGATATTCGAAAGGACCTTCTGAACCGGGTCCGCAAGGCCGGGTTCAAAACCCTGGTCCTCACCGCGGATGTTCCCGTCGCATCGCGCAGGGAAAGGCAGACACGATCGGGCCTGCGGCAACCCCCAAAGCTGACCCCGCGCATTCTGGCGCAGATCGCCCAAAGACCCGCCTGGGCCATCGGCATGCTGCGCAACGGCGTGCCGCACATGCGAACGCTGGACAAATATATCGAAAACCCCGGAGATCTGCCGCCCACGGCTCATATCGGTTACCTGCTTCGAACCTCGCCGGATCTGGACTATGTCAAATGGCTGCGCGACCACTGGGACGGTCCGCTTGTCCTGAAGGGTGTCCTGCGCCCGGAGGATACGAGCCGGCTGGAACAAGTTGGCGTCGACGCCTTGTGGGTGTCGAATCATGGCGGTCGTCAGTTTGATGCGGCCCCGGCCAGCATTGAGGTTCTGCCCTCTGTCCGGGATGCGACCCGCCTGCCCCTGATCTTCGACAGTGGCGTCGAAGGTGGCCTGGATATCTTGAGGGCCATGTCACTGGGCGCAGACTTCGTGATGCTTGGGCGGGCTTTTTTGTATGGTCTCGCGGCACTTGGCGTGCAGGGGCCTGCACATGTCATCGAGATTCTCAGGCAGGACCTGCATGCAAATATGGGCCAGATGGGCCTGGCAAGCCTGTGTCAGATTGAGAGTTAACGTTAAACATTTGATGCTGCGGCGCAGCAAAAGTATAAGGGCGCTGCGATCATAGGGCGTTTGCGAGCGATAACATGCCGGTTCTACCCAGAAGAACGGATATACCTGCGCGTATTCTCCGCCCAAAAAGACGCCCATACACAAAAGACCGGGACCTATCATGACAGACTTCAACAAGATCCTGATCGCCAACCGCGGCGAGATTGCCATCCGCGTCATGCGCGCAGCAAACGAGATGGGAAAACGAACCGTCGCCGTTTACGCTGAAGAAGACAAACTGGGCCTGCACCGGTTCAAGGCGGACGAGGCATATCAGATCGGTGAAGGCATGGGGCCGGTGGCCGCGTATCTTTCGATCGACGAGATCATCCGTGTCGCCAAGCAATGTGGTGCCGACGCGATCCACCCGGGCTATGGCCTGCTGTCCGAGAACCCGGATTTCGTCGATGCCTGCGTCAAGAACGGCATCACCTTCATCGGCCCCAAGGCGGAAACCATGCGCGCGCTTGGCGACAAGGCCAGCGCGCGGCGCGTAGCCATCGAAGCAGGTGTTCCGGTCATTCCTGCCACCGAAGTTCTGGGCGATGACATGGACGCGATCCGCAAGGAGGCCGCCGAAATCGGCTATCCGCTGATGCTCAAGGCGTCCTGGGGCGGCGGCGGGCGCGGGATGCGCCCGATCCAGTCGGAAGACGAGCTGGAAGAGAAAGTGCTGGAAGGCCGTCGCGAGGCCGAAGCCGCCTTTGGCAATGGCGAGGGTTATCTGGAAAAGATGATCATACGTGCGCGCCACGTCGAGGTGCAGATCCTGGGCGACAAACACGGTGAGATCTATCACCTCTATGAACGCGACTGCTCGGTCCAGCGCCGGAACCAGAAGGTCGTGGAACGCGCCCCTGCCCCGTATCTGAGCGACGAACAGCGCGCCGAGATCTGTGAACTGGGCCGCCGTATCTGCGCTCATGTGAACTATGAATGCGCCGGCACGGTCGAGTTCCTGATGGATATGGACACCGGCAAGTTCTATTTCATCGAGGTGAATCCTCGTGTGCAGGTGGAACACACCGTCACCGAAGAAGTCACCGGCATCGACATCGTGCAGGCGCAGATCCTGATCGCCGAGGGCAAACCTCTGGCAGAGGCGACCGGCGCTGCAAGCCAGGCAGACGTACAACTGAACGGCCACGCGTTGCAGACCCGGATCACGACGGAAGACCCGCAGAACAACTTCATCCCCGACTATGGCCGCATCACCGCCTATCGCTCGGCCACCGGTATGGGCATTCGTCTGGATGGCGGCACGGCCTATGCGGGTGGTGTGATCACACGGTATTATGACTCGCTGCTGACCAAGGTTACCGCCTGGGCCCCGACGCCCGAAAAAGCGATCAGCCGGATGGACCGTGCTTTGCGAGAATTCCGAATTCGTGGTGTCAGCACCAATATCGATTTCGTCATCAACCTGCTCAAGCATCCGACCTTTTTGTCGAACGAATACACCACCAAGTTCATCGACACCACGCCCGAGCTGTTCACCTTCAAGAAGCGGCGCGACCGGGGCACCAAGGTTTTGACCTATATCGCGGACATCACCGTGAACGGGCATCCCGAAACCAAGGACCGCCCGCGCCCGCGCGCCGACCTGAAGGAGGCCAGGCCTCCGGCGCTGAAGGCCGAACCGCAGATGGGTACCCGCAACCTGCTCGAGCAGAAGGGCCCGCAGGCGGTGGCCGACTGGATGAAGGCGCAGCGCCAACTGCTGATCACTGACACCACCATGCGCGACGGGCACCAGTCTCTGCTGGCGACGCGGATGCGCTCGATCGACATGATCAAGGTGGCGCCGACCTATGCGGCGAACCTGCCGCAGTTGTTCTCGGTCGAATGCTGGGGCGGCGCGACATTCGACGTCGCCTACCGTTTCTTGCAGGAATGCCCGTGGCAGCGCCTGCGGGACCTGCGCGAGGCGATGCCGAACCTGATGACCCAGATGCTGCTGCGCGGCGCAAACGGCGTGGGATATACGAACTACCCTGACAACGTGGTGCAGGAATTCGTGCGTCAGGCGGCGACAGGAATTGACGTGTTCCGCGTCTTCGACTCGCTGAACTGGGTCGAGAACATGCGCGTGGCGATGGATGCGGTCGTCGAAAGCGGCAAAATTTGTGAAGGTACCGTCTGCTACACCGGCGATATTCTTGACCCGGATCGTGCCAAGTACGACCTGAAATACTATGTCGGCATGGCGAAAGAACTGCGCGACGCCGGCGCGCATATTCTGGGCCTGAAGGACATGGCGGGCCTGCTGAAGCCGGCTGCGGCCAAGATCCTGATCCGCGCGCTGAAAGAAGAGGTCGGGCTGCCGATACACTTCCACACCCATGACACCGCCGGTATTGCCAGCGCGACCATTCTGGCCGCGTCCGAGGCGGGCGTGGATGCTGTTGACTGCGCGATGGATAGCTTCTCGGGCAACACCAGCCAGGCAACACTGGGTACGGTGGTCGAGGCGCTGCGCCACACAGACCGCGACACCGGGCTGGACATCAAGGCCATCCGTGAAATCAGCGATTACTTCGAGGCTGTGCGTGGCCAGTATGCGGCCTTCGAATCCAGCCTTCAGGCCCCGGCGTCCGAAGTTTACCTGCACGAGATGCCCGGCGGTCAGTTCACCAACCTCAAGGCGCAGGCGCGCAGCCTGGGCCTGGAAGAGCGCTGGCACGAAGTGGCACAGATGTATGCCGACGTGAACCAGATGTTCGGTGACATCGTCAAGGTCACGCCGTCTTCCAAGGTCGTTGGCGACATGGCGTTGATGATGGTCAGCCAGAACTTGACCCGTGAACAGGTCGAGGATCCGAATACCGATGTGGCCTTCCCCGATTCGGTCGTGGACATGATGCGCGGCAATCTGGGTCAGCCTCCGGGCGGTTTCCCCGAGACCATCATCAAGAAGGTGCTGAAAGACGAGGTGCCCAACACCCAACGACCCGGCAAGGATGTGCCCCCGGTCGATCTTGAAGCCACCCGCGCCGAGCTGTCCAAGCAGCTGGAAGGCAAAGAGGTCGATGACGAGGATCTGAACGGATACCTGATGTATCCCAAGGTGTTCCTGGACTACATGGGTCGCCACCGGGTCTACGGTCCGGTCCGCACCCTGCCAACGCGCACCTTCTTCTACGGCATGGAGCCGGGCGAGGAGATCACCGCGGAAATCGACCCCGGCAAGACGCTGGAAATCCGCTGTCAGGCCATTGGCGAAACGGATGAAAAGGGCGAGGTCAAAGTGTTCTTTGAACTCAACGGTCAACCGCGCGTGATCCGGGTTCCGAACCGGTTGGTCACCTCGACCACGCAGGCGCGGCCCAAGGCCGAGGTCGGCAACCCGGATCATGTCGGTGCGCCGATGCCAGGTGTTGTTGCCACTGTCGCCGTAACAGCGGGCCAGCAGGTCAAGGAAGGCGACATGCTGCTGACCATCGAGGCGATGAAGATGGAAACCGGCATCCACGCCGAGCGCGATGCGACCGTCAAGGCCGTTCATGTGCAGCCCGGCGGCCAGATTGACGCAAAGGACCTTCTGATCGAGCTGGAATAAGCTGCCGAACCGATTACAGTTCAAAGGGCCGCGCGGGAAACCACGCGGCCCTTTTTCTATGCCGGAGCGGAGACACACCATGCTTGCTATCACCCCGATCTATGCGGCCCTGATCGCTATTCATTATGTGGCACTCAGCGTCAAAGTGATCCTTCAGCGCCGCAGCGACAAAATCTCGGTCGGGGATGGGGGCAGCAAATTGATGATCAAGGCGATACGGACACATTCCAATTGCGCCGAATACGCCCCTATCGCCCTTTTGCTGATCGCCATGGTGGAATTACAGGGCGCCGGAGGGTTGCTTGTGCATATACTGGGTTTGATGTTGCTGGCCGGGCGTCTGCTGCACGCTTACGGATTCGGGCGCACGCCCCAGATCGTCATCCTGCGGCAGGCTGGAATGAGCCTGACGTTCCTGGCCATTCTGGTTGCGGCCATCGCCAACCTGATTCTGGCGCTGTAGGACAGCTGGCGGGTGCTATCCCGTCAGGTCCGTCGTCATCACATGGGGCGCTTTCAACAAAACGGGCGTGATCCGATTGTGTTCGTGATCGTCCGATTCCGGCATCACGGCGACCAGCAAGATCATCGCGGCCAGCGCCATTATCTTCATGTCTGCAACGGATATCATGAAAGCCCCTCTGCCTGTGTCCTTTTTTGATCCGTGTTTGAGATTGAACGGGCCGGATGCCGGGTTCCGTCGAAATACTTTTTTCTCATTTTTGTGTTTTTCCGCTTGCAGCCCCGCGTGGGAATTTATAAATCCCTCCTCACTCAACGGCGCGGGCGTAGCTCAGGGGTAGAGCATAACCTTGCCAAGGTTAGGGTCGGGCGTTCGAATCGCCTCGCCCGCTCCATTGAGAGGTCTTCGGACCACATATGTATCTGATGCGGGCGTAGCTCAGGGGTAGAGCATAACCTTGCCAAGGTTAGGGTCGGGCGTTCGAATCGCCTCGCCCGCTCCAGATACAGAACTCTCCATACATGCTGGTTCTTCACAAGACATTGCGTCATTCTGGTTGCATCGCCCAACGCAGGATTCACCCATGTCTGATTACGTCATCCGCCCACTCACCGTTGACGAGGTGCAAAAGGCCGTCGATTGGGCCGGGCGCGAAGGGTGGAACCCGGGGTATCACGATGCTCGTTGCTTCCACGGCACGGATACCCGCGGGTTTCTCGGCGGGTTCCTGGATGGCGAGATGATCGCTTCCATTTCGGTCGTTCAGTATGATGACGCCTTTGCGTTCCTTGGGTTCTACATCGTTCGGCCCGAGTTTCGCGGATCGGGCCACGGGCTGAAAATCTGGCGGCACGCCTTGGAAAACTGCAATGCGGACAACATCGGTCTGGATGGTGTCGTCGAGCAGCAGGATAACTACCGCAAGTCCGGTTTTACCTTTGCCTATAACAACTACCGCTTTGGCGGGACAAAACGCGGGATTCTGGCCGCGCTCGGGGCGCAACCGGCTGCGCGGGTTGAGGAGTTGCACAGCCTCTCGGACGATCTAGCCGCCTATGACCGGCAGATGTTCCCTGCCCCGCGCGACATCTTCCTGCGCGATTGGCTGAGCGCGCCCAGCCACGCCTCGCGCGTGATTGCCGAGAATGGCGTAATCCGGGGCTATGCGACCCTGCGGCCCTGTCAAAGCGGATACAAGATCGGGCCGTTGTTTGCGGACGACGCCGAGATTGCGCAAGCCCTGCTGGCCTCGGTATTGGACGCCATCCCCGACGATCACGCCACGCATGACGTGTTCATCGACATGCCGCGGCCCAACGCCGCCGCCTTTGCGCTGGCGGATGCGCTGGGTCTTGAGAAGGTGTTTGAAACGGCCCGGATGTATTCCGACCACACGCCGGATATCGATCTGGATCGTGTCTTTGGCGTCACCACATTCGAACTGGGTTAAAACGCCTTGAACGTCATTGTGGTCAGCGAGCGTTCGATATTGGGAATCACCAGCAGGTGTTCGTTGATGAAATGGCCCACATCCTCGGTTTCGGGGATATAGAGCTTGAGCAGCAGGTCATATTCACCGCTGGTGGAATACAGTTCGGAGTGGATTTCGCGCAGGGCGATTTCCTCGGCGACCTTGTAGGTGGTGCCGGGCTTGCAGCGGATCTGGATGAAAACGCAGGTGGACATGGTTTGACCCTATCGGTTCGTGTTGTTGGCAAGCTGACACGGGGCCAAGCCGGGTGCAATCCCCTGCAACAGTTTGCAGCGATCGCAACGCATGGTCTGGAAAACCACGACCATCCCCGTCTATAAGCGCGCCTGTAGCAAAAGGAATTCGCCCATGCGCAGCGCAAAGATCAGCCGCCAGACTGCCGAAACCGAAATCTCGGTAGAGATCAATCTGGATGGCGCCGGTACATATGACAACCAGACCGGAGTTGGCTTCTTTGATCACATGCTGGATCAACTGGCGCGCCATTCCCTGATCGACATGACGATCCGCGCCAAGGGCGATTACCACATTGATGATCACCACACGGTCGAAGATACCGGCATCGCGCTGGGGCAGGCTTTGACGCAGGCCCTGGGCGACAAGAAAGGTATCCGGCGGTACGGAGAATGCCACCTGCCCATGGATGACGCTCAGGTGCGCTGTGCGCTGGACCTGTCGGGCCGCCCCTATCTGATCTGGAATGTGGACCTGCCGACGCAGAAGATCGGTGCATTCGACACAGAACTTGTGCGCGAGTTCTTTCAGGCGCTCAGCACCCATGGCGGCATCACGCTGCATATCGACCAGTTGCACGGTTTCAACAGCCACCACATCGCCGAGGCCGCATTCAAGGCCGTCGCGCGCGCGCTGCGTGACGCCGTCGAAACCGATCCGCGCAAGGCGGACGCGATTCCGTCGACCAAAGGCGCGTTGTAAATGCTGACCGCCATTATCGACTACGAAAGCGGCAACCTGCACTCGGCGGAAAAAGCGTTTCAGCGCATGGCGCAGGAGGTCGGCGCGGGCGAGGTTGTCGTCACCTCGGACGCGGATGTTGTGGCGCGCGCGGATCGCTTGGTTCTGCCCGGCGACGGGGCGTTTCCGGCATGCGCTGCCGAATTGCGTGGTCACAAGGGTATCTATGACGCGATGGTCGAGGCGGTCGAACAGAAAGGCCGCCCGTTTCTGGGCATCTGTGTGGGCATGCAGTTGATGGCAACCAAGGGCCATGAATACAGCGAAACGGATGGTCTGGACTGGATTGCCGGCGATGTCGTCAGAATCGAGCCGTCAGACACATCGCTGAAAGTGCCGCATATGGGCTGGAACGATCTTGTTCTGGACAGCGATCACCCGGTGTTCAACGGGGTGAAATCCGGCGATCACACCTATTTCGTGCATTCTTACCACTTCCGGGTATCCGACCCGGCACAGCGATTGGCTTATGTGGATTACGGGCAGGAGGTCACGGCCGTCATTGGCCGCGACACGATGGTTGGAATGCAGTTTCACCCCGAGAAAAGTCAGGACGTTGGCCTGCGCATGCTGGGAAACTTCCTGACCTGGAAACCCTGAACCCTACTGAACACGCGTCCAGGTTTGTCCGCGGCAGATCAGACCGCCCGCCACACACCCTTTGACGGTCAGTTTGTTCTGGCCGTCCAGCGACATTTTCGAGTTGTATGTCTTGTCCCGGTCCGGTGCCCAGATCTTGCCGCTGTCATAGCTTCCGCCACCCTCGGGCACCATGTCCCAGATGATCTGCTTGCCAAGGTTTTCATATTCCAGCTGCTCGTTGCCATCCGCATCAAACGCGCTGTCGATGGTTCCGCAGATCGCACTGCCGCATGCGGAAATCGTCACGTGCAGATAGCCGCCGGTATCACCCGGTGCGGTCTTCCACAGACCGTCGACGGGATCCGCAGCCATTGCGCTGGTCGCAAGAAGCATCAAACCCGCTGCAAAAGTAAATCTCTTCATGATTGTCTCCCTGTTTTGCGAGCAGTCTGACCCGGCAACCAGCTGCGGGCAAGAATGACCCAGCGTCGCGTTGCATCCCCTGCCCCGGCTGTGCGATATCCCGCGCGTGCAACACAGATATAGGGCCGCCCGACATGATCCTCTACCCCGCCATCGACCTCAAAGACGGCAATGCCGTGCGCCTGCTGCGTGGTGAAATGGACAAAGCCACCGTGTTCAACGAAGACCCCGCCGCGCAGGCGCGCGCTTTTGTCGAGGCCGGGTGCGAGTGGCTGCATCTGGTCGATCTGAACGGCGCCTTTGCAGGTGAGCCGGTCAACGCCGCCCCGGTCGAAGCGATTCTGAAAACCTGCGACGTGCCCGCGCAATTGGGCGGTGGCATCCGTGACATGGCCACCATCGAAACCTGGATCGAAAAGGGTCTGGCGCGGGTTATTCTGGGCACGGTCGCGGTCGAGAACCCCGATCTGGTGCGCGAAGCGGCCAAAGCCTTTCCCGGCAAGGTCGCCGTGGGCATCGACGCGCGCAACGGTCTGGTTGCCACCAAGGGTTGGGCCGAAGAAACCAATGTTCAGGTAACCGATCTGGCCCGCAGCTTCGAAGACGCGGGCGTGGCCGCGATCATCTACACCGACATCAACCGGGACGGCGCGATGCAGGGCCCCAATGTCGAGGCCACCGCAGAGCTTGCCAAAGCGGTTGAAATACCGGTCATCGCATCTGGCGGCGTTTCCTCGATCGCCGATCTGATCGCCCTGCGCGATTGTGGCGCAGCCCTGAACGGTGCCATTTCCGGACGTGCGCTTTATGATGGGGCGATTGATCTGAAAGAGGCTCTGACGACGCTCAGAGAATAGTTCAATGTTCCATTCGCCGGTAAAGCGTTCCGATCTGTCCGCGCAAAGCCTGCTGCACGAACGGTACAAAACCGGCGACTTTCTGGACTGCTTCAGCGTCGAATCCGATCTTCCACCGCGCCGGGCCGCGGAAATCATCACCGCGTTCCCCGGATGGGCGATGGCGTTGCTTCGGCTGCGCGGTCTGCTGGTAACACCCTTTGACCTCAGTACGACCGGCCCGGATGCTGACGACAAGTTGGGTATTTTCCCGGTTGAACATGATGACAGGACCGAGGTGATCGCAGGATTCAACGATCGCCACCTGGATTTCCGGGTTTCCGTCCTGTCGGAAAACGGTCGCATCTCGCTGGCCACGTGGGTCCGTCGCCATAACCTTGGCGGGCGCCTGTACCTTGCAGCGATCCTGCCGTTTCACATCCTGATCGCGCGAAACGCGCTTGCGCGTGTGAAAAGCGCAAGCGCAGATCCAAAACGGTCTTAACCCGCGGCGGCAGCGGTCAACTTGGCGAGCGCACCGCGCATCTTCTCGATGACTGGTGACTTTTCGACGTCATCCAACTCGTCCATCGTTTCCTTGGGGTCTTCATAGGCCAACCAGACCTGACCGTTCTCATCCTCGTACGCCTGCACTTTGAGCGGCAGGAACAACCCTGCACGCGGATCGATCTGCATGGCCGGCGTGCCCAGCGCAGGATTGCCGAAAATCAGCACTTGATTGGCCGGGATGGGCGTACCGACCTTTTCCGCCCCGGCCGCGTGGTCGATGCGGGCGAAGACGGTGGCCCCTGCGTTGCCAACAGCCGCTTCCAGCGCATCCAGCGCTTCGGCTACGGATTTGTTCGTTTGAACTTTGATGATGTCGTCAGCCATGGCGGCCAAAGCCCCTCCGAACGAAAGAATTGAAGCAAGTATCAAGCTACGCATATCGGTTTTCCTTCTGTAATATTCACCCCAATTCTCACAGGTTTTGGAATTCTGACAATCACAAGTCTGGCATCAGCAAAGCCTTGCCTGAATTGGAGATGCTCATTTTACCCTTATTTTTGCGAACAATCCGACCAGAAGCCAAACATTTTACTGCGTTGAGCCATAATTCGGGCGGAATCCCCGCTTAATTCCTTCGTCAAACACAACAACCCGGGTGGTACACGTGAGTATTTCCAACCTAGACGTTCCCAACACGTCCAGATTCAGATCAGCAACCATTGCGATCTTCTGCGCGGCGATTTTCACGAGCGCCAGTCTGCTTTTCTTTGTCCAGCCGCTTTTTGCCAAGCTGGTTCTTCCCAAGATCGGCGGTGCGCCGGCGGTCTGGACGACCGCAATGCTGTTTTTTCAAGTGGTGCTGATACTCGGGTATGTTTATGCGCATCTGTTGACCAAATTTCTGCCCTTGCGCTGGCAGATCATCACCCATTTTGCATTCTGGGTCGCAGCGCTGACTTTCCTGCCGCTGTCCACCAGCGAAAGCTGGAGCTATGACGCCTCGACCTCGACCGCGCTGCAAACACTTGGCCTGTTCGCCGTAGGTGTGGGTGTACCTTTTGCGGTATTGTCGGCAAATGCGCCCCTGTTGCAGGCTTGGTACGCCAAGTCGGGCGGGCCTTCGGCGGATGATCCGTATTTCCTTTACAGCGCCAGTAATGTCGGATCTTTGCTGGCGTTGTTGGCTTTCCCCTTGGTTGCAGACCCATTTTTTGGCGCCGCTGAGATCAGCCGCGTTTGGCTGATCGGCTTCGTGCTGTTCGGGGCGCTCTTGCTGGGCAGTGGCATGATCGCCCTGCGGGGATCACGTCACACAGAGGCCTCGGTGCAAACAGCACTCAAGGCCAGTTTCCCCACCCTGCGGCAGATCGCTATCTGGGTGTTCGTCGCCTTCATCCCCTCTTCCTTGATGCTGTCCTTCACAACGCGGGTCAGCACGGACCTTGGTGCTCTCCCGCTGATCTGGGTCGTTCCGCTGGCGGTCTACATCCTGTCCTTCATCATTGCCTTCGCCAAATGGAAACACCTGACGCTTGACGCCTTGAACCTGCCCATGCTGGCGGCGCTGGCGGCGGGTGTCGTACTGGTGTCCAAAGTGGTCAGCGAACATGACGCGCCGGTGGTTATCCTGCTCTATGTCCCGGTGTTGTTCGTCATCGCTCTTTTTGCGCACCGCCTGCTTTACGACATGCGTCCGTCAGCCGAGCAGTTGACCGTGTTCTACATCGCCCTTTCGGTGGGCGGAGCGATTGGCGGGCTGTTCAACTCGATCGTTGCGCCAATTGCCTTCACACGTGAGTTGGAGGCGCCAATCACCATGATCCTGGCCGGAGGATTGTTCCTTGTCCGCGCGCCGGGATTTGCCCTTCGCCACGTCATCATGGGCATTGCGGCAAGTGTTTTCATCCTCGTCATCGCGGGTGCGACACGGGGCGTCGCGGCCCTGAGTGCGGACATCCCGCGCGCAGGCGCCCTGTTCGTGCTGATATTTGCGGTGCTGTACCTGTTCCGGGCACAGGCCATGCGTATCCCGGTGGTTCTTGCCGTCGTTCTGCTGCCTGCATTTGCAGTAAAGAACAATCCGGTGTTCGAAGATCGCAGCTTTTTCGGCGTGCATTCGGTGTATTCAAGTGAGGGCTACCGCGTCTACAAGAACGGCACCACGGTGCATGGCTGGCAACGCGAGTCCGAATATGGCACTCGGCCAACACCGCTGTCCTATTATCACCCCGAAGGACCAATGGCGCAGGTCATCACGTCGGACTTCGGCAAACAATCCAGCAGCATCGGAATTGTCGGTCTGGGAACAGGGGCGCTGGCCTGTTACCGGCAGCCTTCGCAAAACTGGGACTTCTTCGAGATCGACGCGACCGTTGACCAGATCGCACGCGACCCTTCGCTGTTCACCTATCTGTCGGAATGCACACCCGATTCCGAAACCCATCTGGGTGATGCCCGGATCGTTCTGAAACAAAAGCCATTTGCCTTCGACATCCTGGTCTTGGATGCTTACAGCTCGGACGCGATTCCGCTTCACCTGATCACACGCGAGGCGGTAGAGATGTACACGAGCCGCCTGACAGACGATGGGGTTCTGGTGTTCCACATCACGAACCGGTTCTACGATCTGGTCCAGCCTTTGGCCCGAATTGCCGACAGTTTGAACCTGACAGCTGCGCATCAAAGGCTGGCCGTGGGCGAAGAGCAGGTTGAAACCGGAGCCGCCACCAGCAGCGTTGTGATCCTGAGCCCGGACAAATCCCGAATTGAGAGTTTTGTGCAGGACGGAAACTGGCAAGTCGTTGAAACCGACGGTGCGCAGCCCTGGACCGATGACAAGGCAAACTTGCTCTCGGCGCTGAAACTGCTGAAGAACCGGGATCACTGAAGCTGGACACCCGCGCTGCCCATGGCCGGTGCGATCCGGGCCATGGGCGTCAAAACGTCTGTGGCATCAGCGGCGCTTTGTCGGTAAAGGTCCGGCAAAGAAGGACGATCAGATGCTGAAGACCCGGATCATTCCCTGCCTTGATGTTGCCGATGGCCGCGTGGTCAAAGGCGTGAATTTCGTCGGTCTGCGCGATGCCGGCGATCCCGTGGAATCGGCCAAGGCGTATGACGCCGCAGGCGCGGACGAGATCTGTTTTCTGGACATCCACGCCACCCACGAAAACCGCGGCACCATGTTCGACGTGGTACAGCGCACGGCCGAGCAGTGCTTTGTACCTCTGACAGTCGGCGGCGGCGTTCGGACCAAAGATGATGTACGCGCCCTGTTGCTGGCAGGGGCAGACAAGGTCAGCTTCAACTCGGCTGCCGTTGCCAATCCCGACGTGATCGCGGAATCGGCAGATCAATTCGGCAGCCAGTGCATCGTCTGCGCCATCGACGCCAAGACGGTCAGTCCCGGCAAGTGGGAGATTTTCACCCATGGCGGACGCAAGCCCACGGGCATTGACGCGGTAGAATTCGCAAAAACCGTTGTCGCCAAAGGCGCCGGAGAAATCCTGCTGACCTCGATGGATCGCGACGGCACCAAAGCTGGTTTCAACCTGCCCCTGACCCGTGCGATTTCCGATGCTGTGGACGTGCCCGTGATCGCAAGCGGCGGTGTCGGCAATCTGGACCATCTTGTCGAAGGCGTCACCGAAGGCGGCGCGAGTGCGGTGCTTGCTGCCTCGATCTTCCATTTCGGCGAATACACGATCCGCGAAGCCAAAGAGCATATGGCCGCCGCTGGCATTCCGATGAGGCTGACATGAGTATTCTACACGACCTTGCTGCCACGATCGAGGCACGTAAAGGGGCGGATCCCGATTCAAGCTGGACAGCCAAGCTGCTTGCAAAGGGTCCCGAGAAATGCGCCGAGAAATTTGGTGAAGAAGCCATCGAAGCCATCATCGAAGCCACGAAGGGCGATCAGGCCAAGCTGACCGCCGAAGCCGCAGACGTGCTGTACCACCTGCTGGTCATGCTGGCTGCGCGAGACGTGGCGCTGGAAGATGTCCTGGCCGAGCTTGCGCGCCGTCAGGGCATCAGCGGAATTGCCGAAAAAGCCGCCCGCCCCAAAGGGTAACGGCCGGGTTCCGCGCCGCCGCAACGGCCGCTATACTCGGGCGTCAGAATGACAGGCCGAGGGCGCGACATGATCCGAGTTTTGATGCTTGTGGCAACGCTTGCCACCGTTGCGGCATGTGCGGCGCCTCCCCCCTCGACCGGGGGTGAAGTACAACGCCTGACAGCCGAAATTCAGCGGCTTGGCCCGGATATCGATCCTGAAGAGGCCCGCCGGGCGGCGCAAGTCGCCTATTCCTATACCGCGCAGCTGGTGGACGAATACCAGATCACCGATCCGCCGCTGATCCACAATGCAAAGGTCAACAAGGGATTGCGCCCGCGTGGTCTGTGCTGGCATTGGGCCGAGGATATCGAGCGTCGCCTGAAACAGGAAAACTTCCAGACGCTGGAATTGCACCGCGCCATCGCCAACGCCGACAATCCGCTGAGGATCGACCACAGCACGGCGATTATCAGTCGCAAGGGAGAGTCGTTGTATGAGGGCGTCGTGCTGGACCCCTGGCGCTATGGCGGGGTGTTGTTCTGGGCACCACTTGTCGAGGATACCCGTTATGAGTGGGTGCCACGTGACGTCGTGCTGGAAAAACGACGAAAGGAACAGGTGGCCCGCCTGAAACCATATCAGCCAGCAACGCCCTAAAGCTTGGACGAGATGATCCCGGTGGAAAACCCGCCCATGCGCAGCTCGCCAAACAGGCGCTGATATTCGATCTTCGGACAGCGGTTCATCACCACGTCAACACCGCGGGCCTCGGCCTTGGCTGCCGCATCGGGGTGTTCAACCCCGATCTGCATCCAGATCGTGCCGAGCGTCGGGAATGCATCCAACGCTTCGTCCACAATGGGCGGCACGGATTCGGACCGCCGGAAGATGTCTACCATGTCCACGGGTTCGGATATTTCCGAAAGGCTGCCTCGTACCGTCTGGCCAAACAGGTCTTTCCCGGCATGGCCCGGATTGACCGGGATCACGTTGAACCCTTTCAACGAAAGGTAGCGGGCGACGTAATAGCTGGGTCGCACCGGGTTCATGGACACCCCGACAACGGCAACGGTCTTGGTGCGTTGCAGAATGGTTCTCAGGTGCTGATCGGAATAGTCTGACATGCCCTATCCTTAGCAGGGTTCCAAAAAGAAAAAAGCGCCCAAGAAGTCTTGGGCGCCAGTTGTTGGAACGAGGGACAGTGAAATGACCCGCGGCAGTTCCATTCCGCGGTCACTGTGACATTTAGGCATATATTTGGGAAAAAAAAGAGGAGCGGCGCATTTTTGTGATGACTCTTCACGATTGCCTGATTCCCGATCATTCCTGATAGAGGAGTGCCGGCCAGTTTTGTTCAGCCATCTCAATGTATTCTGCCTGATCCCGCTGCCAGACTTCTTCGATTTCGATCGAGTGCGTCAGGTACAGACGACCATCCACAACTTTCCAGGCCTTGGGGTCTGCACTCTTCAGAACGCCCATCGCCATCGCATATGAACAATACCCGCCGAACTGCGGCGCGAAAGCACGGGGGTTGCTTTCGAAAAGTTCGCGATTCTCCTGCGAGGTGAAATGCCACCGCGCTCCTTTCCACATCACGGAATTCTCGGGCATGCCCATGATGGGCGTAGAACTGTCGAAAAAGGATACGGCATCATACCCGGCCAACGCCACCCCTTCGGTGGTGTAGTACACGGGCCTTTCCTGCGCATACGTGGCAGGCGCCAGAAAAAAAGCGCACAGCGCGCCAAGTGTGGAACGTCGGGTCAGCATTGTCATGTCAGAATCTGAATTCATTGGGGTATGAAGATGCAATTTTTTGCTGCATGCGGAACCCCTGTTGACGTGGATGTGAACGCTCTTCACCCAAATTCGTTCAATCAAAGATATCTTCGATCACATCCAAGGCTTCATCGAATACGCGCGAGAACATGCTCTTTTTCTTCTTTTTTCGCTTGGCCTTCCGCGGAGGGGTGTGAGAAACCGCAGATCGCACCGTTTTGGAAGGCGCGGCCTTCCGCTTGGGCAGCATCTTCAGATCATGCAGAGGTGCGCCACAACTGGAACAGCTCAGCTCGTGCCGCTCCTTGCCCCTCAGGACCAACGCTGCCCGGGTCCCGCAATAGCAGCAGGTCGCGATTTTTGATGGACCGGGAATAGCGCTCTCCTTTTTTGTCAGGGCCGGGATGCATATAGGGCGATTGCCGCCGCATTTGAGACATTCAGCGATCCGAATCCCCCGGCTGCGTCAATTTTCACCAATTGATCCACGGTTTCCTTCGTCTTTTGGCGCAATCCCGGGCCTTCCGCCCCAAGAACAAGTGCGACGGGGCGGTCCCGACCGTCGCTCAGCGCGCCTTCGATCGTCACGTCTGCTTCTCCGTCCAGCCCAAGGACCAGAAATCCCATATTCTGTAGTTCAACAATTGTGTCGGCAAGGTTGCGCATCCGCAGGTAAGGTTGACGCTCCAGCGCGCCGCTGGCGGTTTTTGCCAGTGCCCCGGTCTCGGGCGCGGAATGGTGGCGCGTGCCAATCACGGCACTGGCACCCAGAACCTCGGCCGAACGCAGAATCGCACCGACATTGTGCGGGTCCGTGACGCGGTCCAGAAGAATGACGCGCGGGTTTTCCCGACCGATGCAGTTTTCGGCCAGACCGCCCCAGTCCAGTGGTTTCACCTCCAGCGCGGCCCCCTGGTGCACCGAGCCTGCATCAATGGGCGCCGTAAACTTGCGCGGATCAGCCATCTCGGGCTCGATACCAGAGAATTCAATCGCTTCCGCCAGTTTATCCCGCGCATTGCGCGTTACGATCAGGCGCAGTTTCTGCCGATTTGGGTTCATCAAGGCGTCGCGAACCGCATGCAGACCGAACAGCCAAACGGTTTCAGCAGCCGCGGCCTTGCGCGCCTGTTCCTTCTCAACGACCCATTTGGGTTTCTTCATTTTTCAGGCCTCCGGGCCAAGAGTTCGGTTTCCTGCGCCAAAGCGAAATTTTCCTGTTGACGCTCCTTTGGTGCGCTAGTAATCACGCCTCCACGTCAGGTGCAACGCCTGACAGTGGGCGACAGGCCGCAAGGTGTGGCAGGGGACTGTAACTCCCTCGCGGAGACGCACGCCTGGTTCGATTCCAGGGTCGCCCACCATCTTTCCAGCAGGTTTCAAAGATGGTCACAGCGCATTTTCAGCGCGTTCTCAATTGCACGTATTCGCGCAATGACGGCTGCAAAGACTCGTAAAAGTTGCGAAACCGGGCATCGCTCGCTAGTCTGTTCACGTAGTTGCGAGGGATTTGTTATGAGACTGCTTTTGGCGGCGCTTGCCGTTTGTGTCGCGGGCGCAGCGAATGCGCTGACCGTTACGTTCGATATTGATCTTGCGAACGACCAAACTGTTGGCCCCAATATAAATCAAGGCACAAGCCAAGGTTACACATTCAATTACGCGACGGTTTACAACTTCGGAAACTTCATAAACCTTCACGATGACAACGGGGTTCTTTCTACAACAATCAGGCCGGTTGATGGAAAAAGGTTCGCGGCGCATACCGTAGACTTGGTCGGGTGGTCCCTAGCATACACAACTGGATCCGGCCCCGCGCCTACTTTTGGGACTTCAGCTTATTACCAATGGCTGACAGGAGGCCCTGCCGCTTTTCCGACACTGACTTTTTCCGGGTTGAGGAATGGTGCGGTCGTGGCAAGCCAAACCTTCGCACCTATGGCGTTAAGCACAGTTGGCCTCAACGGCGCGTTCTCAGCAATTGATGCGTTGCAGATCACATTTAACAGCCCGGCACCGACCTGGGGCATTTATCCTACCACACCAAACACTGCTTGGTGTAGCCAATGGTGCGGTGAATTTCATGTGGACAATCTTGTTGTCGCACCGGTCCCCCTGCCCGCAAGCGGGCTGCTTTTGTTCGGGGCCGTTCTGGGCCTGTTCGGGTACCGCAGGCTTAAGGCTTCCTAGTTCCACCCAGCATCAAAAATCGGCGCTGATTGTTTGTCAGCGCCGTTTTTTGTTTCTTAACCAAGAGTTTGGAAGGTTCTATTCCGCCGCCGGGCGCAGTTCCGAGACCTTGTTGAACCACGCCTCGATTGCATCCAGATCCGCCGGCAGGGCTTCCGCCTCGCCATCCGCGAAGGTCTGGAATTTCTCTTCGTTCAAACCGTTCACGCCGACCAGAACCGGGATATCCATCGCCAGTGCTTCGCCGATCACGGGGCGGAACCCCCGTCCATCGGATTCATGCTTGCCGAACTTGTTGATGATCAGCAGCTGTGGCGCATCCTCAAGCGAGGCGGTCACATATCCCACCGCCTGTTCCAGCGCTGCGGGGTCCAGACGGCAGCCGCGTGACTGGGTGCCCAGCGACTGCGAAATGCGGATGGTTTCACCGTCGGGCAGCACGCGCAAGTCCATATCGCATTTGCTGCTGTCGGCACATTCCGTGTTCGTTTGCACGACACCGGCCAGTTTCGCGCCGGACGCCAGCAGACGTTCCGCAACGGCGCTCAGCAGGCGGTCTGTCGCGCCGCGATCGGTGGTGGTGACATAGGCCAGATGCATCTTGGACCTCTTGTAATTCGTTTGTGACGTTTCAAATAGCACGCAAGGCACCGCCCGGCCACTCCCTCGTTCACGGAAGCGGGGACAGGCCAATCACAGGAGCGTGCAGGTGAAGCATAACCGCATAGGCGGCAAGCGCGGCCAGCCACACCCCGGGACGTGGCCAGGGGCGCGGTGCGCGCAGTGAAAACCGCGCCGTGTTGCGGGACAAGCGGACCCATTCAAAGCCCATTTCCCGCGACTTGCGGCGGTCGACAAGGGCCATACCCATGGCCGCGAAACCGGCAAACAGGCCGAACAGAATCACATGTGACAGGCTGCCATTGGCCAGCAGATGTGCCACCGCCCACAGCATCAGCGCGGCAAGGATCGGGTGTCGGGTGGTGCGCAGGATACCGGGCCGCTCTGGGTCAAAGGGCCGATTGCCCAGCCCTCCGAAAGAGAACGGGTTCTGAATGATCAGCCCCGCGACAGCCAGCCAGCAGACCACCGGCATGATCAGAACCGGCGCCCAGCGCAAAACCGCGAATGGCGGGATGACCTCGACATAAGGAGCGTTTGCAGCGGCCATGATCAACCACGCCAGGACGGCCAGCGACAGAACCGAATAAGCGGTGAAATACCCCCGGCGTCCGAGTGTATCGATCAGCCGTCCGCGTATGGCGGGCCGAACGGGAATCGCGTGGCTGAGAAGGAAGGTGATGAGTGCTGCAAGGAATAGGACCCAACCGGTCATGGTGATCTCCGCGTTATTGGGATCGGTCTAGATCAGGATGGCGGTGGTATCCTTGTCCGAAATCAAGTCAAGCACAGGGGCGGGGGCACCGCCCCTGTGCTGTGTTACAACCCGAGCGCCGCGCGGCGTTCTTCGGCAAACCCCTGCACGATCCTGTCGGCAATCAGCGCCAGAATCGCCATCGCGGCCCCGGCCGAAATGCCAAGGCCCACATCCGCCTGACCCAGCGCCAGATAGATCGACTGGCCCAGACCGGTGGTGCCGATCAGGGCGGCGATCACCAGCATCGCAAAGGCATAGAGGATGGTCTGGTTCAGTCCCAGCAGGATCGTGGGCGCGGCATAAGGCGCGCGCACGTCGCGCATGATCTGCCACTCGGTCGCACCGCTTGAAATCGCGGCCTCCATCATCTCGTCCGGCGTGTTGACCAGCCCGTGCCGCGTGTAGCGGATCATGGGCACGATCGCATAGGCACAGATTGCCAGAAAGGCCGAGAACTCGCCGATCTGGAACACCATGAGGACCGGGATCAGGAACACGAACAGAGGGATTGTCTGCAACATGTCGCAGATCGGACGGACCACTTTCCAGACCGGTTCCCAGACCGCGCTGGCAAGGCCGATCAGGCCGCCGACCACGGCACAGGAAAACACCGCCGCACCGCTGAGGTAGAGCGACAAGAGCGCCCTCTCCCACAGGCCCGAAACGAGGATGGTGCAAAGCAGCCCCACGCACAGCGCCGCCAGGCGCCAGCCCCCCGCGACCCAGCCCAGAGCAGCGGCGCCGGTCAGGACAAAGGGCCACGGCAGGTTGGCAATGCCGGTTTCCAGCATCCCGATCAGGATCAGGACGATCAGACCTCCTGTCAGCCGGCCACGCCATGCCATCAACAGCGCGATCCCGGCACCTGCGGCGAACAGACCAAAGCTCATGCCCGGCGTCCACTGGAAACCCCAGGTAAAGGGCAGAACAGCCTGATCCAGACCGATCCGCAAAGGCAGCAGCACATAGAACAGTGAATTGTTCTTGAGCGCATCCAACCACGGGCCATTGGCCTGAGTGAACGCGGTCAGGCCGCTGTCCACGGCCTCGGCCATCGGATCCAGCAAGGTCAGTTCGGATGGGTTCGGCAGCCAGGCCCAGAAGGCGGCGGTGAAGACCACGGCGAAACCCAACATCGCCCAGACAACCCGGCTGTCATAACGTTTGCGCTCGGTCGCCAGGGTGCCGCTCATGCGATCTATGACGACGGCAAAGACCACGATGACCAGACCCGCCATCAGAGATTCCCCGAACTGCGCCTTGCGCATGGTCAGCAGGACCTCCCAGCCGATGTCGTTGAACCCACCGATGACGGCGGCGATGATCACCATCGACAGCGCCGCCATCAGGCACTGGTTCACGCCCACCATGATCTGCGTCGCAGCCGCCGGGATTTCCACCTGGAACAGTTGCTGAAACCGGGTGCCACCAGACATGATGGCGGCCTCTTTGATCTCGGGCTCGACCCGCTCCAACCCCAGCATCACATTGCGCGCCATGGGCGGCGCTGCATAGATGGCCGAGGCGATCAGACCGACGACGGGGCCAAAGCCAAAGAGCAACAACAGGGGCGTGAGATATGCGAAGGTCGGCACGGTCTGCATCACATCCAGAACGGCCTGAACGAAGGATTTCACCCGCGGCACCTCATTGGCGAGGATGCCGATGCCACCACCCAATATCAACGCCACCGGAACGGATACCGCGACCAAGGCCAGCGTGTTCATGCTCTCAGCCCAGTAGCCTGACGCCAACACAAAGCTGAGGCCCAAAAAGCCCAGCGCCGCCATGGGCAAGCCGCCCAGATACCAGCCCAGCGCGGTCACGATCCCGATCAGGATGGGCCATGGTGTGTTGCCAAGCACGAAATTCGCCCAGTTCATCGGATAGGTCATCATATCCGAGAACAACCGCATCGCTGGTTTGATCAGGTTCAGAAACCAGTCCAGAAACGCGCCCACCCATTGGGTTGCGGGCAATTCCCACGCGGCGGGCCATTTGACCAGCCATGGGGCGATGCCCTCCAGAGCAAGGCAGACCGCACCGACGACAACCGTGATCAGGGCGGCCTTGGCACCGGCCGTCAACTGCGCGCTGCGTTGCGTCGGAAAGTCAGTCAAGGCGGTCATGTTTCATCCACCTGAAGTGCGGCAGCCAGATCAGACGGGTGCACCGTGCCGACGACATTGCCATCGGCATCCCGCACCGGCACGGGTTCATACAACTCCATGCAATGGGCCAGGGCTGCGTCCAGTGTCATCGACGTGGTCAGGCCGGGATCATCCGGGCCACATTCTGCCTCGCTCCGCATGACCGAGGCGACCTTGGCATGCTGGCCCTTGGCGACATCCTTGGAAAACTCGCGCACATAGTCATCAACGGGTCGCAGGACGATATCCGTGGGCGTGCCGATCTGTACGATCTTGCCGTCCCGCATGATGGCGATGCGGTCAGCAAGCTTCAGCGCTTCCTGAATATCGTGAGTGATGAAGACGATCGACTTCTTCAGGGTCGCCTGTATGCGCAGGAATTCGTCCTGCAACTGGCGACGGATCAGCGGATCAAGCGCAGAAAACGGCTCGTCCAGAAACCAGATATCGGGGTTCACGGCCAAAGATCGCGCAATCCCCACGCGCTGACGCTGACCACCTGACAGTTGCCGGGGGAAGCTGTCTTCGCGCCCTTCCAGGCCGACCAGCGAGATCACTTCCTGCGCGCGGTCCAGCCGTTCCTTTTTGCCGACGCCCTGAACGCGCAGAGGATATGCGACATTTTCAGCAACGGTCATGTGGGGGAACAGGCCGAAATGCTGGAACACCATGCCCAGTTTTTTTCGGCGCAGCTCGGTCAGGGCCTTTTTCGAGGCGCCTATGACATTCTCGCCATCGACCCGAATTTCACCGCCGGTGCCGGGCAACAGTTGCGAGATACAGCGGATCAGAGTGGATTTACCCGAGCCCGACAGGCCCATGATGACGAACAACTCGCCTTCCTTGACCTCGAAATTGGCGTCCTGAACGGCGGGGATATACCCGCTTTCCCGCAGGTCGGCGGCGGCTTTTTCGGCGTCGTTCCCTGACCGAGACAGCGCGTCGGTCAGGGCTTTGTCAGCGCCGGGGCCAAAGACCTGCCAGAGATTCCGGCAGGCGATGGCTGGCATGTTCGCGTCAGTCACTTACGTGCGCTCACTGGATTGCTGCGTCTACGACCGGACGCCACTTGCCTTCGTTCTCGGCCATCCAGGCGGCGACGACTTCTTCGACCTTTCCGCCGTCAACATCGATCGCGCCCATCATCGGCTGCTGGTCTTCGACCGCCAGTTGATAGTTGGACAGGATTTCATAGGCGGCGGGCCATTTCTCTTCCATACCGCTCCAGCCGGCTTTGAAGATGCGCGATGGCGAAAAGTCGCAATCGTTCACCGCGTTCGGGTTCGGACCCCACGCCGGATCATTAAAGCATGCCTCTTCACCTGCGGGCAGTTCAACGAACTGCACGTCATAGGCAGACATCGCCCAGTGGGGCTGCCAGAATGTGATCAACAGTGGCGACTTGCGCTCGGTCGAAGCCCGAAGTTCGGCGATCAAGGCACCTTCGGAACCGGCGGGAACAGCCTTGAACGGCAGCTCAAGGCCCGCCATGCGATCCGCGCCAGGTGTGCCCCAGTCGGCCGGATAATCGACCAGACGGCCACCGGGCAGAGTTTCCGCCGTGGCGAACACCTGCGCGCAGTCTTTCAGCGCTTCCCACGCAGGCAAGCCAGGGCACAGATCAGCGACATGCGCCGGGTATGCGATACCTTCCTTGGCATCCAGGCCAAGATCGCCGATTTCGACAACAGTGCCTTCCTCGATCTTCTTGGCATATTCATCCGACACGTTGGACGACCAGATTTCCAGCGTCGCGTCGATGTCTCCATCGGCCAGAGCCTGAAACTGGTTCATCATGCCGGCGGTCACATACTCCACTTTGTAACCGGCTGCCTTGAGCATCTCACCCGCCACATGCGTGGTCACGTGCTGACCAGTCCATTCGTTGATCGCCAGTTTGATCGGCTCGTCCACGGCGCCCATGTCCGCCGCATGCGCCGCGCCAGCAACGGTTAGGGCCATAAGGCTTACACTCAGTTTTTTCATGGATTTTCTCCCTGTCTTATTTGTTTTGCCCACCCCGGCGAGGTTTTTCCCACCGGTATCTTTGTCTGATGACAATACCATGTCGCAACATGCACAAATTCAGTCGGAAAAGGAAAGTGATCAGTTTGTAACGGCGCAGTTTTCTTTCCGCCAAACCGTTGATGTTTCCCCGCAGACGCCGCAAAGGCCCCTGCCCGACCCGTCATTATCCCTAGCCCCGGGCCCGGAATATTGACTGACGAGTCAATCACAAACCGTTTTAAGCCCGTTTGTCGAGGATTTCTTTGACAGTTCACAGTTTTTTCTTGTTCGGGCCGAGTTTCAATTCCGGTCGGGTGAGTTTCAAACACTCAAAATTCTCATTGCAAAAGGAAGGCAAAACAAAACACTCTCCACATGACAGCTTTGAGGTTGGGTCTATGCGTTCATTTGAAGAGATCTTTGATATTGCCGCCTCTCGCCACGGTGGGGTCGAAGCCTTTGAAGCACAGCTGACCAAGCCCAAAAGCCACGAAGAACTGGCGGCGATGCCCGAGGACCGGTGGCTATCGATCATCACGAAATGCGTCTTTCAGGCCGGTTTCAACTGGAAGGTCATCGAAAACAAATGGGAAGGATTCGAAGCCGCCTTTGACGGTTTCGATGTGGGCCGATGTGCGTTCATGGATGATGAAAAGTTCGATTCCCTGCTGCAAGACACACGCATTGTCCGCAATGGAACCAAGATCGCAGCAGTGCGGGACAACGCGGCGTTCCTTTTGGAACTGCGCGACGAAGGCGGCGCAGGCCAGGTTCTGGGGGGCTGGCCCTCGGATGACTATGTCAGCCTTCTTGCCATGCTGGCCAAACGCGGATCCCGTCTTGGCGGGGCTTCGGCGCAATATGCGATGCGCTTTGCGGGGCGCGACAGTTTCATTCTGTCGCGGGACGTGACCGCCCGTCTGATCGCCGAAGGCGTGATCGACAAGCCCGCCACGTCGAAAAAAGCCATGGCGGCGGTGCAACGGGCCTTCAATTCCTGGATGGATCAATCCGGCCGGTCTTTGACGGAAATCAGCCGCGTTCTGGCCATGAGCCTGTGAAAACGGTTTGCGGATTGCAGGCAGCGGACTAGGATTCACCTCATGGTTCTGCGCGTATTCCTGTGTGCTCTTTTGTTGCTGCCCTCCTGCGGTCGTCAATTGACAAAGCAAGAGCGTGATTTTGCGGATGCCATTCAGGGCGAAACCCTGAACCTTGACAGCGTGCGATTGGTCCAAGGTGCGCCGGTTGCCAATGTGACGTATTTCCGCGAGGAGCGCCCACGTCTGGCCTGCCGCGAGCGTATCCTTCCTCCGGTGGAACCCGGGTTGGTGACAGGCAGGCCAGCAGCCGTGGCCCTGTTCAACAAGGTCTACTTTGCGCGCGACTGGTATCTGGAAGACTATATGTCCGATTTCCCGGATCAGATGAACCTGGTGGCCGCGATGCTGCTGGCCCATGAACTGACGCATGTCTGGCAGTGGCAGAATCGCCGGACTACCGGTTACCACCCGTTGCGAGCAGCGGCGGAACATGGTGGGCGCAGCGACCCGTATCTTTTTGACCTCGAAACCTCGCCGGACTTCCTGTCCTACGGGTTTGAACAGCAGGGCGCCATCGTCGAGGAATACGTTTGCTGCCGTGCGCTGGACCCTCAGGCCACCCGAACCAAACGGCTGCACACGATGCTGAGCGCGCATTTTGATCTGTCCCCGCTTCCGCAAAAAGGGCGAGAGCGCGCAATCCTGCTTCCCTGGAGCGAGGCCGAGATCGACGGAATTTGCAGCGGAACCTAGTTCTGCTGAAGGGTCTCCAGATAGGCCACCAGATCCACGATGGGCTGGCTCGTCAGAATTGGCTGCCCCTGCGGCGTTTTCATGGATGTGTCCTGCCCGTCAAAATAAGGACCATAAACCGGCATCGGGCTACCATGGCTGATCAACGGGTCCCGACCATCAATGCGGGCGACAACGCGGGCAGTCGGGAACACGCCTTCCTCGTTGGACAAAGCGGTCAGATCGCTTGGTTGAACCACCAGCACGGCCGCCATCGGACCCTGCCCCATTGCATCGATCCCATGGCAGGTCGCGCAATGGTGCATATATAGTTCTTCTCCGGTCTTCGCGTCCTGAGCCCAGGCGGCCTGCGAGGCAGCAGCCGAAACCCCAAGAACCAGCACACTGATTGTTGCCTTGAACATCGTATCCTCCTGCCTGGATTGGCATTTGCAGGGTTGCCCGATGGCCGTCATGGCGCAATGATCCAGATCAACGAAAAAGGTACAGAGGGTTCGGGCAATGACACAATACGCCGCCATCATGCTGGCCGCCGGATTTGGAATTCCGATCCTGGCCGCGCTTAACGCGGCGCTGGGCAAAGTCATCGGGTCGCCAACTGCGGCAGCTGTTGTGCTGTTTGCCATCGCCTTCGTCGCCTCGGCGTTGGTCATGGCGCTGTTTCCCGGATTTGCGGCCTTGTCCAAGATTGCCAATGCGCCGAAACACCTGTTGCTTGCAGGTGTCCTGATTGCTTTCTATGTCCTGTCGATCACCCATGTCGCACCGCATTTCGGGGTGGGCAATGCCGTGTTCTTTGTGCTGCTCGGGCAATTGATCAGCGCTGCGGCCATCGACCATTTCGGCCTGTTCGGCGCACAGGTCGAACCGCTTACGCTCATGCGGACGGGCGGGATCGCCGTCATGGCCATTGGTGTTGCGATCACTCAACTGGCCTGAGCACTCCGCCCTCAAGCCGGACCATCCGGTCCATGCGCGCCGCCAGGTCAAGATTGTGCGTTGCGATCAACGCCGACAACCCTTCGTCCCGCACCAGCTTCATCAATGTATCAAAAACCTGATCCGAGGTTTCGGGGTCCAGATTGCCCGTCGGTTCATCCGCCAACAAAACACGGGGCGCATTGGCCAAGGCCCGGCAGAATGCCACCCGTTGTTGTTCCCCGCCAGAGAGCGCTGCGGGGCGGTGGCTGGCGCGTGCGGCGACGCCGACACGGTCCAGCAGGTCCAGCGCCCGGGCCTGTGCGGCCTTGTCCGACACACCATTGGCCAGTTGCGGCAGGGTGATGTTTTCCAATGCCGTGAATTCCGGCAGCAAATGGTGGAATTGATACACGAACCCGACATCCTGCCGACGCAATGCGGTTCTGGTCCGGTCGCCCTTGCCCGATACATTCTGCCCGCCGATTTCGACGGTTCCTTCGTCGGGCATGTCCAGCAGACCGGCGATATGCAGAAGCGTTGATTTACCTGCCCCAGAGGGCGCAACCATGGCTACGGCCTCACCCGCGCGCAGATCCAGATCAACTCCGCGCAAGACCTGCACTTCGCCCGGCTTGCCTTTCAGATAGGTCTTGGTCAGACCCTTCAGACGCAATGTGACATCATTCATAGCGCAACGCCTCGACCGGGTTCAGCCGCGCCGCTCGACGGGCGGGAAAATAGGTGACGACAAAGGACAGGCCAAGCGACAGGCCGATGGCCTTGAGCACATCGCTCAGGTGCAGCTCGGCGGGTAAAGCATAGATGCCCCGGATCGACGGATCCCAGACGCCACCGCCCATCACGTAATTCACGAACGAAAAGATCGGATCGATATAGATCGCAAAAAGGCACCCCAGGATGACTCCCAAAGCCGTTCCGATCAGGCCGGTAAAAGCGCCGCAGATGAAAAACACACGCAGCACCGACCCTTCGCTCAGACCGATGGTGCGCAGGATGCCGATATCGCGGCCCTTGTTCTTGACCAGCATGATCAGGCCCGAGACGATATTCATCGCGGCGATCAGAACGAGGATCGAGAGGATGATGAACATCACGTTGTCTTCGACTTCCAATGCCCGCAGGAATCCACCGGATGCATCCTGCCAGGTCCAGATCTGGCTGCGCTCGCCCGATGCTTCGAGAATGGAAATCAGGATCGGGCCCAGTTCCTCGGGCTTTTCCACCATCACTTCGATCTCATCCGCCACACCTTCGCGATTGAAAAAACTCTGCGCCTGCGAAAACGGCATGTAGACACGCGTTCGGTCGATGTCATAGCGCCCCGCCGAGAACACATAGACAACGCGATAGGCATTCACGCGGGGCGACGTACCGAAGGCGGTTTTTACCCCGTTGGGCGAGGTCAACTTGACGACGTCCCCCACGGTGGCGCCTATGCTACGCGCCACGCCTGACCCAATTGCAATGACATCCTGACCCGTCTGAAATTCTGACAAGTCCCCCACAGCCTGCTCTGCCTGGGCTATACCCGGCAGATCAAGCAGATCGTCGGGTCGCATTCCAAACACTTCAACGCCGCTGCTGCGGTCGCGGTTGGTGATCAGCACCTGCCCCTTCACCAAAGGAGCCGCGCGTTGAACACCGGGCACTTGTGCGATACGGGCCGCGCGCTCTTCGTAGTCGGCGATCGTGCGATCCACCCGCCCCTGGGCATCGATCTCGCCTGACGAATAGACCGTCACATGCGCGTTTGCGCCCAGAATGGTGCCGACGAATTCGGAACGGAAGCCGGACCGGACCGACAATGTCGCGATCAGGGCAAACACTGCCAGTGTGATCCCGATCAGGGAAATCCAGGTCATCACACTGACGCCACCCTCGACCCTGCGGGCCCGCAGATAACGCCATGCGATTTTCCATTCAAAAGGGGCAAAGGGCGGGGGTGTCTTGGCCATACATGCTCCGGGGTGTTCGTGTTCGCGGGGACAGTTTCGGCATTTCACCCGATGGTCAAGCCGGTTGTCCCTCTGACCCGACTCCTCAGCCTGAATGAGCCGAATCAACTCGGTGCGCAACTGGAACGATTGAGCCAATCGGATGACTTCGGAAGCAGGCGTTACACCATGAGTTGTGAAGCGCATCACAGACAAACTGATATTGTTTCATGTATGAAGTTAATCATCGCGCTTTGTGAACTCCTGAATCGAAAAAGCAACAATGGGCGCGAAATTTTATTACTCTTTTTGATTATTTTCAGAAACTTTGTCACCCTACTTGTGGGGGAACACATTTAAGGAGCGGGGGTCGCTCAATGAATTTTCAAATCTCAACCAACGGTGCGGGGGTAATTCCGTCCCGCCAAGCATCAACAGAACTGGATTGTGAAACAGCGGCGCTGCTGCGTGCGGCCATTCGGCCAATCTTTGCCAGCGCGGCAAGCTGGGGCAATCTGACGGATATTCTGAAAGACAAAGGGTACCGTCTGGTTTTCCGGCAAGGGCGTCTGTGTATCACGGATCGAACCACGGACGCGCGGGTTTGCGGGTTGCGGTTTCTGGGCCTTGAGTTTCGCGAACTGGTCAACCGGCTGGGTCGTCCGATCGTGGTGGCACGGGGCGACGGGGCCAACGGCGACATCCTGGCAACGCGCCCGACGGCAGACCAAGACTGACGTCTCAACCAATCGAATTGGTCAGATCACATCTGGTGGCCAAAGCAATCGCATGGCCACCTTGGTGAAACGGATCTGTGTTGCGTGACACCAAAACCCGTCACCGGTGACGGTGCTCAGGCAATCTGCTGGTAGATTTCAGCAACTTTGGTAACGGCCGCCTCGGGGCTCAGTTCCTCGCTATCGCCGGTCCGGCGGCAGGTCAGTTCAACAACGCCATTCTTCAGACCGCGCGGGCCGACCGTGATCCGCCAGGGCAGACCAATCAGATCCATGGTCGCAAACTTGCCCCCTGCCCGTTCATTGCGGTCATCATAAAGCGGCTCCAGCCCCAAGGCCGTCAGAGCGTTATAGATTTTGTCGCAGGCGGCATCCGCTTCTTCATCACCCTGCTTCAGGTTCACGATGCCGCAATGGAACGGGGTCACGCCCTCGGGCCAGATGATGCCTTTGTCGTCATGGCTGGCTTCGATGATCGCGCCGACCAGACGGCTGACACCGATCCCGTGGCTGCCCATATGCACCGGAACCGGTTTTCCATCCGGGCCCTGCACGGTCGCACCCAGCGGCTCGGAATACTTCGTGCCGAAGTAGAAGATCTGCCCAACTTCGATACCACGCGCCACGCGGCGGCGTTCTTCGGGGATCTGATTGAACAGCGCCTCGTCATGCGTTTCATCCGTGCGCGCGTATTTCGAGGTGAACTCTTCCAGAATGGCCTGACATTGTTCGCGGCTGTCATAGTCAATCTCACGATCACCAAAGGTCAGGTCGGTAACGGCGCTGTCATAGAAGACCTCGGATTCACCAGTGTCAGCCAGCACGAGGAACTCATGGGTGTCATCGCCGCCGATGGGCCCGGAATCCGCGCGCATCGGGATCGCCTGAAGGCCCATACGTTCATAGGTGCGCAGATAGCTGACAAGATGGCGGTTATAGGCGTGCAGCGCGTCTTCCTTGGTGAGGTCGAAGTTGTAGCCGTCCTTCATATAGAACTCGCGGCCCCGCATCACGCCGAAACGCGGGCGGATTTCGTCGCGGAACTTCCACTGGATCTGATAGAGGGTCAGCGGCAGGTCTTTGTAGCTGTTCACGTGGCCACGGAAGATATCGGTCACCAGTTCTTCGGCTGTGGGTGTGAACAGCATGTCACGGTCATGCCGGTCCTTCATCCGCAGCATCTCCTGACCATAATCATCATAGCGTCCGGATTCACGCCACAAATCCGCCGACTGGATGATGGGCATCTGAATCGCGATGTGACCCGCCCGCGCCTGTTCTTCGTGGACGATGTTTTCCAGCTTGCGCAGCACTTTGAAGCCCAGCGGCAGCCAGGAATAAATCCCGGCAGAGGCCTGCTTGATCATCCCGGCACGCAGCATCAGCCGATGGCTGACGATCTGGGCCTCGGACGGGTTTTCCTTGAGAACGGGCAGAAAGTAACGGCTGAGGCGCATGGGTTAACCTTCAAAGGTAAATTTCGACTTCAAAGGTGATTATGTCAAACCACCGCCGGGGGCAATCGGGCATTGGTGTTTTTGCGACTTCGCGTCAGTCGGTTTTTTGATTGACCCTGCAATCGGGAATTCCAATTGTGGCGCAAACTCAAAACCCATGAGGCCTTGATGCAGACCATTCAGGAACCCGCCCGCAGCATTCCCGTTGTCCACTCTACAGACGTGCTGGTCGTCGGGTCCGGTCCTGCCGGTTTGGCCGCAGCACTGGCCGCAGCGCGGACAGGTGTGGACGTCTCGCTGGTTGACCGGTTCGGGTGCATGGGCGGCAACATCACCGCCGTCGGCGTCGAAGGATTCGCCTGGTACCGGCACGAGCAAACCGTCGAGGCCGGCGGCATCGGGATGGAATTCGAAACCCGCGCCAAAGAGATGGGCGCGGCGGTGCCCGAAAGCCAGTCGCTCAGTTATGAACTGGACAGCGAAGGGTTCAAGCTGGTGGCGGACAAGCTGGTCGAAGAGGCGGGTGTTCACCCGATGCTGCACCGGCAATTCGTCGCCCCCGTCATGGAAGGGGACCGGATCATCGGCATCATCACCGAATCCAAGGCCGGGCGCGAGGCGATACTGGCCAAGGTGGTAATCGATGCAACCGGCGACGCCGATGTGGCCCATCGCGCGGGGGCCCCGACGCATAAAACGCCACGGGAGGACATGATGGCCGCCTCTGTCATGTTCCACCTGGCCGGAGTGGACAAGCGCGCCTTTATCGAGGGCGTCAAGGCCGACCCGCAGACCTACAAGGACTGGGGCGGCGGCGGTGAGTGGAATATCGAAACCAGCGGCAAAGAGGACGACATGTTCTCACCCTTCGTGCACAAGCCCTTCCAGCAGGCGATTGATGAAGGTCTGATCCCGCCGCATCTGAACACCATCGCCGGCACCTGGGGCGCGATGCATGACACGGGCGAACTGACCTACATGAACCTCATTCACCTGGCCGGGATCGACGGGACCGACCCCGACAGCCTGACGCGCGGTGAAATCGAAGGTCGGCGCCAGTCAATGTTGGCCATCGAAGCCCTGCGCCGGTTCATGCCCGGCTGCGCGAACGCTCGGCTGCGGAATTTCGGTATGACCATCGGTATTCGCGACACCCGCAAAATCGATGCGGTATACAACATGACCGAAAACGACGCCCGCCATCAGGGCCGGTTCGAGGATACGATCGGCATCTACCCCGAATTCATCGACGGGTATGCCATCCTGATCCTGCCGACCACGGGGCGGTACATGCAGGTTCCGTACCGCTCGATGCTGCCCAGGGGCGTCAGGGGCCTGCTGGTCGCGGGGCGGTCACACGGTGCCGACCGGGTGGCCCATGCCGCCACGCGCAACATGGCCTGCTGCGCCGTCATGGGTCAGGGCGCGGGCGTTGCAGCCGCGATGTCGCTGAAAAGCAATCAGGACCTGGATCAATTGAACCTGGCACCTGTTCACACGGAACTAGAGCGTCAGGGGGTCAGGATTCACTGATGGACAGAATTCCGACAATAGACATCTCGCCGCTGTCCGATCCTGGCAGCGCAGCCTTTGATGCAACGGTACAAAGCATTATTGAGGCCTGCACGGGGATCGGGTTTCTGTCCATCACCGGAACAGGTGTGTCCCAGCAGACGGTGGATCAGGTCCGTCAGACCACACGAGAGATCTTTGCCATCAATGAAGCCCGCAAATGGGATCAGGCCATCACACGCGAGAATTATCGCGGTTATATCCCGATGGGTTTTTTCACACCCAACGATGGATCCGGCAGGGCCGACAAATACGAGGGTTACAAGCTGCACCACGAGGTTGCCGCCACCGACCCCGTGCGCGCCGAGTGTGCCCTGTACGGCCCGAACCTGTGGCCCGCTGAAGTCCCCGAGGCAAAAGAGGTCATCCTGGATTATTGGCGTCAATTGGATCAGGTCACTGATGTGTTGTTGGGCGCATTGGAATCCGGCCTGGGCTTGACCTCTGGCATTTTGCGCGACGCGTTCCGAAACCCGATGACCAATATGACATTGCTGCACTATCCCCCGCAGGCTGCGGATGAAGCGGGTTATGGCATCCATCCGCACAAGGATACGGACGCACTGACCATCATCGCGCCCGATCCGGTGGGCGGGCTCGAGGTGCAGACCCGCAGCGGCAAGTGGATTTCACCAGACTGCCCACTCGGCGGTTTTGTGGTGAATATCGGCGACATGCTGGAACTGTGGTCAGGCGGGCGGTTGAAGTCCACGCCACACCGGGTGGTGAACAGATCGGGCAAGGAACGGTACTCGTTCCCCTATTTCGCCGTACCCCGCCATGACGTCATTGTTGAGCCATTGTTGCCCGCCCTGCCCGGCTTTGACCGCCCAGCGGTTCATTGTGGTCACTGGTCGGCGGAAATCTGGCGCACCAACTGGCCTGATGAAACCGCAGAAGAAGACACCCCGGAACTGGGGACCTTGTACGATTGATACCGGCAAAGCCCTTCCCAATGAAGCGCTTGCATCATGGGCTTTGATGCGCCAAGAACGCCTGCAAGGGCCTGAACAAGGGGATTGCCATGGCTTTGCCGGTAAAGGATCAGCTGAGATACTGGGGCATCGTCGCTGCGGTTTTTGTTTTGATCCTCTGGGCCTTGGGGGATGTCCTGCTGCCCTTCGTCATTGGCGGAGCAATTGCGTATTTTCTTGATCCCGTTGCGGATCGACTGGAGCGGTTGGGCCTGTCGCGCGTCGCAGCCACAGCCATCATCACCGTCATCGGCGTTCTGGGATTTATGTTGGCGGTCCTGATGGTCGTACCTGCCCTGATTACCCAGTTGCTGGATCTGATCGACGTTCTGCCCGATCTGTTCAAGCAATTGCGCGGGTTCATTGAAAAACAGTTCCCGTCGCTGCTGGACCGGGAATCAAATACTCATCAGATGCTGGTATCCTTCGGCGACATGCTGAAATCCAAAACCGGGGATGTCCTGCAAACGGTTCTCGCGTCGCTTGGATCTGCGATCAACATCGTCGTCTTGCTGGTGATCGTACCCGTCGTGGCTGTTTACCTGCTGCTGGACTGGGATCGCATGATCGCTCGCATCGGAGAACTCCTGCCGCGTGACCATGCCCCCACCATCAGGCGGCTGGCCGGTGAGATTGACGCCGTGCTGGCCTCTTTCGTGCGCGGGATGGGGACGGTCTGCCTGATCCTTGGCACCTATTATGCGGTTGCCCTGATGCTTGCCGGTCTGCAATTTGGCCTGATTGTGGGTTTCATTGCGGGATTGGTCACGTTCATCCCTTACCTGGGCGCCCTGATCGGTGGTTCGCTGGCGATCGGGCTGGCGCTGTTTCAGTTCTGGGGTGATTGGGCGCATATCGGGCTGATCGCGGGCATCTTTGCCATCGGACAGGTCACCGAGGGGAATTTCCTGACACCCAAGCTGGTGGGCAACTCTGTCGGGCTGCACCCGGTCTGGCTGCTGCTGGCCCTGTCTGTCTTTGGGGCTTTGTTCGGCTTTGTCGGTATGCTGATCGCCGTGCCCGTGGCCGCCGCATTGGGCGTGCTGGCCCGATTTGCCACATCGCTGTACCTGGACAGCCGACTTTATACCGGTCTTGAAGGTCAGGATCAGGAAACCGAGTAAATGCCCCGACAACTCAGCTTTGATCTGCCCGCCAAGACTGCGCTCGGGCGTGAGGATTTCTTTGTGTCGCCTGCCAATGCTTTGGCTGTGGCGATGATCTCGGCCACATCCTGGCCGGGAAACAAGCTTGTACTGACTGGCCCGGCTGGCGCAGGCAAAACCCATCTGGCGCATGTCTGGGCTGCGGAAACCGGCGGACGCATCATTCAGGCCGCCGACTTGCGGTATGACGACGTCCCGGATCTGGCACGCAGGCCAATTGCCGTCGAAGACGTGCCCATGATCGCCAACGATATCGACCAGCAGAAAACGCTGTTTCACCTGCACAATCTGGTTCTGGCCGAAGGGCACGCCTTGTTGATGACAGGTCGGCTGGCCCCGAAGTTCTGGGAATTGCCACTGGCGGACCTGCAAAGCCGGGTCGAAGGTGCCCATCACGTGGCGCTGGACCCGCCCGACGATGCATTGCTGGGCGCGGTTCTGGCCAAACTGTTCGTAGATCGGCAGCTGAACCCCGGCCCCGAGGTAATCGCCTATCTCGTCAAACACATGGATCGGCGATTTGAAACTGCGGCCGACGTGGTGGCGCAACTGGATCAATTGGCCCTTATGGAAAAGCGCGACATCACCCGCACTTTGGCCGTGCGGGTTCTGAACATGAGCCCGGATGAGATCGAGACGGGTGATTGACCCGCACCCGCCAATTTCGCATCCTCACACAGCATTACCTGGAAGACACATGGATCAGACCGCAGCAACCGACATCCCTGACTGGGGACCTTTCGGAAAGCCACTGTTCGACGAGCCTGGAACCCGGGCTTTGTCGCGTGTCGGCGTTGTCGATGTCGGATCCAACTCGGTCCGGATGGTCATCTTTGACGGTGCGGCCCGATCACCGGCCTATTTCTACAATGAAAAGGTCATGTGCGAATTGGGCGCGGGCCTGTCCGAGACCGGGCGGCTGAATCCGCGTGGGCGCGAACGGGCACTGGCGGCGCTGCGACGGTTTCAGAATCTGGCGGTTGATCTGGAATTGCCGGGCCTGCATGTCGTGGCCACGGCTGCTGTGCGCGAGGCAAAGGACGGACCGGATTTCTGCGATCAGGTGAAGGCGGAAACCGGGCTGCACGTGGAAGTCATCACCGGGGAAGAAGAAGCCCGTTTTTCAGCTCAGGGTGTGCTGCTGGGATGGCCCGGCGCCTATGGCCTGATCTGCGACATCGGCGGGTCTTCGATGGAGCTGGCCGAGATCGGGGACGGTCAGGTGGGCCGCCGCCTGACCTCGGCGCTCGGGCCACTGAAACTGCGCGATATCAAGGGCGGACGGCGTGCACGCAAGGCTCATATCAAAAGTACGATGGAAAAGCTGCGCGATGAGATGGGTCCGCAGCGAGATCGTCTGTTCCTGGTTGGCGGCAGCTGGCGGGCCTTTGCCCGGCTGGACATGCTGCGGCGCGGCTATCCGCTGAACGTGCTGCATGAATACCGGATGACGACAAAACAGGTTCGTGAAACGATCAAGTTCATTGAAAAGAACGATCATGAAAAACTGCGCAGCCAGGCCGGTGTATCCAGCTCGCGCATGTCGCTCATCCCTTACGCAATGGACGTTCTGGCCCGGCTGATACGAACGTTCAAACCCAAGGACATCGCCATTTCCAGCTATGGGATCCGTGAAGGATTGCTGTATGAACAGATGTCGCAGGAGTTGCGCGACCGGGACCCGTTGATCGAAGCAAGCCTTTTTGCCGAATCCAAGGATGCCCGCCTGCCCGGATTTGGCCGCAACCTCTATGATTTCGTGATGCCGCTGTTCAAATCAGCGCCCCCCAGCAGCGTTCGGCTGATCAAGGCTGCGTGCCTGCTGCACGATGTCAGCTGGCGTGCTCATCCCGATTACCGGGCCGAAGTCTGTTTCGACAACGTCACCCGCGCCAATCTGGGTGGTCTGAAGCACTCCGAACGTGTCTTTATCGGGCTGGCCTTGCAGCACCGGTATCGCAACAAACGCGAGGGCAACCGCTTTGCGCCCTTGTATGATCTGCTGGACGAAAAAGGCCAGAAAGAGGCCGAGATTCTGGGCAAGGCGATGCGCTTTGGCGCGATGCTGTGGATGCACAATGACGCCAATATGGGTCGCCTGAAATTCTATCCCAAAAAGCGCGAGCTGGAGCTGTACCTGCCCGAAGCAGCGGCCCCCCTGTTCAGCGAAGTTGCCGAAGCGCGCCTGAATTCTCTGGCAAACGCCCTGAAATCCGAAACGCGCGTGATCATCAGGGGCTGACCATCGATCCGATCAGATATCAGTTGCGCCTTCGGGCAACGCTTCTTCTTCGTTTTCAGGCTCTGGCGGTCCCTCGGCCTGTTTCCTGCGGATGATGATGTCACCATTGGGCAAGATCTCGGGCGCTTCATAAGCGCTCCAGTCCTTGATCTCGGCCCCCAGCTCGGCCAGTGCCGGGCCCATTTCACGCAAGAACGACTGCATCGCCGGGCCAAACTCATCCGCGAGGCCCAGCAGCTCATCCAGCGCCGGTTCCATTTCCTTGCGCAGACCTTCGAAGAACAGCTCGGCCCCCTGCTCCATCAGGGATTTGCTGTTGTCCTCCTGCGACATGGCGGGTGCGGCAATGCCAGCCGTGATCATGCTGATCAGCAAAACGTGTTTCATACCTGATATATAGTCCCCCTGCCGCAGGCGTGAAAGGTCACAGGTCGATGTCCAGCGTGACCGGGAAATGATCCGACGCCGTCAACAGCGCCTGTCGCAGGTCCGGTGCGGACCAGCAGAACGCGTCGCGAAACGGATGCCAAATACGCCAGGCCGGACGGTAGGCACGCAGATCCTGGGTAATCAGTATATAATCCAGAAGAGCCTCGAGAAACCTGCCTTCTTCCGGACGGGCAAAGCGGGCCGTGGAAGGTATCGATCCGGGCCGAAAACCATGAGCCGTCACCGCGTGCGGATCGAACAAACCCGCTTGCAGCAAAATCTCGACCGAAGACCGGCCGAACAGGTGTTCGAACTCATCCAGCCCGGGGCCATCGTTCAGGTCTCCCAGCAAAATGACAGGTTCTTGGTTTGCAACGTGCATCTCGACCCGCCTTGCCAGCCAGACCGCCTGTGCCAATTGCTTGCGGCGGTTGGCAATCGAGATACGGATCGCCTCATCCCGCGACCCAGCCCCATGCGGAGCCTTTGATTTCAAATGAGCTCCGATCAGCCGGACCTCGCGGCCCGATTGCGTGGTCACCGCCAATTCCATCGGTGGTTTGGAAAACCGCACAACATCCTCGGTCGCATCTATATCCAGGTCGATTCTGAACTCGCCATCAAACCGGGGGGCCAAGGGGTCGTCGATGTCACCCCTGGGATCATGGCGCGCGGTAAGAACGGTCCTGTCGTAAAGCAGCGCCAGCTCCTGATGGGTGTCGTTGGCAAACCCCATCACCGCGTCAGAGGTGCGCAGATCAAAAGCCTCGGCAAAGGTTTGCAGGGCCCGCACCGTATTCTGGCGTTTGCCGGTGTTCGGAGCCTCGACGATCAATACCGCGTCTGCGTCAATCGCGGTCAGCACTTTTGCAATCGCCTCGACCTGCTGCGCCTTGGTGACGTCATGCCGCCCGGACCAGGTGTCATCGACAATCAGATTGTCTTTTTGATCAAAAAGATTGGCGAACCATTCGATATTGTAGGTCGCCAGCCGCATCCTGTCAGGCCCGCGCGCCGTTGATCTCATCCCAGGCGCGATTGATGTCGATCATCTTTTTCTCGGCCAGTCTGATCGCCTCTTCCGGAACACCGCGCGCCATCATGGCGTCCGGGTGCGTTTCGCGGACCAGTTGTCGCCAGACTTTGCGGATATCGGGCAATGGCATGTCCTGCGGCACACCCAGAACCGTGTAAGGATCTTTTGGCGCATCCGGAACAAATCGCGCCCGCAATGCTTTGAATTGAGCGTCGGTCTGCCCGAAGATCTTGCTCACTTCTTCCAAGAACGCGTTCTCATTGGGGTGGTAGAACCCATCGGCCATGGCGATGTGAAACAGCCCTTCCATCAGGTCGCAAAGCGTGGTGCTGTCTTCGGCAAACATCCGGGCGATCTTGCGGGCATAGTCCTGATACCCCGCCACATCCGTGCGGGCCATGTTGAAGACCCGCGCGGCACCTTCCTCGTCTTCACGCGCGATCTGGAACACATCGCGGAAGGCCGTAACCTCGTCTCGTGTCACCTGACCGTCTGCCTTGGCCATTTTTGCACCCAGCGCAATCACTGCAATCGTGAAAGCCACCGAACGTTCCGGGGGCGAACGCAGCTTTTCAAAAACTGCGGTCAGGCTTTCGCCTTGGGCCAGCGCACTGAGCGCTTCGGATATGCGGGTCCAGATCGACATGGGCATAGACTAGCGTCACAATCCGGGACTGTCAGGTGCGACAGATCACTCAGGCGAAAGAATTTTCTGCATCAGCACAAGATCCAGCCGTTGGCCCCATTTGAACCCTACTTCGGGCATGCGACCAACCTGCGAAAAGCCCAGCGCCGCGTGGAACGCCACAGCACCCGGATTGGCCGAGGAGATGCCTGCGACCAGCACATGCACCCTGTCGGTTCGTGCGGCCTGCTCCAGCGCGCGCATCAAAGCACGCCCAACGCCCTTTCCGCGCGCGTTCGGTGACAGCTGGATCGAATGTTCGCGCGTCTGCGCATATCCGGGCCCCGCACGAAACGGGGCATGGGTGGCAAAACCAACAACTTGCCCATCAAGTTCGGCGACCAGAAATCCGGTGCCCCGCGCCGCGATGTCCTCGGTGATTTGCGTCGTGCTGCGCTCATCGGTCGTGAACGTGATCAGGGACTCGCCAATGATCGCATTGGTGATCCTGGCGATTGCGGGCGCATCAGCCCCCACGGCCGGGCGAATGATCATTCCAGCACCCGGACCCCATGGGGCGTCTCGAATTCAGCCCTGAGCGCGGCCGGACCGGTGTCGAACACCACATATTCCAATGCACCCAGATGTCTGGCCAGCGTCAATGCATCCGGGTGGTACACAACCAAACGCCGCAGCCGACAGGCGCTGTCTTGCAGCATGTCGGCCGGGTGAAGGTCGCCCTGCCATTCGATAAGTGCGGGAAACAGGTTGTCGAACGGCAAGCGCCCGGTTGGCGGAACCGCCATGCGCCATCGTAACGCCCCCCGGGTCAGGTCGATCGGTTGCCCGACACCATCGGGAAACACGGAAAGCGAGGCTTCGATATCGTCGACCCTGCAAATCCAGTTGGTCAGACGCGGGCTGCCCTCGAAGCGGTCCAGATCGAACCATCGCGTTCTGCCCGGAGTTTGCGCCTGCGGGTCGATCGCGATCGCCTCCAGATAGAGACCGTCCCTGAGGCCAAGCAATTTGTTGTATGTCCCGAACGTCTCGTGCTTGCCGCCGGGTTGCAGCGCAACGCCAAGCGCTTGTTCGATATGGGCAGTTGCGTCTTCCAGCGTTTCACCCGCGACGGCCAGATGATCCAGTAACATGCGCCACCTCCTGCAAGTATTACGGCCAGATCCTTGCGGATCTGGCCGTATGTTTTCGCCAAAGAGGCGCAATCGCAAGATGTTTCGAAGAAAACCTGACCTTCGTCAACCGCGCGCTTCGCGGATCAGGCGCAGGATGTCCTGAGCGGCCTCGGGAATGTTGGTGCCCGGGCCAAAGATGGCCTTGACCCCATGATCATAAAGGAACTGGTAATCCTGCTGCGGGATCACCCCGCCGCAGATCACGATGATGTCCTCGGCCCCGGCCTTTTTCAGCTCTTCCACCAGTTGCGGGGCCAATGTCTTGTGCCCTGCCGCCTGCGAGGAAATGCCGACCACATGCACGTCATTGTCCACCGCGTCCTGCGCGGCTTCGGCCGGTGTCTGGAACAAGGGGCCCACGTCCACGTCGAACCCGATATCGGCAAAGGCGGTTGCAATGACCTTGGCCCCACGGTCATGACCGTCCTGCCCCATCTTGACCACCAGCAGACGGGGGCGGCGGCCTTCGGCGTCGGCGAATTCCTCGATGGATTTCTGGATCGCGGCAAAGCCTTCGTCACCCTCATAGGCCGCCCCATAAACGCCGGCCAGGGTTTTCACTTCGGCGCGGTGGCGGCCGAATTCCTTTTCCATTGCCATGCTGATCTCTCCTACGGATGCGCGGGCACGGGCGGCCTCGACCGCAGCGGCCAGCAGGTTTCCGCCCTCTTGGGCAGCCTTGGTCAAAGCGTCCAGCGCCTGTTGGCAGGCAGCCTCGTCACGGGTCGCACGGATGCGTTCCAAACGCGCGACCTGGGCCTCGCGTACGGCCACGTTGTCGACGTCCAGAATGTCGATCGGGTCTTCCTGTTCCTTGCGATACTTGTTGACCCCGACGATCACCTCTTCGCCCCGGTCGATCATGGCCTGGCGGCGCGCGGCGCTTTCCTCGATGCGCAGCTTGGGCATGCCGCTGGCCACGGCCTTGGTCATGCCGCCCATTTCCTCGACCTCTTCCATCAGGGCCCAGGCTTTCTCGATCAGTTCATTGGTCAGGCTTTCGACGTAATAGGACCCCGCCAGCGGATCGACCACATCGGTCACGCCGGTCTCTTCCTGCAACACCAGCTGCGTGTTCCGGGCGATACGCGCCGAAAAGTCGGTGGGCAGCGCGATCGCCTCGTCCAGAGCGTTTGTGTGAAGCGACTGTGTGCCGCCCAAAACCGCGCTCATCGCCTCATAGGCGGTGCGGATCACGTTGTTGTAGGGGTCCTGTTCCTGCAAGCTGACACCTGACGTCTGGCAGTGGGTGCGCAGCATTTTGGACCGTTCGGATTTCGCGCCGAACTCGGTCATGACCCGGTGCCACAGCGTGCGCGCGGCGCGCAGTTTGGCGATCTCCATGAAAAAGTTCATGCCGATGGCAAAGAAGAACGACAGCCGGCCTGCGAACTTGTCCACGTCCATCCCGGCCTGTGTCGCGGCCCGAACGTATTCGCGCCCGTCAGCCAGGGTATAGGCCAGCTCCTGCACCAGGTTCGCGCCGGCCTCTTGCATGTGATAGCCCGAGATCGAGATCGAGTTGAACTTGGGCATCTCGTTCGAGGTATATTCGATGATGTCCGAGATGATCCGCATCGAAGGTTCCGGCGGGTAGATATAGGTGTTGCGCACCATGAATTCCTTCAGAATGTCGTTCTGAATGGTGCCGGACAGGACGGATTTGTCATGACCCTGTTCTTCACCCGCAACGATGAAGTTCGCCAGGATCGGGATCACCGCGCCGTTCATGGTCATCGAGACCGAGACCTTATCGAGCGGGATGCCATCGAACAGGATCTTCATGTCTTCGACACTGTCGATGGCCACGCCAGCCTTACCAACGTCACCAACCACGCGGGGATGGTCGCTGTCATAGCCGCGGTGGGTGGCCAGATCGAAGGCGACCGAAACACCCTGCTGGCCCGCCGCCAGGTTGCGGCGATAGAAGGCGTTGGATTCTTCGGCGGTCGAAAAGCCCGCGTACTGACGGATCGTCCAGGGACGGCCCGCATACATCGTGGCCTTCACACCGCGTGTAAACGGACCAAAGCCCGGCAGCGAACCCATATGCGGCAAACCGGCGGTGTCTTCCTGCGTATAGAGCGGTTTGACCGCGATGCCCTCCAGCGTCTCTTTGGTCAGGTCGTCCAGCGGACGTCCGCGCAGCTCTTTCTCGGCCAGCGCTTTCCAATCCTTGGTGTCGGTCATTTCGGTTTCCTCTTGTCAATTCGGATGGCGGCAGTCGAAAGCTTCCGCATTGAGGTCTTGCGCTTGGCCGTTTCATTCAGGCGCAAGCGCGACATTTTGAGTGTTTGGTACAAATCGTCGGTCGCAATCGGTGGCACAGAGGCTATATTCGAAGGAACAGGAGGCCACATGACACGCACGCTTGCCTTTGTTTTTTCGACACTAATCCCGCTGTCCGTCTGGGCGGCGGATGGCACGGCGACGACGGAAGACAGTTTTGTCCGCCCGGTAGGTGACAGCGAACTCAGCGATTTTCTCTGGGTCAGCCGCCCGATCGTGGTCTTTGCCGACACGCCGGCGGACCCGCGGTTCCAGCAACAGATCGACATGTTGCTCGAAGGTGAAGCCGCAATGCGTGAGCGTGACGTGGTGGTTCTGACCGATACCGATCCATCGGCGCGGTCGCCGATCCGGTCACAGCTGCGCCCGCGTGGGTTCCAGATGGTATTCGTCGACAAGGACGGCGTGGTCAAACTGCGCAAACCTTCTCCGTGGAGCGTGCGCGAGATTGGCCGGTCCATCGACAAGACACCCCTGCGCGAACGCGAAATCCGCGAACGGCGCGAAGGCGGCTGAACGCTTTCGCCAGCCCGAAAGACCCCGGCACGGAATGCCGGAGGCTTTGACTGGTATGGCAAAAGCGCAGTCATGATCACTCGAACTCGATGATCACTTCGTCCACGGCGAGGCTGTCGCCGGGGCCTGCATTGATCTTGGCAACGGTGCCCTTCCTCTCGGCGCGCAGGATGTTTTCCATCTTCATCGCCTCGATGGTGCACAGCGCCTGGCCTTCCTGCACCTCTTGCCCCACTTCGACGTCGATCTTCACGACCAGGCCGGGCATCGGGCACAGCAGCATTTTCGAAGTGTCCGGCGGCAGTTTTTCAGGCATCAGACGCGCCAGTTCGGCCTGGCGCGGAGTGCGTATCTGCACCTTGAGATCCGCGCCGCGGTTACGGATGCGGAACCCGCCCGAGATCTTGCCCACCTTCATGACCAGCGGCGCGTCATCGACCGTCATGACAGCAAGCTGATCGCCCGGAGTCCAATCACCCGTCACCCGCATTTCCTGACCGTCGTCAAACCTGATCGTGGCCCCATCCTGATCCGCGTCAACCTTGACAGGCCACTGGATCTCGCGCCCGAAGGAGACGACCCAATCGGTGCCGACCTTGCGTTCGTGATTGTCCATCCGGCCCGACACGCGGGTCCGGCGAATTTCAGCGACGCGATGCATGGCCGCGCAGGACGCCGCAATCCGGCGCAGGTCTGCCTCGGCCAGTTCGACGCCCTCGAACCCGTCGGGGTATTCCTCGGCGATGAAGGCCGTGGTCATATCGCCGCTGATGAATTTCGGATGATCCATCACGGCGGACAGGAACGGCAGGTTGTGGCCAATGCCTTCAACCTCGAAACTGTCCAGCGCCACGCGCATCGCCTCGATCGCCTGATCACGGGTCGGAGCCCAGGTACACAGTTTGGCAATCATCGGGTCGTAATACATGCTGATCTCACCGCCTTCATAGACGCCGGTATCATTTCGAACGGCAACATCGCCTTCGGGCGCATCCCCCTGCCATTTGCCGTTGGCCAGCATCGGTCCGGCTGCCGTCTCCTGAGGCGGGCGATACCGGGTCAGACGGCCAATCGAGGGCAGGAAGCCGCGATACGGATCCTCGGCGTACAGGCGGTTTTCGATCGCCCATCCGGTCAGAGACACGTCGTCCTGCGTGATCGACAGCTTTTCACCCGCTGCCACGCGGATCATCTGTTCGACCAGATCAACACCTGTGATCAGTTCGGTAACAGGGTGTTCCACCTGCAAGCGGGTGTTCATTTCAAGGAAATAGAAGTTCTTTTCACCGTCAACGATGAACTCGACTGTGCCTGCGCTGGAATAGCCCACGGCCTTGGCCAGCGCCACGGCCTGTTCCCCCATGGCCTTGCGCGTCGCTTCGTCCAGAAACGGCGACGGCGCCTCTTCCACGACTTTCTGGTTGCGGCGCTGGATCGAGCATTCGCGCTCGCCCAGGTAGATACCGTTTCCATGACTGTCGCAAAGAACCTGAATTTCGATGTGACGCGGTTGGGTCACAAATTTCTCGATGAAGATCCGGTCATCCCCGAACGAGCTTGCTGCTTCGTTCTTTGACGACTGGAAGCCCTCGCGCGCTTCGTCATCATTCCACGCGATCCGCATGCCCTTGCCACCGCCCCCGGCGCTGGCCTTGATCATGACAGGATAGCCGATCTGGTTCGAGATTTTGACCGCCTCTTCCGCGTCTTCGATCAGCCCCATGTATCCGGGAACTGTCGACACGTTTGCTTCCTGAGCGATTTTCTTCGAGGTAATCTTGTCGCCCATCGCCTCGATCGCGCCTTTCGGAGGACCGACAAACGCCACGCCTTCGGCTTCCAGCGCCTCGGCAAACTTGGCGTTTTCGGACAGGAAGCCATAACCGGGATGGACCGCCTGCGCGCCGCTCTGGCGGATGGCGTCCATGACCTTGTCGATCACGATGTAAGACTGGTTTGCAGGTGGCGGGCCGATATGAATGGCTTCGTCCGCCATCGACACATGCAGCGCGTTCTTGTCCGCGTCCGAGAAAATGGCGACGGTGCCGATACCCATCTTGCGGGCGGTCTTGATAACCCGGCAGGCGATCTCGCCCCGGTTGGCGATCAGGATCTTATTGAACATGGAACGTCCTTTGGCTTGGTGTTCTGGAAACGCAAAACGCCGCCGCAGGGAACAATCCCCACGACGGCGTGATGCGCGATGACGGGCGGGACGACATGCGCCCCGCAAAATATGCGTTAGTTACAGGTGTTCTGCGTTTTGCAGTACAGCACGTTGCCCGCCGCGCCGACGGCTGCGCCAAACAACGGGTCCGCGTTGAGGACCGCCGCCCCCACTGCCCCGGCACCTCCGCCGAGGATTGCCTGTTCGCCCGTGGTGTCTCCGCAGGCGGCCAGACCCGCGCAGGTCGCCGCAGCAAGGATGAAGCGTGAGAATCGCATTGTATCTGCCCTTTTTGGTTTCTTGGTTCTTTTGGGGTCAGATGCGCGAAACACGCCCTGTTATTCAATATCAACGGGTGCGCAGGCGAATTTTGTGCGGGATTTTGCCTTTTTTTGTCCAATACAGGCAAAAAGAAAAACGCGGACAGGACTATGTGGGGAACACAAGCCTGCCCGCGCAAGGAAGGGGTACGGAATAGTAGGTGCATGTGCGGCGCAGGCAAAGTAGAGCCGCACGGCCTATCCAGTTTGCACAGCACAATATTGCCAGCAAACACAGGATTGTTTCCGATCGGGATTTCGGCTGGAATCTGCCCACACCGGGAAATGCCGCGCAACTTCGCGCCGATACCGGTTCGGTACTTCTCGGGCGTTTGAGGCCGCTTTGCCGTCACAGTTTCGTGACAGATCAAGCTGCTTTCCGCGCGTTTCGCGGTTGCAGCATCACGACCTTCTGCCAGCGACGGGCATACAGAACCGCCTTGCGCCAATGCGTTGTCCAAGCGGCTCAAGACGTCGTGTTTAAGCGCAATGGAAAACACACATTTTCTTGAAAAATCAACGCCTTCACTTCCCACTTTCGTGATTTCCCAAGGTTTGAACCTCGTGAAACGGTCCGTGTGCACACTCGCACTCAAAGGAATACCCACATGACGAAGACTAGAAAAAAGGCACTCCTGCTTGCTGCCTCCACGCTCAGTGTGACCGGCACGCTTGGCTTTGCTCAGGATGCCCAAACCCAAGCCGAGCTTGACGCCTTGCGCGCCCGGGTCGAGGCGCTGGAATCTGGCAGGAACAGCCCCGCCAACGGAGACTTCCGCATCGGCAACACCGTTCTGGATGTTTATGGCTACGTGAAGGCCGACTTCTTCTACGACTTCGATTTCGATCAGGGGGATACGGCGTTCGTGAATGTCATCGGGGAACCCTCGGCTGCGACCGATGGCACATTTGGTGCCACCGTCCGCCAATCGCGGATCGGTCTGCGCACCACCACCCCAAGCGGCATCGGCGATATCGGCGGGCAACTGGAACTTGATCTGTTTGGTTCGGGCGGAACAGCCGAATTGCGTGTACGCCACGCCAATATCACCATCGGTGACAACTGGCTTATCGGTCAGACCTGGACCAACTTCATGCCGCTGGACACCTACCCGACCTCGGTGGAATTCAACGGCCCCGTTGGCATTCCTTTCGCACGGGTTCCGCAGGTTCGCTATACCAACTCTTTCGGAACGAACACGTCCTTCGCCGTTTCGATCGAAGAGAATGTCGGCGGTTCGAATTCGGATGATCCGGTTTTGACCGCATCCGCCGAATACAATGACGGGACATATGTCGCGCGTGTGTCCGGCCTTTATGGCAAGGCGCAATCCGGCAATATCGAAGTTGATCAAACCGGGTTCACGATATCCGGCTCGGTTCGCCCGTGGCAGGGCGGCCTGTTCCAGGTCAACTATGTGAACGGCGAGGCACTCGGCCCGTACCTGATCGGCCTTGGTGATCCCATCGTGAATGGCCAGGCCAACGACGTGGATGGCTACACCATCGAATTCCGGCAGGATCTGAGCCCGAAATGGAATGTTGGCATTGCATACGGCAAAGAAGACTATGACCTGCCGACCTCGACCGGAACCCTGTCGTTTACCGAGCTGGAAACGATCCACGTCAACGCATTTTACAAGGCAACCGAGGATCTGACACTCAGCGCCGAGTACATCTATGGCGAACGGAACGACGCGCCGACCGGCAGAAGCTTTGACGGAAGCCGCGTTCAGCTCGCCGCTCAGTTGAACTTCTGATTCCGCACACGGACCCTGCCCGGATTCGGGCAGGGTCATCCCGAAACCGGTCCTGAAGGGCTGATATGCGGCGGCTTTGATCACGATCAGCCTGTCCCGTCGATTACGTCGGGAAAGGACGCACGTGCGGCGTCCACATCGATCACCAGCATCGCGTCATAGCTGGCCGGATCAAATGGGTCTTCCGCCGGAATGACTTCGCGCCCGAAAAGCCAGCTGAGCCGTCCGGCATCCAGATTGCCCCGCTCGAACGGCTGATCGCCGAAATGAGCCCAAAGGGCCTCCATGAAGGCGGCATCGGCACGTTTGTCCGCCGGTTTGCGATCCCGGAACCGTTCCCGCCGCGTAAGCGGTGTGACGCCTTTGGGATTGGCGCGCCGAATTGTGAACTGATAATCGGTGCCTGAAAGACGCCCCGGGAACCCGCGATGTTTCAGCATGGCGACACTCCACAGCTTTTTGTCGCAGACAATAATAGTTCGAACCCGAACCTGGATGGGATCATGTTGCGCACCTCCAAAGCCGCACCGTTGGTCTGAGATGCTTTGACGTCATGAATGCGTAAGTTCATGGTCAAAGCCCCTCCCAGATACACCGGGACTGCTCCAGCCGGTAGGCTTCAAAATACTGTGTCGCGTCCGGCGCGGTGTCGCCGAATTCCACCGGGCGATCAGACAGGGAAATGACCACTCTTGATGGCTGCAATTCGTGCTGAGCCACGTAGGGAACGGCAAGAATATGGCACAGATGCTCCATATCCTTCGACGCCACGTCATAGCCGATCCGTCCCACTGATGCTCCGATCTTCGGGGCGACAAATCGAAAGCGCACCCAAAGCTCACCGGGGTTGTTGTCCAGCAGGACATCGCTCAGATGCACCGGCTGACCGGACGGCACCGGCAAAGAGCTATCTGTCTGGGCAAAAACGGAAGTGCCGAGCGCGCACAACACCAGACATATGGCACGATCCCGGACCCACCGAAGGCAGGCTCCTCCTTCCGGGATCGCGCGCGCAGTGCTTTTGGCCTGCGCGGTTCTATGTCTGACGGGTCGGATCATTCAACCATTTGTCGCTTTTTGTCAATTCCGCCGCAATTTTGAGCATTTTTCGCTCAGAATCGGACTGCCAGTGCCAACAACCGGGGCGAACAAAGCCGCCCCGAATGGATCAAAGCGGAATATTGTCGTGCTTTTTCCATGGGTTCTTAAGCTTCTTGCCGCGCAAACTGGCAAAGGCCCTGGACACGCGCCGGCGGGTCGAATGCGGCATGATCACCTCGTCGACGAACCCGCGTTCGGCGGCGACAAAGGGGTTTGCAAACCGATCTTCGTAATCGGCGACATGCTGTGCGGTCTTTTCCGCATCATGCAGATCTGCCCGGTGAATGATCTCGGTTGCGCCCTTGGCACCCATCACCGCGATTTCGGCGGTCGGCCAGGCATAGTTGAAATCGCCGCGCAGGTGTTTGGACGCCATAACCACATAGGCACCGCCATACGCCTTGCGCGTGATCACCGTGACCTTGGGCACGGTCGCCTCACCATATGCATAAAGCAGCTTTGCGCCGTGCTTGATCACACCGCTGTATTCCTGCTGTGTGCCCGGCAGAAAGCCCGGAACATCGACAAGCGTCAGGATCGGAATTTCGAAACAGTCGCAGAACCGCACGAACCGCGCCGCCTTGCGCGAACTGTCGATGTCCAGACATCCCGCCAAGACCATCGGCTGGTTTGCCACCACACCTACGGTCTGACCTTCCAGCCGGATAAAGCCGGTGATGATATTCTTGGCGAAATCTTCCTGAATTTCGTAGAAATCACCCTCATCGGCTATTTTGGTGATGAGTTCCTTCATGTCGTAGGGCGTATTCGGATTGTCCGGAACCAGAGTGTCCAGCGAATCCTCGATCCGGTGCGGGTCATCAAAGAACGGACGCACCGGAGGTTTCTCGCGGTTGTTGAGCGGCAGGAAATCCACCAGACGGCGCACTTCTGCCAATGCTTCCACATCGTTTTCGAACGCCGCATCGGCGACCGAGGATTTCCTGGTGTGGGTCGAGGCACCACCCAGTTCTTCGGCCGTTACAACCTCGTTGGTGACCGTTTTGACAACGTCGGGGCCCGTCACGAACATGTATGACGTGTCTTTGACCATAAAAATGAAGTCAGTCATCGCGGGGCTGTAAACCGCACCGCCGGCGCATGGGCCCATGATTACGCTGATCTGCGGAACCACACCCGAGGCCGTGATGTTGCGCTGAAACACTTCGGCATAACCCGCCAGAGATGCCACACCTTCCTGGATTCGCGCACCGCCCGAGTCGTTGATTCCGACAATCGGTGCACCGTTTTGCACCGCCATATCCATGATCTTGCAGATTTTCTGGGCATGCGTCTCGGACAGTGATCCACCAAAGACCGTAAAGTCCTGGCTGAACACATAGACCATGCGTCCGTTGATGGTGCCCCAACCCGTGACAACGCCATCACCCGCAGGTTTTTGTTTTTCCATTCCGAATTCGGTGCAACGATGACTGACGAACATGTCGAATTCTTCAAAGCTGCCCTCATCCAGCAGCAACTCGATCCGCTCTCGCGCCGTCAGCTTTCCGCGCGCATGCTGGGCATCGATCCGCCTCTGCCCGCCGCCCAGTCGTGCGTCGTTGCGGCGGTTTTCCAACTCGGAAAGGATGTCTTTCATGACGATTATCCCCTGTAAAATTTGCCGGGACCCTACCCCTTTGCGCCTCTCATCCAAAGCTCTTTTCGGCAAATTTGCAAATATTCAGCAACAACAATCTGGATAACTGTAAACTTGCAAAGTCTCTCGTTGAGATAACTGGATGGCTGGCAATCCAGAATTCCATGACTATACATGTGAACCATGCAGTTCAGCTCTCGCGCGGTTCGCCGCACACCACCCACATTGGCGACACTTGTATTGCTCGCGGGCTTGTCTGCGCTGAGCATGAACCTGTTTCTGCCGAGCCTGCCGAACATGGCAGCGTATTTCGGCGCCGATTACAAGGTCATGCAGTTGTCGATCGCGTTGTATCTTCTGGTCAATGCCGTTCTGCAAATCCTGATCGGGCCGCTCGCAGACAAGGCTGGTCGCAGGCCTGTTCTGCTGTGGGGGATCGGCTTGTTCCTTTTGGCCACGCTTGGATGCATCTATGCGCCCAACGTTGAAATCTTTCTGGCGTTCAGAATGTGCCAGGCGGTCGTGGTTGTCGGCATGGTCCTCAGCCGGGCTGCGGTAAGGGATATGTACGATCAGGACCAGGCGGCATCGATGATCGGATACGTGACAATGGGTATGGCCGTGGTCCCGATGATCGGCCCGGCGATCGGCGGGCTGCTGGAGGAAAGCTTTGGCTGGAAGGCGAACTTCTGGCTGCCTTTCGCCGTGGGCGCCTTGACGCTTGCCCTGACCTTCGCGGATTTTGGCGAAACGTCAGCCAAAAGCGGCAAGACCCTTGTTCAGCAATTCAAGGAATATCCTGAACTTCTGACCTCGCCACGGTTCTGGGGCTATTCGCTGTCCTGCGCGTTGTCTTCGGGCACGTTCTTTGCCTATCTCGGTGGTGCGCCCTTTATCGGAACCGAACTGTTCGGTCTAAGCGCGGCACAGGTCGGCATATATTTCGGCGCCCCCGCCGTCGGCTATTTTGTTGGCAACTTTCTGAGCGGTCGCTTTTCCATGCAGATTGGAATCAACCGGATGGTGCTGTGGGGCAGCCTGCTGAACGCCTTGGGCGTTGTGCTTTCGGCATCCTTGTTCCTCACAGGTCTGGGCACCGCCCTCAGCTTTTTCAGCTTGATGACCTTTGTGGGCGTCGGAAACGGCATGGCCATTCCCAATGCCACCTCCGGCGCTCTATCTGTTCGTCCGCATCTGGCGGCAACCGCCTCGGGGTTGAGCGGAGCGATCATGCTGGGGGGCGGCGCCGGGCTAAGTGCATTGGCAGGCACCCTGCTGACCCGGGAAACCGGCGCCATGCCCTTGCTCTGGCTGATGCTCACATCCGCAGTTCTGGCGATTTTCGCAATTGGATCCGTCATTCGGCGAGAGCGGCAATTGGGGCTGTAACGACTTGCCCCGAAAACTTTGCAAAGTTAATCTTCCAAAAAAGAAAACTTGCAAAGGCACCTCATGGCCACCCAAAAGCTCTATGCCGGCGCGAAACTGCGTGAAATGCGCACGCGACTGACCCTGACACAACGCGAATTCGCTGCGAAACTGGGTGTTTCGCTCCCATACCTGAACCAGATGGAGAACAACAACAGGCCGATTTCGACCACGGTTGTGTTGGCTCTGGCGCAAGAATTCGGCATGGATGTCACCGAGCTCAGCACCGGCGACAGTGAGCGACTGGTGTCGGATATGCGCGAGGCTCTGGCCGACCCGGTTTTTGCGGATATTCTGCCGCCACTTGCCGATTTACGCCTGACGGCATCAAACGCCCCGGCATTGGCCCGCGCATTTATCGAGCTGCACAAAACCTACCGGCAAACACATGAACGCCTCGCCTCTCTGGACGAAGCCCTGGGGCGAGAAGACGCCCGAATGCAGGCCAGCCCCTGGGAAGAGGTGCGAGACTTCTTCCATTATTGCGACAACTATATCGACGCCGTGGACCGGGCGGCAGAGCTGTTCGCCAATCGCGCGGAAAGCCCGGGCAGTATCCGGCAGGCCGCTTTGAACAGCCTGACTGAGCGTGGCATTCAGGTGATGTTCTCTGACATCGCCCCTTTGCGTACCTATGACGCCGAAAGCAAAATCCTGCGCCTTTCCTCCCGCTCGACTCCGCAAACGCAAGTGTTTCAACTGCTGTTGCAAGTGGCATTGATCAGTCAGGACAAACTGCTGGAAGCGACACTGGATTTTGCCAAGTTCCAAAGCGACGAGGCGCGGTCCATCGCCAAGATCGGCCTTGCCAATTACTTCGCCGGCGCGTCCTTGATGCCCTATTCCGCATTTCTGACCGCCGCTCAGGAAGAGCGCCACGACCTGGAGCTGCTCAGCAACCGGTTCGGCGCATCGATCGAGCAGGTTGCGCATAGACTGTCGACTCTGCAACGCCCCGGCGCAAAAGGTATCCCGTTCTTTTTTGTCCGCGTGGATCAGGCCGGGACGATCACGAAACGGCACTCGGCCACGCGCCTGCAATTTGCGCGGTTCGGTGGCGCCTGCCCCCTTTGGAACGTGCATCGGGCCTTTGAAACGCCGGGCCATTTCCTGAGGCAACTGGCAGAAACGCCGGATGGTGTGCGTTACATCTCGCTGGCTCGGGATGTGTCGAAATCAGGCGGCTCATTCGGCGCACCGGTCAGGCGGTACGCAATTGCGCTGGGGTGCGAGGTGCGCCATGCCCCGGCGCTCGTGTATGCCGACAACCTCGACATAAACAACGCCAGCGCCTACGAGCCCATCGGCATTTCCTGCCGCATCTGCGAGCGCCAAAACTGCCACCAGCGTTCGGTCCCGCCGCTGGAACGCCGCCTCAGCATCGATACCCATACGCGCGGCACCCTGCCATACGAAGTCACCTGATGTCCCATGGCCGAAACTCTACCGGGAGAGCCCCGACCCGGGCCGGGGCAGCGAGTGCCCCGGCACTGGCGTTCAGGCCTTGGACAAAATCGCCCAGATTTCGTCTTTCAGCGCTGCCCGCTTCTTGCGCAAATCAACTTCGGCCAGCTCTTCCATGGGTTCGACGTTGGTTTCAGCCCGATGCACAACGCGATTGACCTCGTGATACTCATCAGCCAGACGGGCAAAATGCGCGTCCGTTTGCTTGAGCTGGCTCATCAGTTCAACCTTGTCCGGAAACTCTTCGGCCAGTTCATGCGGGGTGTGGGACATGTCTGTTCGCTCCTTCATATGTCGTTGCATATCAGTGGTAGAAGCGTGACGCGGCGCCCTCTTTGACGCGGATCAATTTCATACAGGAAAAATTCAGAATTCAGCGCCGCGCAGCACGCCAACCCGCAGCACGTGCTTCGGCAGCAGAGCAGAACCATCGCTCGCCCCTGGCTGCACTGATCCGGGTCTTGGCATAGTACCTCTGGCCCGGTTCGTGAAAGATCCTTTCGCCCTTTGACGAAACATTTCCTTTGATCAGGCATGTTTCAGAGGATTTCGGCTTCTTGCGCGCCCTGTGCACCCAAGGCACCTGAATCTGTGTCTTGTGCAATCCCCTGTTTCCAATCCTCGCGACCCGCTCGGCACCTGCGTACGCGTCCGAATATTTGCGGTACGCAAAGGCCAAGCCCTGCTCTACAATCCGGGCAGCGACATCTTCGCGTTCCACGCTGCACCGGGCAACGATGCGACCGTAGCGATCCCGATCCACCGGGACACAAGTGGTCATCCGTCCCTGAAACTGGTTCTGAACCATATGAGTGACCCACGCCCCGCACGGCCAGTTTGATCCGTCGGAATCCTGACAGGTCTGATCCAGTTCGGGCGCATCGATACCGTGCAGCCGCACCCGGACACCGCCGACATGCCAGGTATCCGCATCAACGACGTCAACCCGACCTGTAAACTGTTCTGCGGCATGAGCCAGACCCGGCACCAGAAGAACAAAAATGAAACAAATCCTTAACATGCCCCCGATATGCGCGGTATTTCACGCACATTCAACCGGGGGCCGTTTGGATAGGTTAACGCTGAGCGGTCGCCCAGTTGGGGTGAATCCACGGACGATCATTGGCCTTCGGCAACGGATCCCTGCCCAAAAGCGAATCCGACACTTTTTCGCCCACCATGATCGACGGCGCATTCAGGTTGCCGTTGGTAATCTGCGGAAAGATGGAACTGTCCGCAACGCGCAACCCGTCCACGCCGATGACACGGCCTTCGGGGTCGACCACAGCGTTCTTGTCATCCGCGCGCCCCATCCGGCAGGTGCCGCAGGGGTGATAGGCGCTTTCCGCATGTTCCGCGATAAAGGCGTTCAGTTCTTCATCCGTTTGAACCGCGGCACCGGGCTGGATTTCTTTGCCCGCAAAGGGCTTGAAGGCGGCTTGTCCAAAGATTTCGCGGGTCAGTCGGATACAGGTGCGGAAATCCTCCCAATCCTTTTCATGGCTCATGTAGTTGAACTTGATCACCGGCGCGTCTGCGGCTTGGGCCGAGCGCAATGTGACCGCCCCGCGTGACGGCGACCGCATCGGGCCGACATGCGCCTGAAACCCGTGCCCCTCGGCAGCGGCCTGCCCATCATAGCGAACCGCAATCGGCAGGAAGTGGTATTGAATGTCGGGGTATTCCACGCCCGGTTTCGACCGGATGAACGCCGCGCTTTCGAACTGATTCGATGCGCCCAATCCCGTTTTGGTAAACAGCCATTGCGCCCCGATCAGGCCCTTGCTGACCAGGTTCCAGTGCTTGTAGAGCGTGATCGGTTGCAGCGACGCCTGTTGAATGTACAGCTCCAGATGGTCCTGTAGGTTGGCACCAACCCCCGGGCGATCCGCCACGACGTCGATCCCATGCTCGGCCAGATGCGCTGCTGGGCCGATACCGGACAACATCAGCAGCTTGGGCGAATTGATCGACGATGCCGCCAGAACGACTTCGCGCCGGGCCCTGATGACTTCTTTCCTGCCGCCACGGATCAGTTCGACCCCAATGGCGCGACCGTCTTCCATGACAACCCGAGACGCAAGACCGCGCACGATATCGCAATTGTCGCGCTTGAGCGCGGGTTTCAGATAGGCATTCGCCGCAGACCAGCGCCGCCCCTTCCAGACGGTCTGCTCCATCGGGCCAAAGCCTTCCTGCTTTTCACCGTTGTAGTCACCCGTGACTTCGTAACCGGCCTGCTGACCTGCGTCCACAAAGGCCTGAAACAACGGGTTTTCGCGCGGGCCGCGCGACACGTGCAACGGACCGTCAGTGCCACGCCAAGCCGGATCGCCCCCATGGCCGCCGTCGTGCCAGGTCTCCATCCGTTTGTAATAAGGTAAAACATCCGCGTAAGACCAACCGTCAGCCCCCATCTCGGCCCAGGTGTCGAAATCGCGCGCGTGGCCGCGAACATAGACCATGCCATTGATCGAGGACGACCCGCCGATCACCTTGCCGCGCGGACAGGCCAGGCGACGGTTGTTCAGGTGCGGCTCGGGCTCGGACCGATACCCCCAGTCATAGCGCGACATGTTCATCGGATAGCTCAGCGCCGCCGGCATCTGAATGAACGGCCCCATATCGGTGCCGCCGTGTTCGATCACCAGAACCGAGGCTCCGGCCTCGCTCAGACGATATGCCATTGCGCAGCCTGCGGACCCTGCGCCGACGATGACAAAATCTGCTTCCATTTCCACAACTCCTGCCCCACCGAGAAGGTTGGATGCCTCCGGCGGGAGTATTTTCGAAAAGATGAAGAGGTTATTCGCCGCGCGGGAACCGGGCGTTTTCCTCGACGATGTTGAGATCCATGTGATTGCGCATGTAGCGTTCCGACGCTTTTTGCAGCGGCTGATAATCCCACGGGTAGTAGCCGCCCTGCCGCAGCGCTTCGTACACAACCCAGCGCCGCGCCTGGCTGGCGCGGACATCGGCGTCGAAGCGATCCAGATCCCAACGGGCCTCGGATTTGGCACGCAGTGTTTGCAGCGTACCTGCGTGTTCGGGGCTGTCGGCCAGGTTGTTCAGTTCTTGCGGGTCGGCTTCAAGGTCAAACAACTGATCGGGGTCCAATGCGCAGCGATTGTATTTCCACTTGCCATATCGCAATGAGACCAATGGCGCGTAGGATGCCTCGGCCGCGTATTCCATGGCCACCGGTGCGGTTCGTTCTTCGCCCAGCGCCAATGGCACGAGGTTTTCGCCATCGGTCCACGGGGCGATCTCGGCCATGTCCACACCCGCCAGCGCCCCCAGCGTCGGGGTCACGTCGATGGTCGAAACCGGGGTGTCGATGCGGCCCGTCGGCAGGTTCGGCGCCGAGATCATAAGCGGCACACGCGCCGAGCCTTCGTAGAAGTTCATCTTGAACCACAAGCCGCGTTCGCCCAGCATGTCGCCGTGATCCGAAACGAACAGGATGATCGCCTCTTGCCGGGTCGTTTCCAGCACTTCGAGGATTTCGCCGATCTTGTCGTCCAGATAAGTGATATTGGCGAAATAGGCGCGGCGCGATTTGCGGATATCTTCTTGGGTGATGTCGAAACTGCGCCAGTCATTGGCATCAAAAATCCGCTGAGCATGCGGGTCCTGATTGTCATAGCCGATATCAGAAACTTCGGGCAGAAGATGCTCGCAATCCTCATACAGATCCCAGTACTTGCGACGGGCTACGTATGGGTCATGCGGATGGGTGAAGCTGACGGTCACACACCATGGGCGGTCATCCTTGCCGCGTGCCAGATCATAAAGCTTGGCTTTGGCGTTGTAGGCGACCTCGTCGTCATATTCCATCTGGTTGGAAATCTCGGCAACGCCCGCGCCGGTTACGGACCCCATGTTGTGATACCACCAGTCGATGCGTTCACCCGGCTTGCGGTAATCCGGGGTCCAGCCGAAATCGGCCGGATAGATGTCGGTGGTCAGGCGGTCTTCGAACCCGTGCAACTGATCGGGGCCGACGAAATGCATCTTGCCGGACAGGCAGGTGTAATAGCCCGCGCGGCGCAGGTGATGTGCGTATGTGGGGATGTCGCTGCGGAACTCGGCCGCGTTGTCATAGACCCCTGTGCGCGACGGCAATTGACCGGACATGAAGCTGGCCCGCCCGGGCGCACACAAGGGCGACGCCGTGTAGGCATTGGCAAACCGGGTTGACCGTTCCGCCAGTTTCTTCAGGTTCGGAGCGTGAAGCCAGTCAGCGGGACCATCTGGAAAGAGAGTCCCGTTCAACTGATCCACCATCAGGATCAGAATGTTCGGTTTTGTCATTTTTCAGCCTCGAGCAGAGTGTCGAGCACACGCATCGCGTGGCTCACGGCCAGTTGCGGTTCTTCGGGAGCGCTGAGTGCGGCGCGGATGTACAGACCATCAATCAGGGCAACCATATTCTCGGCCGCCTCTTTAGGGTCGGCCAACTTGTGCCGCAGGGCGTGGGTCAGATTGGATTTGATGCGGGCCTGGTAGATCTGCCACAGGCGCAGGGCGTCATCATTGGTCTGAGCCAGTACATAAAAGGTCATCCAGGCCGCAATCACATCAGGTGTGAAACAAGAGGGCGCAAAACACGCCCTGACGATCGCCTGCGCCCTGTCGTCCGGCGCGGCTGCTTTCAACTCGCCTCGCGCCTCTTTGCCGAAGTCCGACAGGATCTGCCGCATGGCAGCCAGAAAGATCTGATCCTTGCCGCCGAAATAGTGGTGCGCAAGCGCGCTGGACATGCCCGCACGCTTGGCAATCTGGCTGACGGTTACATCAAGGGATTTCTTCACGCCCAATTCAGCGATTGTCGCACGAACAATCGCATCCCGGCGGATTGGCTCCATTCCGACTTTTGGCATCGTTCTCCCCTTGAGCAGGCGTCACGGGACCACGCTAGGGGGTTTTTATTGACTCGTCAATTAATGAAAAATCGGGGAGCGTTGTCGTTACAGCTTCGGCGCAATACTCGGAGGCGTCAAGTCCCGGCGGTTCAACACGAATTCGCGCCATGAGATAAAGCTTACGGCGGCAAGGATCAGCGTGCCGCCCGCGACAACCCACACGTCAACGCTTTCATGGAACACTGCGGCGCCCAGGATCGTGGCCCATATCAGCTGAAGAAACGTCACCGGCTGCGTGACGGCCACTGGCGCCGCCTGAAGTGCCAAGGTCATGAAGTAGTGCCCGGCTGTCGCAAAGCTGGCCACCAGAAAAAGAACCCCGAGATCCCGCAGGCTTGGCTGCGTCCAGACGGCGACCGCAAATGGTATCAGGGCTATGGTCACCCAGATCGACAAATGCGCCACGACGACGGATGGCGGTACATCACGCACCAGAATCTTGGCCAATAAATACGACCCCCCAAGTGTCAGGGCCGTTCCCAGCATGGCCAGATGGCCTGATGACACGTCGCGAAAACCGGGCCGCAGGATGATCAGGACGCCAACCAGAGCGACCAGAATGGCTGCAATCCGGCGAAAGGCCAGTTTTTCACCCAGAAACAGGGCCGCCCCCAGGGTGACGTAAACCGGCGTCATGTAATTCATGGCGGTGACCTCGGCCAATGGTATCTGTGTCATGGCAAAGAACCAGAGCATGACCGCAACCGCATGCACGACCCCTCGCAGGCCGAACAGCGTCAGCAGGCGGGGTGTCAGATGTGTCGACATGATCGACCGCATGGCTGGCAAAAGAAACACCAAACCCAGCACATACCGCAGGAAGGCGGCCTGGATGGAATTCATCGATGTGCCCAACGACTTCACCAGCGCGGTCATCACGACAAAGGACAAGCCGGCGGCGAACATCCAGAACATGCCGGCAAGCGGGCGGGACGATACGGTGGATGAAGTCATGTTCAAGGTTGAACACCGAAACCCGGCCGGGAACAACCCTTCACATGATAACAAGTTTCAGTGCGATACCCAGCATGACGATGCCAATCCCGGCATCCAGCACCCGCCACGCCCGGGGGCGCGCAAAAACCGGGGAAAGGATACCCGCGCCGTAACCAAGCGAAAAGAAGAACACAAAGCTAGATGTCATCGCGCCAAGGGCGAAACCCAGCCGGTCGTCATATTGGGCCGAGATCGAGCCGATCAGCACGACCGTATCCAGATACACATGCGGATTCAGCCAGGTGAACGCGAATACCGTCAGCAGCGCAGCATTGAGGCTGGTTCGCTTTCCATTGCCGATTTCCATCACCGAACCTCCCAGCCAGGATGACCGCAGACTGCGCAAGCCATACCAGATCAGGAATGCCGCCCCACCGTATCGCATCACGGTTTCGAACCAGGGTGCGGCCTGTGCCAGAGTGCCAAAACCTGCCACGCCTGCTCCGATCAGGATGGCATCAGACACCGCACAGGTCAGGCACAGAAAAAACACATGCTCGCGCCGCAAGCCCTGCCTCAGGATAAAGGCGTTCTGCGCCCCGATGGCGAGGATCAGGCTGAAACCCAGCGCAAAACCGGCGATCACGGATGTAGGCATGATATCTCCTGCGTTGTCACTGCGTTGACTAATGGCCGCGATACGATCTATCAAATTAAAGATGTTTCCCTCAGTTAAGTTTTGCTAATGCTGCTGGACCCTCACCAACTGGCCGCCTTGTCCGCCATTCTGCGCCATGGCAGTTTTGATGCAGCGGCGGCGGAGCTGGCCGTGACCCCTTCGGCGATATCCCAGCGGATAAAGGCGCTGGAGGATCGGGTGGGCGCCTCGCTCATCCATCGGGGAACCCCTTGCACCGGAACGCCCGCCGGGCAGCGCATCGCGCGCTACGCCGAAGATGTCGGGCTGCTGGAATCACAACTGGCCCGTGAATTGGCGCTGGTACAAGAACCCGGGTCCGCGCGGGTTCGCATTGCGGTTCCCGCCGACATTCTGGCGACCTGGTTCATTGACGCGATGGCGCGTGTGCCCGACATGCTGTTCGACCTTGTGATCGACGATCAGGACCATTCGGCAGATTGGCTGAGGCGCGGTGAGGTCAGCGCCGCCGTCACCGTCGGCGGACAAACCATAAGCGGTTGTGACGCGCTTGAACTGGGCGTGTTGAGGTATCTGCCCACCGCCAGCCCGGACTTTATCAATGCGTGGTTCAAGGACGGCGTGACCGAGGAGACGCTCAGCAAAGCGCCTTGCCTTGTCTTCAACCGGAAAGACGGCCTGCAAAAAGCGTGGATCGCTCGTCACACCGGCAACCGTCTTTCACCGCCTTCCCACTTCCTGCCGTCTTCGCAAGGGTTCGTTGATGCCGCGATCGCGGGAATTGGCTGGGGTATGAACCCGGCAGCCCTTGTGCAAGACGCCATGGCGCGTGGACAGTTGCGCCCGATCGTTCCCGATGCGCCACTGGACGTCGCGCTCAGCTGGCAGGTCGGGCGTGTTCTTGCGCCAGCGCTCAAACCTCTTACACAGGCAGTCCAGCATGCTGCGCAACGGGTTTTGCTCCCGTCACAACGCAAATAGTCAGACTCATTCGATCGGAGGAACCAATGTTCTCACGCGACGCCCTCAGTTATGACCCCATTCCCTTGCCCGACCGATGCGAGATCAGTGATGCGGACATGCAGGGCGCGGCTGTGGCTTTTTTTGAAAAAATGCGACGGCGTCATACCGTTCGGGATTTCACCACGCGCCCGGTGGCCCGCGATGTGATCGAAACCTGCCTGCGCACCGCGGGAACAGCGCCGTCAGGTGCAAACCATCAACCCTGGCACTTTGCTGCCATATCGGACCCAAAGCTGAAACTGCGCATCCGCGAGGAAGCCGAAGAAGAAGAGCGCCGGTTCTATGCGGGAGGGGCGGGCGATGAATGGATCAAGGCACTGGAACCCATCGGGACCAATGCGGTCAAAGAGCACCTGACCACCGCCCCGTGGCTGATCGTGGTCTTTGCCCAACGCTGGGGGCAATTCGAAGACGGGACGCGGTACAAGAATTACTACGTGCCAGAAAGTGTGAACATTGCCACCGGCTTTCTGTTGGCCGCGCTACATCACGCCGGTCTCAGCACCCTGACCCATACCCCGAACCCGATGCGGTTTCTGAACGACGCGCTGGACCGACCCGCATCCGAGAAACCGACAATGATCATCGCAGTTGGTCATCCCTCGGACACCGCGACCGTACCTTCTGTGGCAAAGCTGAAGAAGCCTTTGGAAGAGATTTCCTCGTTCTTCTGAGCGGACCTGCATTAGTTCTGAGGCCGGGGGGAATCTTCCCGGTCGGGCGACATCGTCAGGTAGCACGTCACGCAAGCCATCAGACTGGCCGCGACTATGAACGCGACCGCCAAGGCAACCTCATGCATATGGGCGACTGCGGCCAGCGCGGCCGAAAGCAGCACCGCCAACAATCGAGTAAACGATTTGATAGCTGCGGATCCCTGAACGCGTTGCTCCTTGGGCGCGACGTCCAGGAAATAGAGCTTGCGCGCGCTGCTGATCCCGGTCACCGCGACGGTGACGACGAACAGCGCGATCGCATGCAGGTGCACATCGTGATCGATACCCATGTAGTGGAATGCCAGCAGAACACCTCCGGTAGCGGCCACCATGAGTGTCCCGACCACCATGACGGCACGATGAGATTTCATGTTCACGACCTGCCACAACGGCCCCGAAACAAGATAGCCCGAAGCGGATGAAACAATCATCGCGGTCAGACCCTTGGCCGAGCCATGATGCGCCTCTGCCGCTATCAGCGCGAAGAACGGGACGGATAGCGACACAGCCACCAAGGGTATACGCATAACCATGTAACGCCGAAACCAGGTGTATTCGAACATGCCAAGGATACCCCGGGCATTGGCCGTGAACGACAGCTTGGGTTTGCTTCCAGTCTTTTTTGCCGGTTCCGCAGAGCGGGCATTCTCGGTCATTGCCAGCATCAACAGCCCTGAAAGCATGAAAAACGCAACCGATACGCCGATCATGGTTGAATGGCGTGAAAAAGGTGGGTTTTCCTTGGTGATCTGATGCACCAGCAGGGCCAGACCGATGGCACACAGGCCCCCGCCCCCAAGTTGCAGGTAATGCATGACCATGCGCGAACGCGAGTGGACATGATCGCCCAACAGATCGGTGAACATCAGGTTCTGAACTTCATCCACCAGACCGATCACGAAGAAGACCGCCACGAAAACCACTGCGATCAACGGAACGACCCCGGTCGCGGCGGCCACCATCGCCAGAACAAGACAGGCGCCGATAACGGCTTCGGTCAGAGCGATGGCGCGCTTCTTTTGCGATTTCGCCGCTATGGGTTGCGCCAGAAAAAAGTCGGAAATCATACTTCCAACCATCCGCACCGAAACCAGCGCGCCCGCCACGAACATCGGCAATTCGAATGACACGGCCAGAAACGGCAATACCACCGATGGGCTGCCCAAAGTCCATGCAACCTGAGACACGATACTCTGCCCCGCAAGAACCGGCACGTTTCGCTTGGTCTTATCAGAGGTCACATCCGTCATGGATCTTTCGGTGGCATCGTCCCAGAACTTCCGAGTTGTACCAGCCTAAGCGTTTCGAAGGTTTCAGCCAACACCTCTTCGAAACTGCCCGAAAACGAAAAAACCCGGCGGTCGAGCCGGGTTTCGCCATCAAGTTCCGCAACAGCTCAGAGCTGTGCCATCACCTCATCCGAGGCTTCGAAATTGGTCGTGACACGCTGTACGTCGTCATCGTCTTCCAGCGCATCCACCAGCTTCATCAGCTTTTGCATGTCTTCCAGACCCAGCTCGGTCGTGGTGGTCGGTTTCCAGACCAACTTGGTGGATTCAGATTCACCCAGCGCAGCCTCCAACGCGTTCGAAACGTCGTTCAGATCCGTATCCGCACACCAGATGATGTGGCCATCCTCTGAACTTTCGACATCTTCCGCGCCAGCCTCGATGGCGGCTTCGAAAATGGTGTCTGCGTCACCTGCCGTCGCCGGATAAATCACTTCGCCCTTGCGTTCGAACATGAACCCGACCGAGCCCGTTTCGCCCAGATTGCCACCGTTCTTGGAAAAGGTCGAACGCACGGTCGACGCAGTGCGATTGCGGTTGTCCGTCATGGTTTCAACGATCACGGCCACGCCGTTGGGGCCATAGCCCTCATAGCGGATTTCTTCGTAATCGTCGCCTTCACCGGCAGTGGACTTTTTGATCGCGCGGTCAATCACATCCTTGGGAACCGAGTTCGACTTGGCCTCTTTCACGGCCAGACGCAAGCGCGGGTTCTTTTCAGGATCGGGGTCGCCCATCTTGGCGGCAACGGTGATCTCTTTCGACAGTTTGGAAAACAGTTTGGACCGCGCGGCGTCCTGACGCCCCTTGCGGTGCTGGATGTTGGCCCATTTTGAGTGGCCTGCCATAATGCGTCCTCGTCATCGTGATTGCGTGTTCGGCGCTCATATAGACGTTTGCAGGGGGCAGGATCAAGAGAGCGGCTTGCGACGGCTTCACCGGCTAGTATGGTGACGGCATGACAACAGACCAGATCATTCTTTTTGCGCTTTTCATCACCGTCTTCGGAATGCTGCTATGGGGCCGGTTTCGATACGACCTTGTGGCCTTTGCCGCACTGATGATCGGCGTCGTGCTGGGCGTCGTGCCCGTGGATGGCGCCTTTGCCGGGTTCGGCCATCCGGCGACTATCATCGTGGCGCTGGTTTTAGTGGTTTCTGCCGGTTTGGTCCGATCCGGCGCAGTGTTCCTGATCACCCGCACGCTGGTTGATGCCTCGCGGGGCCTGGGCGCGCATATCGCCCTGATGGGTGGGATCGGCGCGGTTCTGTCGGCCTTCATGAACAACGTAGCGGCGCTGGCGCTGCTGATGCCCGTGGACATTCAGACCGCACGCAAAGCAGGCCGGTCTGTGGGCCTGTCGCTGATGCCGCTGAGCTTTGCCACGATTCTCGGCGGGATGGCCACGCTGATCGGGACCCCCCCGAACATCATCATCGCCTCGATCCGGGCCGAAACACTGGGCGAGCCGTTTCACATGTTCGATTTTGCCCCGGTTGGTGGGCTGGCCGCGATCGCCGGCCTTGCCTTTGTTGCACTGGTAGGGTGGCGCCTGATTCCCAATCGCGGGCCGCAGGCTGAAACATCGGAAACGTTGGCCGAGTATATCGCCGAGCTGACCGTTCCACCGAAATCCGCCCATATCGGCAAACGGGTCAGCGAGCTTTATGAGGCGGCCGAGAAATCGGACGTGGCCATCATCGGTTTGATCCGGGATGGCAAGCGTCGCTATGGCCGGTCGGCGCACGCCGTTTTGCAGGAAGGTGACGCGCTGGTTCTGGAAGCCCGACCCGAAGCGCTGGACGAGTTCCGTGCCGCGCTCAACCTGGATTTCTCGGACACGCGCCGGCAGGAATTGCTGACGGCTGAGGGGGACGGGCTGGAAGTGATCGAAGTCGTCGTGCCGGAAAGCGCGCGCATCACAGGTCGCACGGCACAAGGGCTTGGGCTGGCCTGGCGGCAAAGCACCGTTCTGATGGGCATCTCACGCCAGGGGCGCAGGATCACCGAACAGGTCCGCAAGACCGAGGTGGAACCGGGCGATATCCTGCTGCTGCTCTGCCCCCGCGACCGCGCTGCGGATGTTACGGAATGGCTGGGTTGCCTGCCCCTTGCCGGACGCGGGCTGAACGTTACGGCTAACGACAAGGCATGGCTGGCCATCGGCCTGTTCGCCGCCGCTGTCTTGGCCGCAAGTTTCGGGTTGATCTATCTTCCCATTGCTTTGGGGCTGGTGGTGATTGCTTATGTGCTGACCAAGATCATGCCGATCACCGACATTTACAATCACATCGAATGGCCGGTGGTCGTACTGCTGGGGTCTATGATCCCTCTGGGCAGTGCTTTGGAGACCTCGGGCGGAACCGAACTGATCGCAAACGCCCTGATCCAGCTGACCGATGGTCTGCCCGCCTGGGCCATTCTGACCGTACTGATGGTCGTCACGATGACTTTGTCGGACGTGTTGAACAACACCGCCACCGCCATTGTCGCCGCGCCGGTCGGGATACAAATGGCACGCACGCTCGAGGTGTCACCCGACCCGTTTCTGATGACCGTGGCCGTTGCGGCCTCGGCTGCGTTCCTGACCCCCATCGGGCACAAGAACAACACGCTGGTTCTGGGCCCCGGCGGCTATCGTTTCGGGGATTACTGGCGCATGGGATTGCCCTTGGAGATGCTGATCATCGCCGTTTCTATTCCCGCCATTCTTGTGTTCTGGCCTCTGTGATGGGTAAAGGCTGCGCATGAAACCCTTTTTGATCCTGCAACTGCGCCCCGAAACCGATGCATCCGATGCCGAATACGCCTCGATCCTGAACCGGAGCGGGTTGTCTCCTGAACAGACACGTCGCATCCGTCTGGATTGCGAAAACCTGCCCGGCGAGATGGATGTCACAGACTACGCCGGTGTCATCGTGGGCGGCGGACCTGGATGCGTCAGTGACGACCCGGCGACCAAATCCCCGCTGGATGCCCGGATCGAGGCGACGATCATGGGGTTGATGCCGCAGATCATCGCACAGGATAACCCGTTCATGGGCTGCTGCTATGGCCTTGGCATTCTGGCGGCGCATCTGGGTGGCGACGTCAGCAAGGCCCGATATGGCGAACCCGTCGGACCATCCACGTGCCACCTGACCCCGGAAGGCCAGCAGGACCCGTTGACCGCAGGGTTGGAACCCACCTTCGACGCATTCGTTGGTCACAAGGAAGCGGTTCAGGCGCTGCCCGAGGGTTGCGTTCACCTTGTCACGTCAGACCCCTGCCCGTTCCAGATGATCCGCTGGGGGCAGAACGTATATGCCACGCAGTTCCACCCCGAGGCCGATGCCAGGGATTTTGAACAGCGCATCAATATCTACAGGAACCACGGCTATTTCCCGCCTGAAGACGCGCAAAAACTGATCGACCGCTGCCATTCGGCCGATGTCACACAACCCGGCGAGATCCTGCGCCGGTTCGTCCGGCGATACGAGTGACCCAACGGCGCGGTTGCCTGCGCCTTGCCCCCTCGCTTAGGCTGATCTGACGCAACTTTGGGAGGAGTTGTCCTTGGATCTGCTCATTAACGTCGGTCTGCCGGTTTCACTGGCCGTTATCATGCTGTCTCTGGGCATCGGGCTGGAGGTGGCAGACTTCCGCCGTGTCCTGAGCCGACGACGCGCCTTTGCCATCGGGGCGGCAAGTCAGGTTGTTCTATTGCCGGTGGCGGCCTTTGTGACGGTCAAATTTTTTGCTTTGCCACCTGAGATCGCCGTTGGTTTCATGCTGCTCAGTTTTTGCCCGGGCGGCGTAACCAGCAATATCCTGTCAAAGCTCGCCAAGGCCGATGTCGCGCTTTCAGTCAGCCTGACCGCTGTGATCAGCCTTCTGTCGATGGTGACCGTGCCGATACTGGCCGCCTGGTCGATCGCGCATTTCATGGGCGACGAAGCCCCCGAGGTTTCGATCACCGGGCTGGCTGTTGCATTGTTTTTGATAACAACGCTGCCCGTGGCAATCGGGGTCGGAGTTCGCAACTTTGCAACAGGGTTTGCAAACCGTGTCGAGCCGGGGTTGTCGGCGCTCGCGACCGTTTTGTTCGTGCTGATCATTGCCGCGGCTCTGGCCGGGAACTGGCAATTGTTCGTCGACAATCTCGGCATCATGGGCGCAGGCTTGATTTCTTTGAATATCGCCCTGCTGTTCATCGGATTGGGGCTGGCGCGGATAACAAACCTGTCCTGGAATGAGTGCAAGACGATCTCGATCGAAACCGGAATTCAAAATTCCACGCTGGGCATTACACTGGCGGCGCTGATCACGAATACCGAAAGCGGGTTCAGCCCGCTGGCCCTGCCCTCGGCGGTATATGGTATTACGATGTACGCCGTGGTTCTGCCGTTTCTTGTCTGGTTCCGCAGGCGCTGAAAGGACCGTTATGACAAACAACACTGCTGATGCGATCGTTGTCGGGGCTGGTCTGGCCGGATTGGCCGCCGCTGCCGAACTGGGCGACCGAGGCAAGAAGGTAATCATACTCGATCAGGAACCAGAAGGTTTTCTGGGCGGTCAGGCCTTCTGGAGCCTGGGTGGCCTGTTCATGGTCGACACGCCGGAACAACGCCGCATGGGGATCCGCGACAGCCACGATCTGGCGCTGCGCGACTGGATGGGCAGCGCGCAGTTCGACCGCGAAGAAGATACCTGGCCCCGCAAATGGGCCGAAGCCTATATCGAGTTCGCCGCCGGTGAAATGCGCCCCTGGCTGCATGGCATGGGGCTGCGCTGGTTTCCGGTCGTGGGCTGGGCCGAGCGCGGCGGGTCCTACGCAAACGGGCACGGCAATTCCGTCCCGCGCTTTCACATCACATGGGGCACCGGACCCGGCGTGCTGGAACACTTCATCCGCCGGGTCCGCGACCATGTCAGTGCCGGCCTGATCCAGCTGAAATACCGCCATCAGGTCAGCCACATCATCATGCAGAACGGCGAGGCCAAGGGCGTCTCGGGCGAGGTGCTGGCCGATGACGCGGCCCCGCGCGGCGGCAAGACCAACCGCGACGAGGTGGGCGAGTTCGAGGTCTATGCCCCGTCGGTCATCGTGACCTCGGGCGGGATAGGTGGCAATTTCGAGATGGTGCGCCAGAACTGGCCCCGCGACCGTCTGGGCGAACCGCCCAAGGACATGGTGGCGGGTGTGCCCTTCCATGTGGACGGTCGGATGATCGCCATCAGCGAAAAGGCCGGCGGCCATGTCATCAACGGCGACCGTATGTGGCATTACACCGAAGGCGTGCGCAACTGGGATCCGATCTGGCCCGCCCATGGCATTCGCATTCTGCCCGGCCCCAGCTCGATGTGGTTCGACGCGCGCGGAAACCGGTTGCAGCCCCCCTGCCTGCCCGGGTTCGATACGCTGGGGACACTGCGCGAAATCCTGAACACCGGGTATGAATACAGTTGGTTCGTTCTGACTCAGAAGGTGATCAAGAAGGAATTCGCCCTGTCCGGGTCTGAACAGAACCCGGACTTCACGTCAGGCAGCTGGAAAGAGGTTATTCGTCAACGCATACTGTCCGGGTCCAAAGCGACCGCCCCGGTCGAGGCATTCAAGGAGAAGGGCGAGGATTTTGTTGTTGCCAACACGCTGACCGAGCTGGTCAACGGAATGAACCATTTGGGTGGGGGGCTGATAGACGAGGCCCATTTGCGTGCCCAGATCGAGGCGCGGGATTCTCAGGTCGACAATCCGTTCTCAAAAGATGCGCAGATGATGGCGATCCTGGCGGCGCGCAACTATCGCGGCGACAAGCTGATCCGCACCGCCAAGCCACACAAGTTCCTGGACCCCAAGAATGGCCCGCTGATCGCGGTCAAGCTGCACGTGCTGACCCGCAAGACACTGGGCGGTTTGCAGACCAATCTGGACAGTCAGATGATCGGCGCCGACGGTCAGGTGGTGCCCGGCCTGTTCGCAGCCGGTGAAGTCGCCGGGTTCGGTGGCGGTGGTTATCACGGTTACAACGCGCTGGAAGGGACCTTTCTGGGTGGCTGCATCTTTTCGGGTCGCAACGCAGGGCGATCGAGGGCCGTCGCCTGACAACCCTGCCCTTTTACTTGCGCTCCAGTTTGATCACCGGCTCACCCTGAGCATCCAGCAAGGCCAGCGCGTTGCCTTGCATCGCGAAGGTCGTGACAGTTTGCATCGCTTTCAGAAACTGCCGCTCGACCTCGTCCAGCGGGGGTGGGCACGCCATGAGCGTTGCAGCCATATTGTCCGGGAACGCGATCCGATTGGCAGAAATCTCGGCCTGGCCACTGAACCTGTTACAGCCACCACTACCTGAAAACGCTCCGCCCTGCCCGAAAGCAAGCTCAGGACGTTTCTCTGTCTCGACAGGCGCACCATTGAGGCCCGAAGCGACCCATTCGGTGTTTTCCAGCATCCCGGCACCTTGGTTTTGCACCTGTATCATCAGCAGGTCAGCTGAATTCTCGGCCCCATCTGTCAGAACCGGGTAGACGGTATCGGTGGTGAACAACAGGTTTTGCCCCTGCATGACCGAAGCACGCACGGCATATCTGCGCCCGTCCTGGATCAACGCATCATCATAGGTCAGTTCAAACTGTGCCGGCACACCGGTCAGGGCATATCTCTGCGCGGCAAGTGTTTCGGCCGGCGCATCCGCCAATGAGATATCCTGAAGCTCGACGAACAAGGTCGTGTCGGGCGGAAGCGCAATACGCTCTCGGTAGGTTGCGGTTCCTTCGACGGTTCCAGCAAGCGATGTGCCGCTCAAAACGGTGGCGAAGGCAACCGCAGGAAACGTGGTGCGGACAAGTGTCAGCATGGCAGTACCCTTCAAGTATCAGTTCTACAAAAGATTGCTGTTCATCCGACATTTACAAGTACGCCGCGAGCAAAGCGGCAAATCTGTGCCGATGTCATAACGGCCAGATCAACGGGATCAGCAGGGACGCCAACAATCCGACCGTCAGGTTCAGCGGCACGCCCACTTTCATGAAGTCGGTGAACCTGTAGCCTCCGGGACCATAGACCATCATGTTCGTCTGGTATCCGATCGGTGTTGCAAACGATGCCGAGGCCGCCACCATGACCGCGACGACCAGCGGACGCGGATCTATTCCGACAGCCTGCGCCAGACCGATGGCGATCGGGGTGACGACAACCGCAACGGCGTTGTTGGAGACCAGTTCAGTCAGCACCGAGGTCAGCAGATAAATCGCCCAGATAATCAGGAATGGCGGCAAGGCACTGAGCCCCGGCGCAACGGCCTCGACGATCAGGGAAACCGCGCCCGAGCTGTCCAGCGCAGCCCCTATGCCCAGCATCGCGAAGATCAACGCCAACAGACGCCCTTCAACAAAGGAAAACGCCTCATCCGCGTCGATACAGCGGGTCAACAGAACCACGGCGCAGGCCACAATCGACAACAACAGGATGGGCGCAATGCCCAGCGCGGCGAGGGCGACAATCCCTACAAGAGCACCAATCGCAATGGGTGCATGGCTTCGACGGAATGCTCGAGCCGATGGTTGTGTGACGTCCACCATGTCCATATCAGCCGCCAGCCGCTGGATATCCGCCGGGGCACCTTCCAAAAGCAACGTATCCCCAACCCTGACCACCAAATCATCCAACTGACGGCCGATATTCTGGTTGCGACGGTGCACCGCCAGCACGTAAACGCCATAGCGACGCCGAAGCCGCATCATCCCAAGGGTCCGCCCCACCAGACGGCATCCGGGCGTGATCAACACCTCAACCGTCTTGGTTTCGACGGCGGATACCTGATCCACGCGTTTGAGTTCCCGGTTGCGCTGAAGGCTCAGAAGTTCGGTCATCTCGGTGCGTAAAACCACCCGGTCGCCGACCTTCAGTTCGACGCCTTTCAAGTTGCGCCGCAACGACTCATCCCCCCGGATGACATCGATCAGACGCACGCCGGGGCGTTTGAACAACTGCACGCCGGTCACTTCGCGCCCGATCAGGTTGCTGTCCGGCGGAATGACGGCCTCGGTAAAGAACTTCATCTTGGACCGGTCACTGAGCAGCGACGCCATGCTGTCCCGCTCGGGCAACAGTTTGGGCGCGATGAAGCGCAAATAGATCATGCCGTAGATCACCAGCGCGATCCCCAGCGGCGTGACTTCGAAAATCGTAAAGGGTTTCATCCCCTGCGCGCGGGCCACACCATCCACCAGCAGGTTGGTGGACGTGCCGATCAATGTCAGCGTGCCGCCCAGAATGGCCGCATAACTCAGCGGAATCAGCAATTTGGACGCGGGAACATTCAGGGTGCGGGCAATTTGCACAAAGACCGGTATCATCACCACGACCACTGGCGTATTCGACACCACCGCCGAGGCCAGCACGACAAACCCCATGAGCAAAGCGATAGCAATACGCGGGTTTACCTGAGCCTGCTTCTGCGCGGTCGAGGTGAACGAGTCCAGGGCTCCGGTCCGCACCAAGGCCCCCATGATGATGAACATCGCGGCAATCGTCCAGGGTGCCGGGTTGGACAGAACCGCAAGCGCGCTTTGATAGGGCAGGATGCCGGTTACAAGCATCAGTGAGACACCGCCAATCGCCACGACTTCGGTCGGATAAACCTCGCGCAGGAACATGATGAACATGCCCGCAACGATGACCAGCGCCAGAACTGCGCTTCCTGTGTCTGTCAGTGAAAGGAAATTCATTCGTGGTATTCTGTCCGAACCCCGGCCCAAGCGCCTGATGACATGCAGTTTCACGCATTGCGCCCGACAGAGCAAGCCTGACGATGACTATTCGGGTCCGGCTTGTTCCAGACGCCCGCCGACGCGCACCATGCGCACGGATTTGGCCTGTCCGTCACGATCATCGGTTTCCACGAACACGCCGCTCAGTGTGGCCTCGCCATTTGCGGGGGTAAAGCGCGCCTTGGGCATACCGGTGATGAACCGTCGCATCGGCTCTTGCTTGTCCATGCCGATGACCGAATCGTAGTCTCCGCACATGCCTGCATCAGTCAGATACCCGGTGCCACCCGGCAGAATCAGCGAATCCGCGGTTGGCACATGGGTATGCGTTCCCACCACAAGGCTGGCGCGCTTGTCACAGTAATGCCCCATCGCCATCTTCTCGGACGTCGCTTCGCAATGCATGTCCACGATGATTGCTTGCGCCTGACCTCCCCTGGGATGGGATTTCAGGATCGGCTCAATGGCTGAGAACGGATCGTCGAACGGACGCTTCATAAAGACCTGACCCAGCACCTGAACCACCAGAACCTTGCGCCCACCCGGCGCCGTGAACAACCGATGACCCCGCCCCGGCGCGCCTTTGGCGAAGTTCACGGGTCGTATGATGCGCTGTTCCTTCTCGATGAATTGCAGCATGTCTTTCTGGTCGAACGCATGATCGCCCAGCGTCAGGCAATCTGCCCCGGCGTCGAGCAAGAGCCTGGCGTGATCTCCGCTCAACCCCATGCCGTTCGACGCGTTTTCGCCATTGACCACAACAAAATCCAGCCGCCATTCGTCGCGCAGGCGCGGCAAATGCTGTTGAACGGCAGCGCGGCCCGCGCGCCCCATGACATCGCCAAGAAACAGAATCCTCATGATCCGGGTCGTAGGGGCTGTACAGGGCAATAACAAGGCGGAAGCGTGAAATTAACGGCAGACTTGGGGGTTGAAATCAAATTCTGCCGTGGCAATGTTTCGATACGTCTTTTGAATACAGAAGGAATTCTTCGTGAAGTCGTCAATTGTTCTGACCGGCTGCCTTTTGGCGGTAACTGCTGCCGCGGCCGAAGGCACCAAGACATCCATGCCCAACCCCGCCGCGACCTTCTGCATTGAAAACGACGGGACCTACCAGCTTCGTAAAAACGAAGACGGCAGTGTCTATGGCATCTGCATCCTGAAAGACGGCACCGAGGTGGATGCCTGGGATTTCTTGCGCAGCCACTTCGAGCAATAGCAGCTAGAAGGTCAACACGCGGCTTTCCGTGACAACCATGTCCAGTGGTTGGTCAGTCGGCTCGAGCGGCAGATCCGCAGTCTCTTGCGCGTCAAAAGCAAAGCCAATGGCAAGCGTCGGGCGTTTGGCGCGCAAGCCTTCCAGCGTTCGGTCATAAAACCCGCCGCCATACCCCAAGCGGCCACCATTTGCATCGAAGGCGACCAGCGGCACGATCAGGATTTCGGGGTCGAAATAGTCATCCACCTGGGGCACTTTTGCACCGAACGGGCCATCCTTGAGCACACCGTCCGGCGTCCAGCGAGAGAATTTCAGCGGCTGACCGGCTGCCTGAATGACAGGCACCCCCACCGGGCCATAAGCCGATGCCTCGGCCATCGCAGGCACCGGGTCGATCTCGGTCCGGATCGGCATGTAACCTGACAGGGGAACGCCGCGATGACCTGCCAGAACCTCGGACAAGCGCCCGGCTGCGCCCGGCAAGCGGGCATCAAACGCGGTCTTGCGGCGGGCAAACGCCGCTTTGCGCGCTGCGGCTTTGATTTCGGTCAGATCGGTCACAGGAGCACCACGCTGGCAAGCCCAAGAAATATGAAGAAACCCATGACATCCGTCGTGGTTGTCACAAAGGTTCCCGATGCCAGCGCCGGGTCGATGCCCAAGCGGTCCAGCACGACTGGTACTACCGTACCTGCAAAGCCTGCGATGATCATGTTCACGACCAAGGCCGACCCAATCACGACACCCAGCAGCGGGGAATCGAACCACAGCATCCCCACGGTCCCCAGCACGATTGCAAAGCAGAGCCCATTCAGCATCCCCACCAGCAGTTCCCGGCGAATAACGCGCAGCACGTTTGCATTGGTCAGGTCGCGCGTCGCCAACGCGCGCACCGTAACGGTGAGCGACTGTGTTCCAGCATTGCCGCCCATCGACGCGACGATCGGCATCAGGATGGCCAGCGCGACCAGTTGATCAATCGCCGCCTCGAATTGCGAAATCACCAAAGAGGCACAGATCGCCGTGCACAGGTTCACCGCCAGCCAGGGCAACCTTCGCCGGCTGGTTGCCGCCACGCTGTCGGACAACGAGCTTTCGTCGCCGACACCGGCAAGACGCAGGATGTCTTCTTCATGCTCTTCATCCAGAACGACCATCGCGTCATCAATGGTGATGACACCGACCAAACGGCCATCCGCATCCACCACCGGGGCCGAGATCAGGTGATACTGGTTGAAGGCATAAGCCACGTCTTCCTCATCCTGATCGACAGGGATGATGTGAAACTCCTCCTCTGCCAGATCAAGCAGCGGCACGTCACGCCGCGCCGCCATCAGCTTGCCCAACGTCACCTGCGCCACAGGTTTCAGGCGCGGATCGACCAGAACGACGTGATAGAACTGCTCGGGCAAATCGTCATTGGCGCGCATGAAATCAATGGCTTGGCCAACGGTCCAATGCTCGGGCGCCATGACCACTTCACGCTGCATGAGGCGACCCGCCGAGTTCTCGGGGTAGGACAGGGCCTGCTCGGCTGCGATCCGTTCGGAATCCTCCAGCGCGTCCAGAATGGTTTCCTGCTGCGGTTCCTCAAGGTCTTCAAGCAGGTCAACGACATCGTCGCTTTCCATCTCGCGCACGGCATCGGCCAGAACATCCGGGTTCAGGACCGAGATCACCTCTTCACGAACCGATTCATCCAGTTCAGACAGGATGTCGCCGTCAAACTCTTTGTCGTACAGGCGAATCAGGCGCGACCGGTCAAACGGATTGATCTGTTCAAGAAGGTCGGCAATGTCGGCCGAGTGCAGCGGCTCCATCAACTCAACCAGCTTGTCGCGGTCGTCTATATCCACCGCGTACAGGATTGCCGCTACTGCCTTGGGATCCAACGCATAGGCGTCTTCATCCCGGGGCTGATCGTGTCCGGCTTCGTCTCTGCCTGTCGTCATGCTCTGCCCCTTTTTTACGATTTGCTCTTAAATAGAAGAAGCAGCTACCGGAAAACAATGACAATGCGCCGATTTACCCACTTCTTTCGTCCGCCTATGCTGGTGTGCGGTTCCAAACAGGCGGAGAACAGGGAAAATGGCGCAAAAGACGCTTTTGAAAGGGCGTGTTCTGAGTTTCACAGGCTCACCCTTCGACGGAGAGCCGACCGAGGCGACCCGGTTGGACGAAGCGGTCGTGATCGAACACGGGCGAATTACCGAGATCGGCACCATCGACGCGCTGAGAAAAGCCCATCCTGACGCAGTCACGAAGGATCACGGATCGCGCTTGATCATGGCTGGGTTCGTCGACCCGCATGTGCATTATCCACAGACGGCGATGATCGCCAGCTGGGGCAAGCGGCTAATCGACTGGCTGAACACCTACACCTTCCCGGAAGAGATGAAGTTCGGCGATTTCGACTATGCGGCCGAGATCGCCAACCGGTATCTGGACCTGACGACCGCCCACGGCACCACGACCATGTGCAGTTTTTGCACGATTCACCCTGAAAGCGTGGATGCCTTTTTCACCGCGGCGCAACAGCGTGGGCAGCGTGTGGTCGCCGGCAAGACCTGCATGGACCGTAACGCGCCCGAAGGTCTGCGCGACACCGCGCAGACGGCTTATGACCAGTCCGCCGCACTGCTTGAGAAATGGCACCGCGTCGATCGCCTGTCCTATGCGATCACACCACGCTTTTCGCCAACCTCGACCCCGGAACAGCTTGAGGCCATGGGCGCGCTTTGGGCCGAACATCCCCATTGTCTCATGCAAACCCATCTGAGCGAGCAAACGGATGAAATCGAATGGGTCCGGTCCCTGTTCCCTGATGCAAGGGATTATCTGGACACCTACGAGAAATTTGGCCTGTTGGGCCAGAACGGCCTGTATGGCCATGTCATCCACCTGGAAGACCGGGAACGGGATCGGCTGCGCGAGGTCGATGCCTCTTTGATTCATTGCCCCACGTCGAACACGTTCATCGGATCGGGACTGTTTGACATGAACGGGCTGATCCATGATGGCCACCGGATCGGTCTGGCCACGGATACCGGCGGCGGGTCCAGCTTTTCGATGCTGCGCACCATGGCCGCCGCCTATGAGATCGGCCAATTGCGCGGCCGCCCTCTGCACCCGGCGCAATTGCTGTGGTTGGGCACGGTCGGATCGGCCCGGAGCCTGCGAATGGACGACTGCATCGGAAACATCACTCCGGGGATGGAGGCGGATCTGGTCGTGATCGACCTCGCCTCGACCCCCGCCATCGCCCAGCGCGAGGCCCATGCAGAAGACGTTTGGGAAGCGATCTTCCCGACGATCATGATGGGCGATGATCGGGCCGTGGCAGAGGTCTGGATCGGCGGGCGGCAGGCGGCTTAAGCCTGCAACGCCCGGGCCAGCGTGTTCTGACGCTCGATCACGCGGGGCAGATCAATGGTCGTTATGTGCCCGTCACGTACGATCTGGCGGCCTTCGACGAACAGGTGTTTCACAGACATCGGCCCCGCCAGAAGCAGAGCCGCCGGATCCCAACTGCCCGCGCTTTCGATGCCGCGGGTATCCCACACCGCAATATCGGCACGTTTTCCGGGCATCAGCCGTCCACAATCGGGACGTCCCAACACATCCGCCCCGCCGCGCGTCGCGATCTCAAGCGCTTCGCGGACCGACATGGCATCCGCACCATTGGCGACCCGCTGCAACAACATGGCCTGGCGCGCCTCAAGCATGAGGTTGCCATTGTCATTGCTGGCCGATCCATCCGCGCCGAGGCCGACCTTGACACCCGCATCGCGCATCGCCCGCACCGGCGCGATACCCGATCCGAGACGACAATTTGAACAGGGGCAATGGGCCACGCCTGTTTCCGAGCGCGAGAACAGATCAATCTCGGCCCCGTCCAGCTTGACGCAATGGGCGTGCCAGACATCCGGGCCGGTCCAGCCCAATTCCTCGGCATATTGCCCCGGGCGGCAGCCGAATTGCGCCTGCGAATAGGCAATATCCTCATCATTCTCGGCCAGATGGGTATGCAGCATTACGCCCTTGTCCCGCGCCAGCAACGCCGCATCGCGCATCAGGTCCCGGCTGACGGAAAACGGTGAACACGGGGCAAGGCCAACGCGGCACATCGAACCCTCCGACGGGTCGTGAAACGCATCAACAACCCGGATCATGTCGTCCAGAATAGCGGCTTCCTTTTCCACCAGATGGTCCGGCGGTAGGCCCCCGTCGCTCTCGCCGATGCTCATCGCGCCGCGTGTCGGATGAAACCGCATCCCCAACTCGGATGCGGCAGCGATCGTATCCTCAAGCCGCGCACCGTTGGGATAGAGGTAAAGGTGATCGGAACTGAGCGTGCACCCCGACAGCGCCAGTTCCGCCAAACCGATCTGGGCCGAGGTGAACATTTCCTCCGGCCCGAAACGCGACCAGATCGGGTAGAGCGTTTGCAGCCACCCAAACAGCAACGCATCCTGTCCGCCCGGCACCGCCCGTGTCAGAGTTTGATAAAGATGGTGGTGGGTATTCACCAGGCCGGGCGTCACCACACAGCCTGAAACATCATGCACCTCACCCTGTGTTTCCAATCCCCGCCCGATCCGGGCAATCTGCCCGTCGCGGACCAGAATATCAGCCTTGGACAATTCCTGCCGGGACTCGTCCATCGTCAGGATCAGATCAGCATTCTTGAGTAGGGTTTCCGTCATTTCGCGCTCCTGCATCTGCCCGTCTCATGCAAGAAGTGCGTCGGCCGGTGGAAAACGGGCGCAAGAACCGGCCATCCCCGGTGTAGTTGCCTTTGATGCGCCGGGCAACAGGATTCAGAATTGGCGGAGTATCTCAAGCGCTGCGGCGTGCAGGTCAGCGTTGGCCGCAGCCAGGGCCCGACCGCCTTGATGCGCGGGGCCGCCCTGCCAATCAGTCACGACACCGCCAGCCGCCTGAATAACGGCAATCGGCGCTTGAATATCATAGGAATTCAAGCCCGCCTCGATCACCAAATCCGCCTGCCCGGCAGCCAGAAGCGCATAGGCATAGCAATCCATTCCATAGCGCGTCAGCTGTACCTGATCGGACACGGCCTGAAACCCTGCGCGGTCCTGCGGGGTTCCAACCTCGGGGAAAGTGGTAAACAAAGTCGCCTGATCCAGCGCCCTGGTATCGCGCGTTCGAATTCTTCTGCTGCCCTGCGGACCGGTCATGTGAGCACCGGAAGACGATCCGACAAAGCGCTCTCCGATATACGGCTGATCGATTACACCCATAAAAGGCCCGTCCTGATCACTCAGCGCAATCAAAACACCCCAGGTTGGCGTGCCGCTGATAAACCCACGGGTGCCATCGATGGGGTCCAGTACCCAGGTACGGCCACTGGTGCCCGTATGCGCGCCGAACTCCTCGCCCAGCACACCGTCATCCGGGCACCGCCGCGCCAGAACGTCCCGCATCGCCTGTTCAGCGGCGCGGTCAGCCACGGTGACCGGGTCGAACCCGTCGGTCAGTTTGTTGGCGGTTTCCAGATTTGTTTGACGAAAAAAGGGGAGTATGGCCTCACGCGCAGCCTCGGCCATTTCTTCGGCAATTTCGATATCGCTCAGTGTCGTCGGTTGCATGGCCCCGAGGTGCGGGCAATCCGCGACAAAGTCAAGTCAGTCAGGCAACGTCGCTGAGAACCCGCGCCAGTTCGAACAGGCGGCGACGCTGGTTTTCCGGAATCGCATAGTAAGAGCGCACCAGATCCAGAGCTTCTTTGTCACCCATCAGGTCAGCAGGGACGGATTTCTTGTCCGCATCGCTTTTCTGGGCTTCTTCCAGACCTTCGAAGAAAAAGCTGACCGGAACATCCAGCGCCTCGGCGATGTCCCACAGGCGGGATGCGCTGATTCGGTTGGCACCGGTCTCATATTTCTGGATTTGCTGAAACTTGATACCAACTTGCTGCGCCAACTGCTGCTGGGTCATCCCAATCAGCCAGCGGCGATGCCGAACGCGCTTGCCCACATGGACATCGACGTGATGAGTCATTGGTATTCTCCTATACTACACAAACATCTGCACGGGATTTTGCGACGTCCGATATCGCAGTTTTAGAGAGCTCCCCTTAACCGCTCCCTAATACGGACTGTACCGCCCCCCGTTTACAGCACTGACTGCATATAATGCCGGTTTTGAGATTTTTTTCAAGCTGGTTGAGTCGAACACCCCTGACAGGGATTTGTGGTTGTATTACCTCAAGCCTTTACAGAAACGTATTCCTGCAACTGAATCCGCCTTCAAAATAGGGCCTTTTTGCGCCCGCGCAGCAAACGGATTGACTTTTCTGGCGGCACACGCGCCTATGTCGCAAATTCTTGAGGAACGATATGCGGGCCTATTGCATTCCATACGACGGGGCGTCTGCCCAGCTTTGTGACGTGAAAACACCCGAGCCGGGCGAAGGTCAGGTGCGGGTCGCCATAAAAGCGTGCGGCCTGAACTTCGCCGATCTGCTGATGCAGACGGGCGCGTATCAGGACACGCCACCTGCCCCATTCACTTTGGGCATGGAGATCGCCGGCGTCGTGGATACAGTCGGTCCCGGCGTTTCGACGCTGAGGCCGGGCGACCGGATCGCGGTCTATTCAGGTCAGGGCGGGTTGGCAGAATACGGCGTGTTCGACGCGGACCGTGCGATCGTGCTGCCGGACGGCACCGGCTTCGAAGACGCCGCCGCCATCCAGATCGCATATGCCACCAGTCACATGGCCCTTGAACACAGGGCACGCCTGCAACCGGGTGAAACCCTTCTGGTCACCGGCGCAGCGGGAGGCGTCGGCCTGACCGCCGTCGAAATCGGCAAACTCATGGGCGCCACGGTCATCGCGCAGGCACGCGGCGAGAACAAGCTTGCCGTTGCCCGTGCCGCTGGTGCCGATCATCTGATCGATGCTTCCGAAGACTTGCGGGAACGGGTCAAATCGCTGGGCGGCGCGGATGTCGTCTATGACGTCATCGGCGGGGATGTGTTCAAGGCCGCTTTCCGCGCGACCAATCCCGAAGGGCGTTTGCTGCCCATCGGATTCGCCGGGGGCGACATCCCGCAGATTCCGGCCAATCATCTCCTGGTCAAAAACCTAACCGTGATCGGGGTGTATATCGGCGGTTATCTGAAGTTCCGCCCCGAAGCTGTGCGCAACAGTTTTGAAACCCTGTTCAAATGGCATTCAGAGGGCAGGATAAAACCGCATATCAGTCACGTCCTGCCACTTGAAGACGTCGCGCAGGGAATGCAGTTGCTGAAAGAGCGAAAATCGACGGGCAAGATCGTGATCACGCCCTGATCGCGATCACCCAACCACCGCCCGCAACTGCGTACCGCCCAGCAATCTGAAGTTCTGACGCACCAATTGTGCCAGAGCTTCGACAACCGCATCCCGGCCCGGTTCCCCACCGTATAGATTGATCATATGCGCAGGCAAATCCGGCAGAGCCCCACCCGAGTCGATCTGTTCAAGATGTGCGGCCTCGGTTCCGTCCAGCATTGCGTGTACGGCAAGATCGGCACTGACCGTGGCTTCTATTGTCCGGTCGTTTTCGGTTTCCACTGACAGTTCCCACGGTACTCCGGCGGCATCCAGTGCCGAAATGACCTGCGGTCTGAACAAGCAGCGCCGTCCAAGCGCCAGAGGCAAGGGACGTTTGCGCCATGCAGATCCGCCCGGCGCACCGATCCAGCGCAACGGCAGCTCTGCGATGGTCTCTGCGCCATCGGCCGAAGACGGTTCGGTCGTCAGGATCACATCACATTCGCCCCGCTTGTACATGTCTTTCAATTGCAGTGAATAGGACGACACCAACTGCACCCTGACACGGGGAAAATCGGCGTTGAACCGTTGCAGGACCCGAGGGATCGCGGGGTAGACGATGTCATGGGGAACGCCCAGAACCACTTCGCCTTCAAAGGCCTGGTCGGTGAGTTTCGAGATTACCTCGTCATTCAGGGCAATCATGCGGCGCGCGTAGGCCAGCAGCTGCTCACCGGATGCGGTCAGGGCAATTGTTCTGCCGCTTCGGTCCAGCAACTCCAGGCCCAGCAGCTCCTCCAGCCGTTTCAGCTGCATGGACACCGCAGACTGCGTCAGGTGCAGAAATCCGGCAGCGCGGGTCACACCGCCCTGATCCGCCACCGCCACAAAGGATCGCAGGGTTGTAATGTCCAAATTCCGCATCTTCACGATTCCTTATGCGTTCCATCAAAAATATTCGTTTTCAAAATATGTCACACGCACCCATATCAATCAAGGAAATTGATAACAGCCAGCAAAACCATCGAGAATACAGAAAGGACAAGTTATGACGCAACTCGCAATCCATAATCCCTGCAAACCGGCCAAACGTTCTTTGGTGTCCCTGATCTCTCAAGCGTTCGAACTGTCCAGACAGCGGCGAAAGCTGGCACAGCTGGATGCCGCCATGCTGGACGATATCGGTCTGACCCGCGAGGAAGCAACCTCAGAAGCAGAACGCTTCTTCTGGGATGCACCTCAATTCTGGAAAAGGTGACTGTGACTCTCATATTTTTATGGCGATGGGCGACGTCGAGTCGCCTGTTGGCATTTTTGTTGCGTGTTTTAGTCGGTTTTCCCGCGGAATCTCTTGAAACACAGCCCCTTGTTGCCGATATTTAGATGGAAAACCGCCCCGCTCTGCCGGGGCGCTCTAACTTGACGACTAGGGAGACCCTTTGATGGCACAATTCGACACGATCCGGACGGCATCCGGCGCGCGCGCCGCCGAGATTGATCAGGGCCTGCGCGCCCACATGAACAAAGTCTACGGCACAATGTCCGTCGGCATGCTGATCACTGCACTGGCGGCATGGGCTATTGCCGGTCTGGCAGTAACCAGCGATCCAAGCAACGCGGTCGCACAGATCGGCGCAGATCGCTATCTGACCAGCCTGGGTGGCGCGCTGTTCCTGTCGCCGCTGAAATGGGTGGTCATGTTTGCGCCGCTGGCCTTTATCCTATTTGGCTGGGGTGCCCTGATGCGCCGCGGCTCAGCCGCGACAGTTCAGCTTGGCTTCTTCGTCTTTGCCGCGGTGATGGGCATCTCGATGAGCTCGATCTTCATGATCTTCACGCCCTACTCGATTACCCAGACCTTCCTGGTGACGGCAATCGCCTTTGCTGGCCTCAGCCTTTATGGCTATACCACAAAGCGAAACCTCAGCGGAATGGGCACCTTCTTCATGATGGGTGTGATTGGTCTGCTGGTTGCAATGATCATCAACCTGTTTCTGCAATCCGGCGTGATGATGCTGGCCATCTCGGCGATTGGCATCCTGATCTTTGCCGGTCTGACCGCGTTCTACACGCAGGACATCAAGAACACATACGTCGCCCATGCTGCGCATGGCGATCAGGAATGGCTGGACAAAGCGGCCTTTGACGGCGCGCTGAGCCTGTACATCTCGTTCCTGAACATGTTCCAGTTCCTGCTGATGTTCATGGGCCAGCAGGAATAGCCCTTGTTGACACCTGAATTGGTTTGGGGCCGGTCATTGACCGGCCCTTTTCTTTGCGCGCCGGACTTCTTTTGCCCGGAAATGAAAAGCCCCGCCTGACAAGGCGGGGCTTTCTGTTTCCGAAGCGTTTATGTGTTCAGCTACAGTTCAGCGGAATGGCAAAGCCCGAGCTCTTCTCGGATGTTCCCTTGCGGAAAACACCGCCAGCCGGCAGACAGCCGGTGAAACGCTCTGTTTCTTCCGCAAAGCCCACACCGATCGAATTGTCGACTTTCACACTGTTGGAATGCGTGCGCAGCACACCAAACAAAGTGCCGTTCACACTGACGGTGCTGAGGAACAGGTTCGTGTCGCTCCCTTGCAATTGCACCGCAGTGTCCGGCGTCTGGCCGCCGTTGTCGATTGCAACCGATGCGACCTTGGAAGGATCCACCTCATCACTCAAAAGCGTGACTGTCCGCAGTTCCGCCAGTTCTGCCGGAACGTTGGTCGCATCTGGCAAAAAGGCTACGGCTCCGGGTACGTCCGAAATCGTGCGTGGTTCGCCATCGATTCCAGTAAACCCGACACCTTCGCGGTTAAACGGGTCTTCACAGGCCGCTAGGGTTAGAACGGCAATTGTGGATAACAAGATTTTTTTCATGGCGGTCAACATTTTGTGGCGGTTTGCTGAAGCGTACTTGCAGGTTCCCACAAAAAGCAAGCCGCAGGGGATGCGATTGTCCCAAACGCTGATGCGCCACTGCAACGGACTGCCCAGGCCTGCCACCCGCCGAAATCAGGAAACCGGAACTGAAAAAGGGCTCTGTGCACCAGAGCCCTTTTTCGGAATTTCCAAATGGAATGGCAGATTACTTGATCTTGCCTTCCTTGTACTCGACATGCTTGCGAACGACCGGGTCGTATTTACGAATGGTCATTTTCTCGGTCATGGTGCGCGCGTTCTTCTTGGTCACGTAGAAGTGGCCCGTGCCCGCGGTCGAGTTCAGACGGATCTTGATTGTCGTCGGCTTCGCCATGGTTATCTCCTGCGTCCGAAAAGGCAGGGGCCTTTCGGTTGAATTCCTATGAGCGTGCGCTTTTACGCGCTGCACCGGCCATGTCAAGGCCAATCGGATGATACCGGCTCAGGAATCTGGTGCAGGTTCACCCGGGCAGGGTTGGCGCACCCATATAGGTGTGAATCTGGTCTCTTTCCGCGTCCGAAAGACCCAACGCGGTGGACAACTGCCGCAGATAGGACGCCTCGCGCGCGTTGTCCAGACGGATCGCAGCCAGGGATGTCGCATAGATCTGCGTCTTGAGCGGCGCACCAGAATCAGCCGCCAATCCCATGACGTCAATCGGTGCGTTCAGCTGCTCTTGCACGAATGCGCGCTCTTCCTCGCTGACGTCATCGCCCAATTCACCCAGAATGATTTCCTTTTCCTGCTCATCCAGTTCGCCATCCGCCTTGGCAGCTTGGATCATCGCCCGAAGCATCAGCTTCGCCTGCTCTTCCATCGCCGCACCCGCAGGCGTGCCGCCGAACACGGTTTCCATCATGTCACCCGTGTGTTGATTGGCCGTCTTGGCCGCCCCCTGCATGGCATTCAACAATCCACCCAATCCGGCAGCCCCGGCTGTGCTGCCGCCGATGCCCATCTTGCTCATCATGTCCTGCAAGCCTGACGCGCCACCGGGCAGACCAAACTGTTCTGCCATTTTGCCCAGCTGATCCGCGCCGAAACCACCGCCGGCGCCTTGCATCTTGTCTTGCAGCCCAGCCATGCCGCCCATCTTCTGGTATTTTTCCATGCCCTTGGCCGCAGCAAAACCAATGGCAACGGACGCCAGCGTTTTCATAAAGCTCATAATCAACCTCCCATATCTTCAAATTGGTTCCAAAAGCCTAACAGCCGAATGCAATCCCGAATACTGCGCTCAACCCCAGCGCGACTGACGTGCACCATAACACCTGAAGAAGGCGTGTTATCCGGCATCATGTTTGTGCATATCACGAATTCGTGATAAGTTCGCCCATCCAAGAAGCCGAATTCAGGCTCGAAGGCCGAGGCAGCGTGAATGGGGGCAACCTGCAACGAGCAGAGTTGTTCCACGCGACTTTTCTTGGGGGCTATCATGACAGAATGGGCTATTCAGGCCGAAGAACTGGCCAATTGCAATTGCAATTTCGGTTGCCCGTGTCAGTTCAGCGTACTTCCGTCTCATGGAAACTGCGAGGCGGTTGTCGTTTTCGACATTCAAAGCGGTCACTACGGTGACATTGATCTGGGCGGGCTTCGGGCGGCAGGGGTCTATCATTGGCCGGGACCAATTCATGAAGGCAACGGTCAGATGCAGCTGATCATTGATGAAAGCGCAAAGGCTGACCAGCGGGCCGCGTTGCAAGCGATCATGACCGGTCAGGACACGGATGAAATGGCTACGTTCTGGTATGTCTTCAGCGCCATGGCGCCTTTGAAACATGAAACGCTGTTTGTTCCGATCGAGCTGGATTGGAACCGCGAAGAGCGCAGCGGATACGCCAAGGTTGCCGGGGTTTTCGATGTCGTGGTCAATCCGATCCCTCATATCGTCTCGGGCGCACCTCACCGCGCGTCGATACAATTGCCGAATGGCTTTGAATACCGCCATGCCGAGGCGGCATCGGGCAGTGCGACGACAACAGGCGGTCAGATCAGCCTGACCTTTGACGCGACGCACGCTCATCTGGCGCATCTGAACATCTCGGGCCATGGCGTCTTGGGCGCTTAGGCAGAGAACCCCCATGGCCAAACAGAACGCATCGCCCCGGGGCCGGACGGTTGAGCGGTTGCTGAGACAGGACAACGCGATTGTTCTGGGAAGCGTCCTTCTGATCATCCTCGGTGCAACCTGGTACACGATAGCCGGCGTCGGGATGAACATGTCCGCGGTCGAGATGACCCGGATGGCCGGCCCGGTCGGAGACCCCATGCAAATGGGCCCGGCAGCAGCGTGGAGCGCAAGCTATGCTTTGCTGATCTTTCTGATGTGGTGGGTCATGATGATCGCCATGATGACCCCGAGCGCTGCGCCTGCCGTTCTTCTGTTCATCGCGGTCAAGCGGACAGGGCCCGAAAAGCATCGGACGGTTGCGTTCAGCCTGTGGTTTTTATCCGGCTATCTGGTGGTCTGGGGGGCGCTCAGCCTGATTGCAACCGCATTGCAATGGGGGTTGGAACATGTCGGGCTGTCCGACGGGCGGATGATGACGATCAGCTCGGGCGTCTTCGCAGGAAGTATTCTGCTGGCGGCTGGCGCCTATCAGTTTTCAGGTTTGAAAAACGCATGCCTGCGCCACTGTCAAAGCCCCGCACGTTTCCTGGCCGATCACAACCGGCCCGGAACATTCGGTGCATTCCGAACCGGTATCCTGCACGGCACGTATTGTCTGGGATGCTGCTGGGCACTGATGTTGCTGCTGTTCGTCGGTGGGATCATGAATCTCTACTGGATTGTCGGAATTGCCGCCTATGTCGCGCTGGAAAAACTCCTGCCCGGGGCCCGGTGGCTTGTGCCGGTGACAGGTTCTGCGCTGATCGGCGCTGGCCTTTGGTTCATCACGGCGCCGTTGTTTTCTGGCACCTGATTTTCGACGGCCCCGGGGTCGGCTGACTTGAAGACCCAAAAACGATTTGATGTAACAGGAGGTATCCATGCCCATTTTCATTACTTACGCATCTTACTCGCAAGCCGGTGTCAAAGGCATGTTGCAAAAGCCCGAGAACCGCACCGGTCCGGTGAAGGCTCTGCTGGAAAAAGTAGGTGGCAGGTTGCTGTCCTTCTACATGACAACCGGCAGCAACGACGTGGTCGTGATCAGCGAAGCCCCTGATGGCACAGACGCCGTGGCCGTTGGCATGGCCGTCGCCGCATCGGGTGCAGTGACGAACATTGAAACCGTTCGCGCCTGGACCGCGGACGAGTTCACGTCGATAACCGAAAAGGCGGCGGCGCTGACCGGCTCCTACACGCCGCCCGGAGGATAGGAGGATACGCGCGGAGGACCTGTAAGCCGGATCTTGTTCCGGGGTTGCCCCCTTCGATGACCATTCCTCTAGGCCGTGCATTGCTGCATGGCTCAAGCTGCCAACCCGGTCCCTCTCGGCCAAGACGCGCTTAGCGGCGGTATCGGCTTGCGCCGACCGGCCCGCGCGGGGACCCTATTTGGCATTGCTCCCGGTGGGGCTTGCCGTGCCGCCGCTGTTGCCAGCGGCGCGGTGGGCTCTTACCCCACCGTTTCACCCTTACCCTTGACCGAAGTCGCAGGCGGTCTGATTTCTGTGGCGCTTTCCGTCGGGTTACCCCGCCCGGGCGTTACCCGGCACCGTTGTCTTGTGGAGTCCGGACTTTCCTCTCGGGCCTTGCGACCCCAGCGGCCATCCGGCCCTCCGCGCTTGGGCTGGGTAGGCTCTGCGCCCGGCATCGTCAAGAGTGGAAAGGGGTTAAGGGGCCAGCCCCTTCTTGGCCTGCGGCCAATTCAACCCCGGGATATTTTCGGCCAGATGAAGTGCGGATCAGGAGTGCCGGATCAACGGGGCGAGGTCGGCTTGCTGCAATGGCCCCCTGCCCCATGGGCGGTATCGAAGACGGACGGCATGCAACAGAGTTTCATTGTCTACATCAGCGCTGAAACCGGCGGCTTGAGCCAGATTTCGGAACTGGCCCTCTGATGCAGTTGGCAGACCAGCGGCATTTCCGCGGGGCGCGGCCAGCAAATTGCGCTCGAGCCGCGACCAGTCAAATCGCGGACCGGGGTCAAATTTGCGCCCGGGCGCCATGTCCGAATGGCCGATAACACCGTTTGGCAAGATGGCCCAACGGTGCATTATCTGGCGCAACAGCTGTTCCAGCCGGTGCATCTGGGGTTCCGGGAACGCATGCTTGCCGGTGTTGTCCAACTCGATGCCAATGGAACGAGAGTTGATGTCGGTCTGACCGTGCCATTCTCCGGCACCCGCATGCCAAGCGCGGTGCTCTTCACGCACCATCTGCCACAGCGTGCCATCATTGCCGATCAGGTAGTGGGCCGAGACCTCGGCCTTTGGGTCGCACAGACGATCCAGAGCCGCCTGCGCGCTGTCCATCGCCGTGTAGTGGATCACGATCAAAGACGGCGTCAGACCACCCCGGCGTTCGCCGAAATTTGGCGACGGATGCCAGATCGGGCTCAGGGCGTCAGTTGCTGACGGCACTGCGGAACGGGCTTGGGTCCCAGCCACATGCATAGCCGTCACCATCCGGGTCCAGACCTTTGCGATCACGCTGGGGGCCGCCATTGGACAGAAACTCGATCTGAGCCTGATCGGGGGATGGGAATTGCGCGCAGTTCCTCTGAGCCTTGGCCTGAAGGTTGAAGCCCGAGCGGCTGTAGAGTTGGGTGCCGACGGGATTGGACGTGCTCAACGCGTATTGCACGATGTTTGTCTGGCCGCTCGCCGTACGCTCGGGCACTGCCGTAGGGGCCACGATTTCGTAGGTCTGGCGGTTCTGCTCGATCCGGGCGGCGTCGGATTCGATGCTGCGGCGTTCGGACACGGCAGAAAAATCCTGTTCATCCGAAATCGCACCAGTGTTCGCCACCGGAACCGCCGTAGCAGCGGCTGGGTCTTGGCCAGATGTGCTGGCCAATGCCGCCGCGGCCTGGTTGGCGATATCCGCGTTTTCACCCGTCGCAACAGTCGCCGCAACCGGGGCGCCCAGCGGTTGTTGTGACACATCGACCGGAGCCAGCAGAGGGTTGCCGACCGCACCCTGACCTGCCAGTTGAGATTCTCGCTGCGCCTGGTATTCAGGCGTGTTGAAACCTGTGCTGGTCAGCGGCGCGACATCTGTGCATGCAGCTGCCAGTGCAAGAGCGGGCACCAAAAGCAAAACGCGCATTGTTTGGCTCCGTGTCTAGTGCTTCAGTTGCCCGAGGCTTACCACCATTTCCCGGGCTTGGCCACAAAACCGGCCGCATTTTCCAGCGCATAGGCGGTGTTGAGCAGATCGCCTTCTTCCCAAGGACGCCCGATCAGTTGCAATCCCAGCGGAAGGCCTTGTGTGTCCAGCCCTGCGGGGACCGAGATACCGGGCAAACCGGCCAGGTTCACAGTCACTGTAAAGACGTCGTTCAAATACATTTGAACTGGATCTGCTTCGGTCATTTCGCCCAGACCGAAGGCTGCCGATGGGGTTGCCGGGGTCAGGATGGCGTCGACCCCGGCCGCGAACACGTCTTCGAAGTCTTTCTTGATCAGCGTGCGCACCTTGCGGGCACGGTTGTAATAGGCGTCGTAGAAACCAGCCGACAGAACATAGGTACCGACCATGACCCGGCGCTGCACTTCGTGACCAAAGCCCTCGGCGCGGGTCTTTTCATACATCTCGGTGATGCCATCCCCCTGCGCCAACTGCGCACGATGCCCATAGCGGACACCGTCATAGCGGGCGAGGTTCGAAGACGCCTCGGCCGGGGCGATCACATAGTAGGCAGGCAGCGCATACTTGGTGTGCGGCAGCGAGATATCGACGATCTCGGCCCCCGCATCCTTCAGCATCGCGGCACCGTCGGCCCAGAGCTTTTCGATCTCGGCGGGCATGCCGTCCATGCGGTATTCCTTGGGGATACCGATCTTCTTGCCCTTGATGTCTCCGGTCAGCATCGCTTCGAAATTCGGGACGGCCAGGTCCGCACTGGTCGAATCCTTGGCGTCATGACCGCACATGGTTTCCAGCATGATCGCGGCGTCGCGGACATTCTTGGTCATCGGCCCGGCCTGATCCAGCGAGGATGCAAAGGCAACAATGCCCCAACGAGAGCAGCGACCATAAGTCGGCTTGATGCCGGTGATGCCGACAAAAGCCGCGGGCTGGCGGATGGAACCGCCGGTATCGGTGCCCGTTGCCGCAAGGCACAGATCGGCAGCAACGGCCGCCGCCGACCCGCCGGACGAGCCACCCGGCGTCAGCTGCGTATCATCGTTGCCACGACGCCAAGGGCTGACGGCATTGCCATAGACCGATGTTTCGTTGGACGACCCCATGGCGAATTCGTCCATGTTCAGCTTGCCCAGCATAACGGCACCTGCGTCAGCCAGTTGCTGTGAAACAGTGGATTCGTATTCCGGCTTGAATCCTTCAAGAATGCCCGACGCGGCTTGCGACGGCACGCCCTTGGTGCAGAACAGGTCCTTGATGCCGATCGGCAGGCCACACATTGACGGAGCGTCGCCACCTTTGATCCGTTCATCCGCCGCCTTGGCGCGTTCCATCGCGATCTCAGGCGTCTTGTGGACGAATGCGTTCAGCGCATCTGCTTCATCAATGGCTTTCAGGCAGGCGTCTGTCAGCTCAACAGAAGTGACGTCGCCGGCTCGCAATGCGTCGCGGGCCTCGGCCAGGCCCATTTTGTTCAGATCGCTCATGTCTTACTCCACCACTTTGGGGACTGCGAAGAACCCTTCGCGGGCGTCGGGGGCGTTGGCCAGAATCTTGTCCTGCTGATTGCCATCGGTGACTTCGTCCTGACGACGCTTGAGGCGCATGGGTGTGACCGAGACCATCGGCTCGACACCTTCCACATCCACTTCGTTCAGCTGTTCGATGAACCCCAGGATGGTGTTGAACTCGGATGCCAGCGCCGGCAGCGCGTCATCCTCGACCTTGATCCGGGCCAGTTTGGCCACTTTGGCGGCGGTGCTTTGGTCAATCGACATCGGCTTCCCTCATCTACGTTAGGGGGCGTTTACCCGTCTGTAGCGACAGTCGCAAGACCGGGGTGCCATGGGCAGGTGCGAGTTTGGAATTCCCTCCACTTCTGCGGCCATTCAAAACTGAATGGCCGGTATGCAAAAAAGTAAACCGAATAGTTCATTATCAATCTTGAAAACTGAACTGTACTGTTCATTTTATTTATGCGACATAACGCAAACCGGAGAAAAAACATGAAACCCCTGATAACAGCCGCAGTCTTGTCCGCCACGATTTTGGCCGCACCGGCCATGGCTTTGGGTATCGACACAAGCAACCTGACACGCACGTTGACCTTCCCGTCCCCTATCGCGGAACCGGTCACACAGGATCAGGTTAAACCTGCCAAGTAAAGCGCAGGTCCCGGCCGGGTCAGATATCCCCTCTCTGACCCGGCCGTTTTTCATTTTCGAGGATGCACATCCCAGGGCAAGCCGTTAGCATGACGTCGAATACAGAACAGAACTGCGCCGAGGTTTCGTAGTTCAGGCAAGCCAGTGGAGCAGATGATGAGCGCGCAAAAACAAGCGGTTCTGGACGCAATCGACGCAGCCAATGCAAATGACCCCAACCAAGACGATGGCCGCCCTGCGGCACTGCTGTATGGCGAACGCATGAGTGCCGAGTTGGACCGCCTGTTTCCGGACGCTTCTGACGCCCTTCAGATCGCCGCGCGCGGGCAGCATGTGGAACGTTGGAGACTTGCCCGCAGTGAATATCCCGAAGGCCGGGCTGGATACCTGTCATGGCGCAAGGCGCAGGGCGAACACCATGCCGACGTGGTCATGGGGTTGATGACCCGTGAAGGTTATAACGCGGAACAGGTCGAGGCCGCAGGGCGCATGTTGCGAAAAAAGGGCATCAAGCGCGACGCAGAGGTGCAGGCGCTGGAAGACGTGATCTGCTTTGTATTCCTGAAATGGTATTTCCAGCCCTTTGCCGCGAAACACTCGGCCGAGAAAATCCAGAGCATCGTTGAAAAAACGGCTCGCAAGATGTCGCCCGAAGGCCGCGCTCGGGTGTTGAGCGAATTTGATCTGCCCGATCATCTGGCGGCAGCCTTTCAGAACTAGGATCGGACCAGGGCGGTTTCGTTGACCTCCTTGTCACGAAGCTCGGAGGACACACGCGATCCCTCCGCGCCTCAAGACGCCGGGCCTTTGCCAAAACGGCCCCTGACAAGAGCCGCGCGATACACTTCGATCATCCAACCCAGCATGATGGCATTCAGGATATGCCACATGAAATGCGTCCCCATCGGCCATTGCCTGCAAATTGGCAGATCGACCGCCCGGAAAGTGATCGATAGAATCAGGATCAGAGCCCCAAGCGTCATCCCTCTGGCCAAGTTCGGATCATTGCCCCGCAGCAGGAACGCGTAGATCAGGATCAACAAAGGGACCGGCGCATAAGCCGCCGACCCACCAATCCCCGGCACAAGCTGGAACAGGGGCGCGACGGCCGCCGCATAGGGAAGAAACAGAAGCGTACCGCAGATCGCCAATCCAGACGACATGCGACAGATGTCGCGGTTCACCGCATATATATAGACCAATATGAACAGCAGGATCGGCACCACATCCGCCAAGGCCGCCCAAACCCGGGCATGGGTGTGAAACAGATAGCTTCCGATCCCGATCATGGCCAAAATCACGACCAGACCCTTGGCAAACGGCATGTCCTGATCGCGCACGCGCCGCCACATGATCCATGCGGCTATCAGAAAAGCAGCGTTCGTGATCGCATTGATCGGCTCGGCCCAATAGTCCGGCAACACGCGTTCACAATAGCCATCAATTTCTCGAATCCAGTCCATGGAATTTTACATAGCCGATGCTAGGCTGCTGCCAAGAGACCTTATGGGAGGAAAACCGGAATGAACATTATCTGGCTGGGCCATGGCAGTTTTCGCATTGAAACGCAGGGGCAGGTTCTGTTGATCGACCCGTGGCTGACCGGCAACCCGGTCTTGCCGGAAGATCATCATGATGCAGCGCTGGATGGTGCGAGTCATATCCTTCTGACCCACACGCATTTCGACCATGTGGTTGACATTCTGCCGCTGGCCAAACACCTGAAAATCCCCGTTGTCGGACAGTATGACCTGATGGGATACTGGAGCGAAGCGGAAGGCATCGAGACCATCGGTTTCAACAAAGGCGGCACCGTCGATCTGAACGGCGTCAAGGTGACAATGGTTCCGGCCTCTCACAGTTCGACTTTTTCAACACCAGATGGTCTGCGCACCGGCGGCAGCGAGGTCGGCTTCATGATCGCGGCCGAGGGGCGTATGCTCTATGTTTCGGGCGATACCGACATCATGGCGGACATGGATTGGATGGGGGATTACTACAAGCCCGATATCGGCATCCTTTCAGCCGGCGGGCATTTCACCATGGATATGAAAGCCGCCGCCTATGCCGCGAAACGGTACTTCGACTTCAAGACGGTCATCCCATGCCACTACAGGACGTTCCCCATTCTGGAACAATCCGCACGGGCATTGATCGACGGATTGCCGGGGGTCGATGTGATCGAACCTGAGGTCATGAAAGCCATCACCGTCTGACGACAGCGCAGCGCGTCAACCCGGCGCGTCTTTGCGGCGCGCTTCGAAGAAGGCCTTCAAAAGCGCGGCGGCCTCTTCGCCTGCAATCCCGTCATAGACCTCGGGCACGTGATGCGCCTGTGCATGTGAAAACACGCGCGCGCCATGCGCCACGCCCCCGGATTTGGGGTCTGCCGCACCGTAATAGATCCGCCGGATACGCGCGGCGGCCAAGGCTGCGGCGCACATCGCGCAAGGCTCCAGCGTGACGTAGAGATCATGATCCGGCAGCCGTTCAGAGCCCGCCTGCGCACAGGCTGCTCGCAAGGCCATGATTTCCGCATGGGCCGTGGGATCATTCAACTCGCGCGTCCGGTTTCCGGCCGCGGCCACGACCGTTCCGTCCGGACCAACGACAACAGCCCCCACGGGCACCTCCCCCCTGTCGGCAGCCGCTCGCGCCTCGGACAGGGCCTGTTGCATATGCGATTTGAACACCATGCCCCTGACTGCATCAGAAACCCGCCTTTCGCAAGCGCGCGGGATGCGGTATGGCCCTGACATGAACAAGACCCCACCCCCCGGCGATCGGATCGCCAAAGTCCTGGCCCGCGCTGGCGTAGCGTCGCGGCGCGAGGCGGAACGCATGATCGATGCAGGCCGCGTGGCAGTGAATGGCAAGACCATCGACAGCCCAGCCCTGAACGTGACGGCGAAAGACAAGATCGCAGTCGACGGCAAGCCGGTCTCGGAACCGGAACCGTCGCGTCTCTGGCTGTATCACAAGCCCGCCGGGTTGGTGACGACGACCAGCGACGAAAAAGGACGAGAGACAATTTTCGACAAGCTGCCCGACGACATGCCACGGGTGATGAGCGTCGGTCGGCTGGACCTGAATTCCGAAGGATTGCTGCTGTTGACCAACGATGGCGGCATCAAGCGCAAGCTGGAACTGCCCTCGACCGGCTGGTTGCGGAAGTACCGCGTACGGGTGAACGGTCGCCCGAAGGACGAAGATTTCGAACCGCTGCGCAAGGGGCTGGTAATCGAGGGAGAACGGTTCCAGCCAATGACCGTCTCATTGGATCGCCAGCAGGGCGCAAATGCCTGGCTGACGATCGGTTTGCGCGAAGGCAAGAACCGCGAAATCCGCCGCGCGATGGAAGATATCGGTTTTACAGTGAACCGTCTGTTGCGCGTGTCCTACGGCCCCTTCCAGCTTGGGACGTTGAAACAGGGCGAGGTCGAAGAAGTCCGTCGCCGGGTCATGCGCGACCAGCTGGGTCTGGACGCCGAGGACAAACCCGACAACGCGCCCAAACGCCCGTCACGGCCACAAAGAAAACGGCCTCGGATCGGCAAGAATCCCCGCAAGTGATGCGGGTTCGGCAACCTTCCCCCTAGCGCTAAGCCCGCGTATCCCCTAAATTTTCAGTGAAAGCTGCTATTTGGGGGGCGTGATGTCCGGAAGCGGAGTGCAAAAACTGGCCTACGCTGTGCTGTTGGTGCTGTTGTTTGGCGTCTGCACTGGTTTGCTCGGAGGTCTTTAAGCCATGGCAAAGCGGTTCGGCGGCAAATACAGCCCACAGGGAGATGAATCGGAAAACGCCCCACTGCCGAGGGGTCAGTTTGACGGCGCACGGGTCGAGCCCGCTGGCGCACGTGCGAATATTCTGTTTCTACCCGCCATTCCTTTGGTGTTTCTGTCCCTGAACGACGGCGCGATTGGTATGACACTGGGGCTGGTCGCCGCTGGTTTTCTGACGGCGGCCGCATTCTTGCTGCGAGAAGGTCTGAGAGCTGAGGCCGCGTACAATGCCCGCAAAACCGCCCGACGCCCTGCTTTTCCGCGGAAGATATTTGCCAGTGTTCTCACCGGCCTTGGTGCTGGCCTTGCGTCTTACAGGTCCGAGTTTCTGGACGCTGAAGCGGCAGCGCAGGTTAGTCTGTTGGCCCCCGTGCTGTTTGGTGTTGCAGCGACCGTTCTGCATTCTGTCTCATTCGGGCTTGATCCGATGAAGAACAAGGGCATGGAGGGAGTCGACACCTTTCAGCAAGACCGCGTGGCGCGCGTGGTCGATGATGCCGAGAAACACTTGTCGGAAATGACGGATGCCATAAAACGCGCGGGCGATCGACGTATCGAAGCCCGGGTCGAGCGATTTCAGGACACCGCACGTGACCTGTTCCGCACGGTCGAGGAAGACCCACGCGATCTGGCTGGTGCCAGAAAATACCTGACCGTTTATCTACAGGGCGCGCGTGATGCGACTGTCAAATTTGCCGATATCTACGCGCGCACCCGCGACGCGCAGGCACTGGCCGACTATTCCGCCCTGCTGGACGATCTGGAACAGAATTTTGCCGCGCGTACGCGGAAAATGTTATTGGATGACCGCAGTGATCTGACGGTCGAAATCGACGTGCTGCGTGAAAGATTGCAGCGCGAAGGCGTCCGGCTGGACTGACCGGCCATATTTGAGCGAGGAACATCCCCATGTCCGATGAGATCAAGAAAAAGGCGGTACAGGCCGAAACTCTGGTACAGGAAGTCACCGCAGTTGCCCTGCCCGAACCACAGGCCGAGGTCGTGTCGCTGGAGGAAGCCGACGAACCCGTCAGCGCCGAAATCCGCAAGCGGATGAATGAAATCGACATGGACAACACCAATTCGATCGTCGCGTTCGGCTCGTCCGCGCAGGCCGAGTTGCAGGAGATCAGCCAGGCCATGCTTGCGGATGTGCGCAACAAGGATGTCGGCCCGGCCGGTGACAGCCTGCGCAACATCGTAACCACGATACGCGGGTTCTCGGTCAGTGAACTAGACGTGCGCCGCGAGCGCAGCTGGTGGGAAAAACTGTTGGGCAGGGCTGCACCATTTGCGAAATTCACCGCCCAGTACGAAGAGGTTCAGGACCAGATAGACCGCATAACCGACGATCTACTGGGGCATGAGCATACGCTGCTCAAGGATATCAAGTCTTTGGACCTGCTGTATGAAAAGACCTTGGATTTCTATGATGAACTGGCGTTGTACATCGCTGCGGGCGAAGAGAAGCTGACCGAGCTGGACAGCCACGACATCCCTGAAAAGGAGGCCGAAGTTCAGGCCGCTCCGGAAGACCAGCAAGTGATGAAGGCGCAGGAACTGCGTGACATGCGCGCGGCGCGGGACGACCTTGAACGCCGGGTTCATGACCTGAAACTGACACGACAGGTCACGATGCAGTCCCTGCCGTCGATCCGCTTGGTTCAGGAAAACGACAAATCGCTGGTCACCAAGATCAACTCGACACTGGTGAACACCGTCCCGCTTTGGGAAACGCAACTGGCCCAGGCGGTTACGATCCAGCGCAGCGCCGAAGCCGCCGCCGCGGTGCGGGATGCCAATGACCTGACCAACGAGCTTTTGACCTCGAACGCAGCCAACCTGCGTGAATCGAACAAGATGATCCGCGAAGAAATGGAGCGCGGTGTGTTCGACATCGAAGCAGTCAAGCAGGCCAATGCCGACCTGATTGGCACCATCAACGAAAGCCTTGCGATTGCGGACGAAGGCAAGGCCAAACGCGCCGCAGCCGAAGCCGAGTTGCAGAAGATGGAAAAGGAACTGCGCGACACTTTGGCGTCTGCCAAGGCACGGCGCGACGGAACTGGCGACACTGCCGGTACGGCGGTACCCGGTTAAGGGCGGGATCGGCGTGCGGGCCTTCGGTTACTTGAAAGGAACCTTGGGGATGGTATCGCTCTTGGCCTTGGCCAATTGCGACGAGACCCTGACGTCATCCGTTGTTCCACAACCTCGCCCGACACCCGCACCCGAGGCAGCCAATGCTTATGTGCCGCCATCTGCCGCAAGTCAGGATCTGGCGCGCTTTTATCGACGGGTTGAACGGGACCTGCTGGTGCGGGGGCTTTTACGCACCGATGGGGGCGGCCCCGACACCCCCTATGATGCCGACGATCTGGCGCGGAATTTCGAAGCGATCGCGTTCTACAGCGAATATCCGACGCAAAGCGTCGCGGCTGGCTCGCGTCAGACGGACGGGCAACTCAGCCGATGGTCCGGCTCTGTCCGGATACAGACCGAGTTCGGCCCCTCCGTGCTTCCTTCTGCACGGCAGCAAGATGCAGATCAGGTTCGGTCCTTTGCCACCCGTCTGGCCAGATTGACCGATCATCCGGTTTCCGTCGTCTCCCGCAACGCCAATTTCCATGTCTTTTTTGCAGGCAAGGATGACAGCGCCTATGTCGTATCCCGCCTGAAACAGCTGATCCCGAATATCAGTCAGGATTCGCTGAACCTGGTGGCCAATCCACGCGCCAATTTCGACTGTCTGGTGTTTGCGTCGGCTACGACCTCATCACCACACAGATACGTACGTGCCGTTTCCCTTATCCGGGCCGAATTGACGGATCTGGGCCGCCAAAGCTGCATTCACGAAGAAATTGCTCAGGGTCTTGGCCTGTCCAATGACAGCCCGGCAGCGCGACCTTCGATTTTCAACGATGATGACGAATTTGCCCTGCTGACCAGTCACGACGAAAAGCTGCTGACGATGTTGTATGATCCGCGATTGCAGCCCGGCATAGACGTTGATGAAGCACGACCCATTGTACGAATAATCGCACATGAATTGATGGGGCAGCCGCTCTGACCCCGATGACAGGAGAACCCAGATGGGAATTTTCGATTTTCTGACCGGAGAATTCATTGATGTCATTCATTGGGTGGACGACACCCGTGACACGATGGTCTGGCGGTTCGAACGCGAAGGCCACGAGATCAAGTATGGCGCCAAGCTGACCGTGCGCGAAGGTCAGGCGGCGGTATTCGTACACGAAGGCCAACTGGCGGATGTGTTTACGCCGGGCCTTTATATGCTCGAAACCAACAACATGCCGATCATGACGACGCTGCAACATTGGGATCACGGGTTCCAGTCGCCCTTCAAGTCCGAGATCTATTTCGTCAACACCACCCGGTTCAACGACCTGAAATGGGGCACCAAGAACCCGATCATGCTGCGCGACCCGGAATTCGGCCCGACCCGGATCCGCGCCTATGGCACTTATACGGTACGTGTGAAAGACCCGGCCAAGTTCCTGATCGAGATCGTGGGCACCGATGGTGAATTCACCATGGACGAGATCAGCTTTCAGATCCGCAACATCATCGTGCAGGAATTCAGCCGGGTCATTGCAGGCTCGGGCATTCCGGTTCTGGACATGGCCGCCAACACCGCCGATCTGGGCAAGCTGATCGCGGCCGAGGTCTCACCCGTGCTGGACGGATACGGGCTGGAGATGCCTGAATTCTACATCGAGAACATCTCGCTGCCGCCGGCGGTCGAGGCAGCGCTGGACAAGCGCACCTCGATGGGGCTAGCGGGGGATCTGGGCAAGTTTACGCAGTATTCCGCAGCCGAGGCGATGACGGCGGCCGCCAGCAACCCAAACGGCGGTGGCGGCATGGGCGCTGGCCTTGGTATGGGAATGGGCATGGCGATGGCGAACCAGATGTCGAACATGGCAGCGGGTCGGCCGTCAGGCCCGTGGGGCGCGCCCGCGCCCGCTGCCCCGCAACCGTCTGCGCATGTCGCCCCGCCGCCCCCGCCGCCGGTCGAGCATGTGTGGCACATCGCGGTGGACGGACAGACCAGCGGCCCGTTCTCGAAGGCCAAGATGGGCCGCATGGCCAGCGACGGCGAGATCACGCGCGACACCTACGTGTGGACGCCCGGTCAGGACGGCTGGAAGAAGGCGGGCGAGGTGCAGGAACTGGCGCAACTGTTCACCATTCTGCCGCCGCCCCCGCCCGGCGCATGAGGGCACCGCATGGCCGGCCTTGGAAAACGCTCGAAAAAGGGCAGGCGCAAGACGCGTCCCGACCCGCATTTCGTCTGCCCTTGCTGCGACTATGTCACCCTTTCGGAACGCGGAAAGTACCTGATCTGCCCGATCTGTTTCTGGGAGGACGAGGACATCCATTATGACACGAACCCACGCGAGCCCTCGGCGGCCAATCACGGCCTGACGCTGGCCGAGGGGCGAAAAAATTTCAGGACGATCGGGGCCTGCGAAGCCGAAATGCTGCCGCATGTCCTGCCCGAGGAAGACCGCGCGGACTATCTCTACTTCCCTCTCAAGGACTGAGCGCCTCATGACTCATGCCCCTGCCCCATCACCTGATTTTGCGGAACACCGTTTTCCGTGTGACCAGTGCGGCGCGGACTATCGGTTCGACCCGAAATCCGGCACGCTGACCTGCGATCACTGCGGCCATTCCGAACCGATCGGGGCTGGCCCCTGGGGCGGCGCCAGCCTGCGCGAGTTGGATTTCGACGCGGCCATCGCCGACCGCTTGCCCGACAGTGAAATCGAAGAGACACGGGTTCTGTCCTGCCCGAACTGTGCGGCGCAGGTTGAATTCGACCCCAACACCCATGCTGCGGAATGCCCGTTCTGCGCCACTCCGGTCGTGACGGACACCGGGGTGAACCGGCATATCAAACCGAAGGGTGTTCTGCCTTTTGCTCTGGATGAACGCTCGGCCCACAGGGCGATGAGCGATTGGCTGGGGCGGCTGTGGTTCGCGCCGAACGGGCTCAAGGACTATGCCCGCAAGGGCCGCAGGATGCAGGGCATCTATGTGCCCTACTGGACCTTTGATGCCGACACGAAATCGGCCTATCGCGGAGAGCGCGGCACGGTCTACTATGAAACCCGCACCGTCATGCGGGATGGCAAACGGGTGCAACAACAGGTGCCCAAGGTCCGCTGGACGCCCAAGTCCGGCCGGGTGGCCCGGTTCTTTGACGACGTGCTGGTTTTGGCTTCAAGGTCTCTGCCCAAGGCTTACACGGATGCTCTGGAGCCTTGGGATCTCCCGGCTCTGGAACCCTACCAGCCAGAATACCTCGCCGGTTTTCGGGCCGAGGCCTATACGGTTGAACTGAAAGAGGGATATGCCGAGGCCCGCGCACATATGGCCCGCGTGATCGAGCGTGATGTACGTTTTGATATTGGGGGCGACAGGCAACGTATCCATGCGGTGGACACTGATGTGCGCGATGTCACGTTGAAACATATCCTGCTGCCGGTCTGGTTGGCGGCCTATAAGTATCGCGGCCAGACCTATCGTTTCGTGGTGAACGGCCGGACCGGTCGGGTTCAGGGAGAGCGCCCCTGGTCGGCAATAAAGATCACGATCGCCGTTGTACTTGGCCTGCTGGTTGCCGCAGGTGTCGGATATTTGATGGCAACAGGACAGCAATAACAGCCTCTTGTACAATTTACACCGCAGCGTCATCCTCAGGCCTGCAACGTTGAGAAGAGGTCCACGTGTCGATTGCCGAATTGAATGCCTTGCTGGACAAACGTCATTCCTGCCGCGCCTTTCTTCCGGACCCGGTACCGCAAGACCAGATCGCGCAGATCGTGACCAGCGCGTCCCGGGTGCCAAGCTGGTGCAACGCGCAACCTTGGCAACTGGTCATCACCAGCGGAGACGAAACCGACAGGTTCCGCGACGCGATGTCAAACGAGGCGGAAAACGGCACGACGGCCCCGGATCTTCCATTTCCCACGTCTTACTCCGGCGAGTATCAAGACCGCCGCCGGACGTGCGGCTGGGCACTCTACAGCGCGGTTGGCGTAGAACGGGGGGACCGCGAAGGGTCGGCGCAGCAAATGATGCAGAACTTTGCCCTGTTTGGCGCACCACATTGTGCCATCATCTCAAGCCCGGCAGAGCTTGGACCTTATGGTGCAATGGATTGCGGCGGCTTTGTCACGGCTTTCGCGCTCGCCGCTCAGGCTTTGGGCGTGGCAACCATCCCACAAGCGGCATTGGCCGCATACAGCCCTTTTTTGCATCAGTATTTTCAGATCCCCGATGATCGTTTGATCCTGTGCGCAATTTCCTTTGGCTATTCGGATACGGATCATCCTGCAAACAGCTTCCGCACGGAACGTGCGGCATTGGGTGACTTTGTGGACTGGCGCGGCTAAACCGTCGCTCAGGCAGGCTCAACATCTCGGGGGAGGAACCAAGTGCGCGCATTGCTGCAAAGAGTGACACAGGCCAAAGTGTCGGTCGGAAGCACCGTCATCGGCACAACCGGCCCTGGGCTCATGATTCTGGTCTGCGCCATGCAGGGCGACAGCAAGGCACAGGCAGAAAAACTGGCCGAGAAAACTGCAAAACTGCGGATTTTCAAGGACGACGCCGGCAAGATGAACCGCTCGCTTCTGGATGTTGAAGGCTCTGCTCTGGTGGTCAGCCAGTTCACACTGGCGGCGGACACCTCCAGCGGCAATCGCCCCGGATTTTCAAACGCGGCCCCGCCCAAGCTGGGAGAGCAGTTGTACAAGGTCTTCGCCGAGCACCTTGCCGCGCAGGGCGTCGCGGTGGAGACCGGACAGTTCGGCGCAGACATGGCGGTAGAACTTGTAAATGACGGGCCGGTCACGATCTGGGTGGAGAATTGATGGATATTGAGAAGCAAGCCGTCACGTTGTGGCAGGTCGGTGTTGAGGCCGTCGGCGGGTACGAGGCCACCCTGGCCGCCTTGCCTGATGTCCCGAAACCCGACCGTATTCTGGCCGTGGGCAAACCCGCCGCAGCCATGGCGCGGGCTGCGCTGGAACATTTCGGCGCCATCCCAACGCTTGTGGTCACCAAAGACGACCATGGTCGCGACCTGCCGGGCGGGGTCGAGGTGATCGAAGCGTCGCACCCCGTTCCGGACGACCGCAGTCTTGCGGGCGGGCGGGCGCTGCGCCTCGCCATGGAACAGATGGGGCCCGGATCACATGTGCTGCTGCTGGTCTCGGGCGGCGCGTCATCCCTGGCCGAGGACCTGCTTCCCGGAACATCGCTTGATGACCTCGGGGCGTTGAACCGCGAACTGCTGTCGAAAGGGCTGGATATCCGCGCGATGAATGCCCAGCGTCGCAAGCTGTCGCGTATCAAGGGCGGCGGTCTGCTGTCCCATTTCGCCGGAGACCGCGCCACTGTTCTGGCGATCTCGGACGTGCCCGGAGACGATCTGAACGTCATCGGCTCGGGAATCGGAGCATTGCCCGACAACCATTCCTTTGCGGCCACCACCCGGATCGTTGCTTCGAACGCGCATGCACGCAATGCCGCTGCCAAAGCAGCGGAAAAAATGGGGCTGAGGGTTTTGACCAATGATGAGGCCCTGCACGACGACTATTTGAAAGTCGCGGCGCGTCTTGGGCCCATGCTGCGAGGAATGGAAAAGGGCGTGATGATCTTTGGCGGAGAACCGACCGTGGTTTTGCCTGATCACCCGGGGCGTGGCGGCAGAAATCAGGCCCTTGCGCTTGCCTTGGCCAAAGAGATTTCAGGCCAGACGGATCTTGCGGTGGTCGTGGGCGGCACCGACGGCACGGACGGTCCGACAAATGCGGCGGGTGGAATCATAACAGGCGCAACCTGGGGTGATGGCGCAGATCTTGCACTTCTAAAAGCCGACAGCGGGTCTTTCCTGGAAAAAGCCAATGCTTTGCTGACAACAGGGCCAACCGGCACCAATGTCATGGACCTGGTTGTCGCGATACGTGGATGATTTGACGCTTATCATGCTGCTTTGGCCCGCAATCGACCGGAAACTACCCGGAAATGCAGAATGCACCTGAACACCCACTCAGCAATTGCCGCACACCGGACAAGAAAGAGAGGGCTTCGGCCTTCGGTATTTAAGAGAAATAACCTTGCCCGGTCCGCGGAAATAAGCCAACGTTGACTCATGCGTCAACAAAAAGCCCCCCAAGGGGCTGGAACCACTCAATAGGGAGAACACTCATATGAACGAACAAATCACGTATATGGCCGGTCAGGTCACAGCCGGGAAGATGACTCGCCGCGAATTCATGGGGAAAGCTGCGGCTCTGGGCGTTTCGGCTGCCGTGGCCAGCACGATGTTCGCGGACGCAGCACGCGCGGCAGGCCCGAAAAAGGGCGGTGACCTGAAATTTGGCCTTCAGGGTGGCGAATCCACGAACTCGCTGGATCCCGCGACCTATGCCAGCTCGGTTCCGTTCCAGAACGGCAAGCAATTCGGCGACCAGCTTGTAGAAGTTGCCCCCGATGGGTCCATCGAACCGCGCCTGGCGGAAAGCGTCGAAGGCAGCGCGGACGCCAAGGTCTGGACCTTCAAACTGCGTCAGGGTGTCGAATTCCACAACGGCAAGACCATGACCAGCGAGGACGTGCTGAAGACCATGCAGCGCCACTCGAACGAAGACTCCAAGTCTGGTGCTCTGGGCATCATGAAGGGCATCGAGTCAATGAAAGCCGACGGCGACAACTTCCAGGTTACGCTGTCCGAGCCGAACGCGGACCTTCCGTATCTGATGGCCGACTACCACCTGATCATTCAGCCCGATGGCGGCATGGACAATCCAGGGGCAGGTATCGGAACCGGACCGTACAAGGTGGAAGTGGACGAACCCGGTGTGCGCCACTTGTTCACAAAGTACGAGAACCACTGGAACTCTGATTTCGGCAACTTCGACAGTGTTGAAGTCGTGGTTATCAATGACGCGACCGCGCGTACCGCTGCACTGCAATCGGGTCAGGTCCACGCCATCAACCGTGTTGAACCAAAGGTCGCGGACCTGCTGGGGCGCGCACCCAATCTGACCGTGCATTCGACCGCTGGCCGTGGCCACTATGTCTTTATCATGCACTGCGATACCGCACCGTTCGACAACAACGAACTGCGCACGGCCCTGAAATATGCCATCAATCGTACCGAACTCGTAGACAAGGTTCTGCGCGGCTATGGCTCGATCGGGAATGACATGCCGATCAACGCAGCCTATCCTCTGTTTGATGAGACCATCGAACAGCGCGAGTTCAGCGTGGAAAAAGCCGCCGAGCACTACAAGAAGTCCGGTCATGACGGTTCGCCGATTATCCTTCGTGTTGCAGACGGTGCCTTCCCGGGTGCCGTGGATGCCGCAGCCCTGTTCCAACAGACAGCGACCCAGGCCGGAATCCCGCTGGAAATCAAGCGCGAGCCGAATGATGGCTACTGGTCCGAGGTTTGGAACGTGCAGCCCTTCTGTGCCTCTTACTGGGGCGGTCGTCCGGTGCAGGACCAGATGTATTCGACCGCGTATCTGTCGACGGCGGACTGGAATGACACACGGTTCAAAGTTCAGGCATTTGACGACCTGCTGTTCGCGGCTCGTGCAGAACTGGATGCCGAAAAACGCAAGAAGATCTACAGCCAGATGGGCCGCATGGTCCGCGATGAAGGCGGCCTGATCTGCCCGATGTTCAATGATTTTGTCGAAGGTGTCAGCAACCAGCTGGATGGTTGGGAAAGCGACCCGACGCAGGAGATGATGAACGGCAACATGTCCCGCAAAATGTGGTTCGTCTGATACGGGCATCGGATAATGCATCCTATCATAAAACTGGTTTCCCAGCGCCTCGCGCTGGGAATTCTATTGCTGTTCGGCGCTTCGGCCTTGATTTTTGGCCTGACCGAAGCTCTTCCCGGAGACGCCGCGCAAGCCGTCCTGGGGCAGTCCGCAACCCCCGAGGCCTTGGCCAACCTTCGCGAAGAAATGGGCCTGGATCGCCCGGCCCTGACCCGTTATTTTGAATGGCTGGGCGGCATCGTTCAGGGCGACCTTGGCCAATCGCTGACCAACAAGCTTGATATTGCCGAGAGCATCGGAAAACGCCTCGGGAACACGTTGTTCCTGGCTTGTGTTGCGGCAATCGTATCCGTCCCGCTTGCGATTTTCCTTGGGCTACTGGCCGTCCGGTACCGCAATCGCTGGCCCGACAAACTGATTTCCGCCGTCACGCTGACAACGGTTTCTATCCCCGAGTTCCTGATCGGCTACGTCGTGATCTACTACATCTCGGTCAAACTGGGATGGTTTTCCTCGCTTGCGATGATCAACGACTCGATGTCGTTCTGGCAAAAGCTGAACGCGATTGCGCTGCCTGCCTTCGTTCTGACATTGGTGGTCCTGGCGCAGATGATGCGGATGACCCGCGCTGCAATTCTGAACCTCATGCAATCAGCCTATATCGAAACGGCCGAACTCAAGGGCCTGAGCACGTTTCAGGTCATCGCGCGGCATGCCTTTCCCAACGCAATCTCACCCATCGTGAACGTTGTCATGCTGAACCTCGCCTACCTCGTTGTTGGCGTCGTCGTGGTCGAAGTCGTGTTCGTCTATCCCGGCATGGGGCAGTACCTTGTGGACGCCGTGACCAAACGTGACGTGCCGGTCGTTCTGGCCTGCGGCGTGGTGTTCGCGGCTGTCTACATCGGCCTGAACATGGTCGCGGATATCGTCTCAATCCTTGCAAACCCAAGACTGAGGCATCCGAAATGAAGAACATTCCTATTTCGGCTCTGATTGGCCTCATGTTCACCGGCGCCTATTTCTTCGTGGCAATCGCAGCCCCGTTGATCGCGCCTTACGGGATGGCGGAAGTGGTCGGCGATGTATGGGAACCGGCCAGCGCCGAGCACCTGCTGGGCACCGACAACATCGGCCGTGACCTGCTGACCCGCATGATCTATGGCGGGCGCACGACGATCTTCATTGCCGCCGCCGCGACATTGCTCAGCTTCTTGACCGGTACATCGCTTGGTCTTCTGGCCGCCGTTCTGGGCGGTTGGGCGGATCAGGCGCTCAGCCGGACGGTCGATCTGATCATGTCCATCCCTACGCTGATCCTTGCGCTGGTCATTCTGGCCATCGTTCCGGTCACCGTTCCGATCCTGATCCTTGTCATGGGTCTTCTGGATGCGACACGCCCCTATCGCCTGTCGCGGTCCGTCGCCGTGGACATCAACGTGATGGATTATGTCGAAGCCGCGAAACTGCGTGGTGAGGGGCGGACCTGGATCATCTTCCGGGAAATCCTGCCGAACGCATTGTCACCGCTGGTGGCCGAGTTCGGCCTGCGGTTCATTTTCATGGTGCTGTTTATCTCTACCCTGTCCTTCCTGGGTCTCGGCGTTCAACCGCCGCTGGCCGACTGGGGTGGCATCGTGAAGGAAAACAAGGACGGCATCGTCTATGGCATTGGCGCGGCCCTGTACCCCGCCGTGGCCATCGCGACGCTCGCAATCTCGGTCAACCTTGTGGCTGACTGGATCCTGAACCGAACCACATCGCTGAAAGGAGGTCGGGGATGAGTGATACCCTTCTCAAGGTCCGTGACCTCAAGATCGGCGCGACCGTTTACCCACCGGGTGAGAAACCCCATGACATCGAAATCGTGCACGGGGTCAGCTTTGACCTGGAGCGCGGCAAGGTACTGGGTCTGATCGGTGAATCCGGCGCAGGGAAATCCACCATCGGTCTTGCCTCGATGGCCTATGGCCGGGGTGGCGTCGAAATCACCGGCGGCGAGGTCTGGGTCAACGGGCGCGACATCCTGAAATCATCGCATAGCGATATTCGGAATCTGCGCGGGGGCGAGGTTGCCTATGTCTCGCAATCCGCGGCCGCGTCGTTCAACCCGGCCAAGAGGATCATGGATCAGGTTGTCGAAGCGGCTGTCGAGCACAAGAAGTTTTCTCGCAAAGAAGCTGAAGGCCGCGCGCGTGAGCTGTTCGCAAAGCTGGGCTTGCCTGACCCTGACAACATCGGCAGCCGCTATCCGCACCAGGTCTCGGGCGGTCAGTTGCAGCGTTGCATGACTGCGCTGGCACTGTGTCCTGAACCCGATCTGGTGGTGTTCGACGAACCCACCACGGCGCTGGATGTGACCACCCAGATCGATGTTCTGATGGCAATCAAGGATGCCATACGCGATACCGGCGTTGCTGCTTTGTACATCACGCATGATCTGGCGGTCGTTGCGCAGGTCAGCGACGATATCATGGTTTTGCGGATGGGTGACACAGTCGAATACGGCAGCACCGACCAGATCATCAACAACCCGCAGGAAGAATACACGCAGGCTTTGGTCTCGGTGCGTTCGATCGAGCACGAAGAAAAGCAGCCCACACCGGAACCGCTGCTTACCGTTGACGGGATCACCGCGCGCTACAAGGGGCTGAACTTCGACGTGCTGCACAACGTCAATGTCGAGCTTCATCCGGGGCAGACGCTGGCGGTCGTGGGCGAATCCGGCTCGGGCAAATCCACGCTGGCCCGGGTGATCACCGGCCTGTTGCCGCCGCGCGATGGCGAGATCCGTTTTGCCGGTCGCACGCTGTCGCCGGACCTTGCGGGGCGGTCTCGCGAGGATCTGCGCGAGTTGCAGATGATCTATCAGATGGCAGACGTGGCAATGAACCCACGCCAGACCGTCGGCACCATCATCGGCCGCCCGTTGGAGTTCTATTTCAACATGCGCGGCGCTGAGAAGCGCAAACGGATCATCGAGTTGTTGGATGAGATCGAGCTGGGCGAAAAATTCATCGACCGCTATCCTGCGGAACTGTCCGGAGGTCAGAAACAGCGTGTCTGTATCGCCCGGTCACTGGCAGCCAAGCCCAAGTTGATCATCTGTGACGAGGTCACTTCGGCACTGGATCCGCTGGTGGCGGACGGCATCCTCAAGCTGCTGCTGGACCTGCAAAAGATCGAGGATGTGGCCTATCTGTTCATCACCCACGATCTGGCGACGGTCCGCGCGATCAGCGACAGCATCGCGGTGATGTATCAGGGTCGCGTGGCCCGTTACGGCTCGAAGAGTCAGGTGCTGAGCCCGCCCTTCGACGATTATACCGACCTGCTGCTCAGTTCGGTGCCTGAAATGCATCTGGGCTGGCTGGAAGAGGTCGTCGCCCATCGCAAGATGGAAAGCGCCGGCAACTGATCCGGTTCGTGACATTTCGATGAAGGTTTGAATCCCGGCACCTTGTTTGAAGACAGGTGTCGGGATTTTGCTATTGGGGGCGCAAAGTGGCAGCCGATGGGCGTCGAATCTCTTAGGGTCGCCGGAACGCAATGTCTCTCAAAGGGCCTCGACATGGACCGCAAGCTTCTCCTCATCATTCTGGACGGTGTCCCCTATCGCAATTTTCGCCGCCTGTTCGGCAATCTCGAAGGCTGGGTCGACAGTGGTGAAGCACGGCTTTGGAAACTGCGTGCCGTGCTGCCTTCGACATCGGCCAGTTGCTATGCGTCGATCCACACGGGCGTGACACCGCAAGAACATGGCTGCACCGGGAATGGAAACGTCTTCCGGCTGAGCCACAAGGACGTGTTCAGTCAGGTGCGTGAAGCCGGTGGTGTGACCGGGGCGGTGACACACAGCTATTGGTCGCAGTTCTTCAACCGTCACCCCTTCGACTACGTCCGCGACATCGAATACGACGAGCCCGAAAGCGCGACGATCAACCATGGCCGTTTTCACAGCATGACGGGCTATGGCAAAGCCAACCAGATGACGCCATCCGATGTCGATCTGTATGCCACTCTGACCAACCTGTGCCTGCGTTTCGGGCTGGACTATGGCATTCTGCACACCTGCACGCTGGATAGTATGGGCCACCGTTTTTTCCACGATTGTGAAGAAATGGATCACGCCTGCTTTGTTGCCGACGAAATGCTTGCGCCTTTCATCCCCCGCTGGCGCCAGTTGGGATATGAAGTGATCGTCACCGCGGATCATGGCCAAGACGAGCGCGGCCACCACGGTGGGCGCGGCCCGCTGCAACAGGAAACGGCGCTGTACTATTTCGGTGACGCAGAAGGGCCAGACGCCGAGACCGTCATAAGCCAGTTGCAATTGGCCCCGACCATCCTGAGCCGAATGGGTGCCCCCATCGCAGAGACAATGAAGGCGGAACCGTTTCTGCGGTAATGGTCATGCGGCTTCGGGGCCGCTTATGCGGCCTTCGCCGCCACCACTGTCGCAAATACCTGGTATCCGTAAAGCGACCCGTTTCGAGCACGTCTTTCGTGCTCGGCCACAAGCCCCGCTGCCAGTTCTTTTCCGATATCACCTCGCTCGTACATTTGCTTGGTGGTCAGGTCGACCCAAGGCAACATCTGCTCGGGTGTCGAGACAACTCTGCTTTGCACGTCAAAGTGTTTCACGGATAGTCCGGCATCGGAAATCATTGACCTGAGTTTTGCGACGACAAAAGGATCGGTTACAAACTCGCGGACGAACTCTTTTGCGCAGATATCCAGTGGATCATTCGGAAAAGAGCTGAACGTCGCTTTGGAAAAATCAGCGTCACACACAATCAACAGACCATCAGGCTTCAGCACTCTGAAAGCCTCGGCAATCAGAGATTCGGGATCTTCCACATGCGTGAGCACCGTGTGCATGATAACCGCATCGACGGTTTCATCTTCCAAAGGCAGCGCGGCACCGTCCGCCACTTTAAACGTCAGGTTCGAATACTCTTTGGCCCGATCGTTGGCTTCCGAGACAAACCCTTTCGAAGGTTCGAAACCTATGACGTTCGCCGGGTGGCAGTGTGATGCGATACGACGTGTGACGGCGCCTGCACCGGCCCCAACCTCAACAACCGTTGATGCATCCGTGACGTTCAGATGACCCAGATAGGCGGCAACGATCCGTTCCATGGTCGGGTCCGCTTGCCGTTGGTCCATTGAATCCGCAAACAACTTGATGAATTCAGGCCCGGCGGCATCAACGTTCTGGAAGGGGTCGGTCATAAGGTAATATCTCCTCGGAGAATTTGAGTGAGCGTACCACAGCCAGCCGCTTTTCGGCATACAGGCCCCAAAAAGGACCAGAGCCTTCAAATCACTGCATCAGTCGTAGGACCAGATCCCCTGCCCCAGCGCTTCTATCGCAACCGAAATACGTTCAAAACTGTCAGCCGCACGTTTCACCGAGGTTCTCGCGCGCAGATACCCGTGCACAAGACCGAATTCATTGATCCAGTGGGCCTGCCCGCCCGCCGCATTGATCCGACTGCAATAAACCTGCCCGTCGTCACGCAGCGGATCGCAATCAGCCGTTACAACCACGGTCGGCGGCAGGTTTGAAAAGTCACTGTCCTGCAACGGCGCATAGGTCGGATCGCCCTGGGGCGGATCGCCCGCGCATCGGACGGTTTCATAAAACTTGATTTCATCCAACGTCAGCAAGGGGGCCTGGGCATGTTCCTGGTAGGACCCCCGGGTGCGGTCCCCACCGAGGCCCGGATAGATCAGCACCTGCCCCAGGATTCCGTCCAAACGCCCGCGCGCGTAGTGGGATACCGCAGCAGCCAGATTTCCACCGGCGCTGTCACCGGCCAAAATCAATGGGTCTCCGAATTTGGTTGCGGCCCAGTTCGCTGCCGCCCAACAGTCATCAAACTGTGCCGGGTGCACATGTTCAGGACACAGCCGGTAATCGACGGCGACGACCCGGTACCCGGTTTGGGCGCATAATTCAGCGCAAACATCGTCGTGACTTTCCAGACCACCAACAACGAAACCGCCACCATGAAAATAGATGACGGTTCGGGTTGGTTGCCCGGCAGAGTAAATTCGAACCGGAACACCATCAGCGGTCCGGTCTTCTGTTTCCACCCCAGCCGGGCGTGGTTGGCGAAAGTCCTGACACATGGTGTCATAGACACGGCGCTGATCCTCGATCGACAGATCGACCGCGTCATCGGGATAGCTTTCTGCCGTGCGACGTATGAACGCCCAGGTTTCTTCGTCGATCAGGCGTTCATAGTCCATTGTCCCTCCGGCTTATTCAGACCACTCCCATGGCCGGGTGTATACCCCCAGCACTTTTGCAACATCGTCTTCCGAAGATCCGTTCGCGTCAAGCTGCGCGACAAGGCCGCGCTTCTTGTCATCGATGACAGAAACAACCCGCGCCGCCAATCCTGCATCCTCAAGGGCGCCGTTGTAGATACGAGTGATGGCCTGTTTCCGAAGATCAGGCTTGAACACCTTGCCAACCGCCGTTTTGGGCAGCTCATCCAGAATGGTCATGTGCTTTGGCTGCGCCGCGCGTTCATGCACGTGAATCTTGCAGTAATCCATCAGTTCTTTTTCTGTGACCGACGCGCCCTCGACCAGTTCGACAAAGGCGCAGGGAACTTCACCGGAATGTGCGTCCGGCTGGCCGATGGCACCGGCAAAAGCAACGGCGTCATGGCCCAGCAAAGCCTCTTCGATCTCGGCAGGGTCGATGTTGTGACCGCCACGAATGATCAGGTCCTTCGCGCGACCGGTGATCCACAGATACCCATCTTCGTCGAAGCGCCCCAGATCGCCCGTGCGCAGGTACTTGTCAAAGTGATACAGGTTAACGTTCTTGTCGGCCTCGGTATAGGTATTGCCCGCATAGACACCCGGGTTCGAGATGCAGATCTCACCGATTTGATCAGTGTCGCACTCGGTCGGTCCATCTGGCCCATCCTGCAAGATCTTGACGTCTGTATAGGGGAAGGGAATACCGATGGATCCGATCTTTTTCTCACCATCTACCGGGTTGCACGAGACCAGACACGTGGCCTCTGTCAGACCATACCCTTCGACAATGGTGACGCCGGTTGCTTCTTCAAACCGGCGGAACAGCTCCACCGGCAACGGGGCCGAACCCGAGAAGGCCGTTTTTACGCTTGAGATATCGGCATCGACCGGGCGCTGCATCTTGGCTGAAATCGCAGTTGGCACGGTGATGATGAAGCTCACCTTCCAACGCTCGATCAGCTTCCAGAAATTGTCGAACACCCCGTCGCCGCGATATCCCTGTGGCGTCGGGAAAACCACATGGGCACCGGAGGATACGGCCGCCATCACAATCACATGCACCGCGAAAACGTGGAACATGGGCAGCGGGCACATGATGACGTCGTTTTCGTCAAACAGAAGCGTGCTTCCCAACCAGCCGTTGTAGATCAGGCCGGAATACTTGTGCTGCGCCACCTTCGGCATACCCGTGGTACCGCCGGTATGAAAATAACAGGCGACACGATCTTCTTTGCTGTCTTCAAACGTCAGCGTCGTCGGCTGCTTGGCCAGTTCCGTGTGGAAGTTCTTGTAATCCGCATGGGCCAGCTTTTCCTTGTCGCCCATCTTGGGGCGCAGGAACGGCACCAGCCATGATTTGGGTGGGGTCAGATACCGGTTCAGATCAATTTCCAGAATGGTATTGACCTTGGGTGCGTGGCGCACCGCCTCTTCGACCTTCTGCGCGACATCTGTTTTCGGGAAGGATTTCAGCGTCACCACGACCTTGGCGCCGGTCTCGCGTAGGATCGCTGCGATCTGTTCCGGTTCAAGCAGGGGGTTGATCGGGTTCACGATCCCCGCAACCGCGCCGCCCATCATCGTGACCAGTGTCTCGTTGCAGTTGGGCAGCACATAGGCGACCACGTCTTTTTCACCCACACCCAGCGAGCGGAACAGGTTCGCCGCCTGATTGACCTGGCCCAGAAGTTGCGACCAGGTCAGCGTTTCGGCCTTGTCCTTCGGGCCCGAGAACAGTTGGAAGCTCATGGCTTTGTGGTTGGGGAACTTCCCTGCGGTGCGCGACAAAAGCTGATGGAAGGTGACGGGCAAATCCCGATCCTCCCACGGCATTTCCTGTTCCATGCGCTTCTTGTCTTCCAAACCCACAAAGGCCATGTGGTTCCTCCCGTATTATTCTCCCGCGTTTTGCGCGGGCTTGTTATGCGCAACCAAGATGGAAGCAAAACGAACCTCGCGCAAGCGAGGCCTTAGCCTTCAAAGGGAGTAAAATGTAGAATGACGCTACGGCGAATGTGCAAGTGCCGGAGCGTCACTCTTATTCTGCGGCGACACCATCGGTGAACTGCAACCGTGCAAGGCGTGCATACAGCCCGTCCTGAGACACCAGATCCTCGTGGCGGCCTTGTGCCACGATGCGGCCTTCCTCCAGCACAACGATGCGGTCGGCTTTCTTTACGGTTGCCAATCTGTGCGCGACGATCAGGGTCGTGCGCCCGGCACGCATCTTGTCCACCGCGCCCTGCACTGCGCGTTCACTTTCCGCATCCAGCGCCGAAGTCGCCTCGTCCAGCAGCAGAACCGGCGCGTCGCGCAGGATTGCACGGGCAATGGCAATACGCTGCTTCTGCCCGCCGGACAGCATGACACCGCGTTCGCCGACAAAGCTGTCATATCCTTGGGGCAAGGCCGCGATAAAGTCATGCGCGGCAGCGGCCCGGGCGGCGGCCTCGACTTCTGCATCCGAGGCGTCCAGACGGCCAAAGCGGATGTTTTCCCGAGCGGATGCAGCAAAGATCACAGGGTCCTGGGGCACCAAAGCCATGTGGCGGCGAAAGTCTGACCGGTCGAGGTCGCGCAGATCAAGACCGTCCAGCGTCACGCGGCCCGAGTTTGGATCATAGAAGCGCTGGATCAGTTGAATCACGGTTGTTTTTCCCGCCCCCGATGGCCCGACGAATGCGACCGTCTCGCCGGGTTTCACCAAAAGCGAGAGATGATCCAGTGCAATCGTATCGGGGCGCGCCGGATAGCGGAAGCTGACGTCTTCAAACCGGATTTCGCCCTGAACGTCTTTGGGCAGCGCTTTGGGATTGGCGGGGTCAGTGACAGTATCTTCTGCATGAAGCAGCTCGACCAGACGTTCGGTGGCACCTGCGGCGCGCTGAAGTTCGCTCCAGATTTCGGACAGGGCCGCGACCGAGCCCGCCATGATGATCGAATAGATGACGAACTGGATCAGAACGCCTTCGGTCATCACGCCATTTCGCACGTCGTTGGCACCCATCCACAGAACACCAACGATACCCGAGAAAACCAGGAAGATCACGATCACCGTCAGAACCGCGCGGGTCTGTATGCGGCGCAGCGACACGCGGTAGGATGTCTCGATCATCTCACTGAACTGCTGGCGGCTGGCCTGTTCATGAGAAAAAGCCTGAACGGTCTGCACCGCGCTCAATGCCTCACCGGCGTTGCCGGACGAGGCCGCGATCCAGTCCTGATTCTCGCGGCTGATCACGCGCAGGCGGCGGCCAAGTACGAGGATAGGCACGATGACCACCGGGATCAGCAACAATACCAGCCCGGTCAGCTTGGCGGATGTCAGCAGCATCAGAACCAGCCCGCCGACGAACAACAGTATGTTTCTCAGGGCAATGGACACTGACGAGCCGAGGACCGATTGGATCAGCGTCGTATCGGTGGTGATCCGGCTTAGCACCTCTCCGGTCATGATGCGTTCGTAGAATTCCGGGCTCATGCCGATGACCCGATCAAACACCGCCTTGCGGATATCGGCCACCACCCGTTCGCCCAGACGGGTCACAAGCGCGTATCTGATACCGGTGCCCACGGCCAGAACAGCGGCAATGCCGAGCGCGGCCAGAAAATACCAATCCAGAAGCTCTCCATCCTGAATGCGGAAATTGTCGACGACGCGCCGTACTGCCAGTGGCAACGTCAGGGTCATGCTCGCCGTCAGAATCAACGCCAGCGTCGCGCCGATCATCAGGAACTTGTAGGGTTTCATGAACGGCCAAAGCGAGGCCAGAACCCCAATCTTCTTTGAACGCGCGCGTTCCTCGGAGGCTCCGGGCGCGGCGGTATGCGTTGGCTTGCTGGCGGCTTGTCTTGCCATGTCTGGCCCTTGTGTCCTGATCGGTACTGAGTGACCGCTTTCTTGGAGGTACAGTCAAGTATGGTCAAGCATCACAACCACAATCGGCAGGTCGAAAGGGCCATTTGACGCAGAATTTCAGGGAAGGAGTGGAGCGGGTAGACGGAATCGAACCGACATAGCCTGCTTGGAAGGCAGGGGCTTTACCATTAAGCTATACCCGCAAATGGTCTGCGCTGGTTAAGTCATGCTTTCGGGATCGTCAAGCCGGAAGTGGCAAATTTAGTGGCGCTATTTTTCCGATACTGCCCGGCCCGACACCGGCCCGTCAGTCCTGATTGCGAAATATCCGGGTCGAGGAAAAGAACCGCTCCAGTTCTTCGATCCGTTCCTTGCTTTCTTCCCATCGTGCCTCCTGCACTTCTGCAATCAGCGTTTCCGAGATCAACTGCAATGCAATGGTCGAATCCCAACTGGATGGTGCCTCGACCAATGCGTGGAAAGAATAATTGGCGGTCTTTCCGATCGGTGACCCCCATTGATCCGTAAACAGCACAACGGTGACGCCCCGGCCCGAGGCAACCTGTGCCAGCTTCTCCAGATGCGCCTCGTAACGGCGGATGTCGAAAATCACCAGAACGGATGATTCATCCATATCCAGCAGGTATTGCGGCCAGACATTCGCCGAATTGCCCAGCATCGTCACATTGGGCCGGATGATCTGCATGTGATTGAACAGGTAATCCGCGTTTGACCGGGTGATGCGGCCGCCAACGACGTAAAGATGGCGCTCTGTCTCGGCCAAAAGATGCGCAACGGTATCGAACATCTCTTTGTCCAGACGTTCCAGCGTGTGGCGCATGTTGGTCCATACCGCTTGCGCAAAGCGCGTTGTCGGATGTTCCGCCTCATCATCCACAACCCAGGCGTCCCGTTTCGAGATCGGCTTTTTTATCTGCGCCGCAACCTCTTCGCGCAGCGCATCCTGCAAGTCGGGGAACCCGTCAAACCCAAGCTTGCGCGCCATGCGAATGACGGTCGGGGTCGAAACCTGCGCCGCGGCGGCCAGCTTGGTGATCGATTGCAAACCGGCCATCGGATAATCCTGCAACAGGACCGAGGCCAACTGACGTTCAGACCGTGTCAGATCGTCCAGTTCATCCTGAATCCGCTGTTTGACAAGTTTGGCAACGGTGGCCATTAGCACTCTCGTTTCTTAAATTTGTTACAGGATATGTTTGTTTGTAACTTTGTCTACAGAAATTTTCTTGACAGGTAAGAACTTGCTGTAACAAATGCTACTTATGCTTCACGAGACCGAGTCATCATTGCTTCAGCCGGCAGAGGCTCCGGCTGCCTGTGTGCTAAATGCGCACGGTCGTGCACCTGCTGTTCTGATCTGCGAACATGCAAGCCGGTTTATTCCTGAGGCTCTTGACGGATTAGGTCTGGATGAGGCAGCCGCATCCTCTCATGCCGCGTGGGACATCGGCGCGTTGGATCTGTCAGTGGAACTGATGGGCGCACTGGATGCGCCGCTGGTCCATTCGCGCGTCAGCCGCCTTGTCTATGATTGCAACCGCCCGCCCGATCGTGAAGACGCCACGCCGCAGGTCAGCGAAGTGTTTTCCGTTCCCGGAAATATGAACCTGACAGGCGCTCAACGTGCACAAAGGGTGCGCGATGTGTATGAACCGTTCAAACAGCTGGTTTCGACGACTTTGGATGCACGACCGGAACCACCAGTTGTTTTCACAATCCACAGCTTCACGCCCGTCTATAAGGGGCACCCCCGAACGGTTGAGCTGGGCATTCTTCATGACGAAGACGACCGCGCCGCACAACTGATGCTGCGGCACGCAGATGGCTCGGGGTTGCGCGTGGCATTGAACGAGCCCTACTCGGCCACGGATGGCGTCACACACACGTTGCGCGAACACGCGGTCAGGCGCGGGCTTCCGAATGTGATGATCGAAGTCCGGAATGATCTGATCGACTCGCCAGAAGGTGTAAACCGCGTTGCAGGATTGCTGACGCCAATTCTGCAATCGGTCATCACCGCGTTTTCGCACGCCGAGGCGAAACCATGAGAGCAGAGGTATCGGGATGAAATTCATGCGGGGATATGTAGCGGTCATTGACCGCACGAACCGCTGGATCGGACGCTTCGTCATGTACGGCATCTTCGTCATGATGGGCATCCTGCTCTGGTCCTCGATTTCGAAAACCTTCTTCCTGCCGTCGTTATGGACACTGGAAATGGCCCAGTTCGCAATGGTCGCCTATTACATTCTGGGCGGCCCTTATTCGATCCAGATGGGGTCCAACGTCCGCATGGACCTGCTGTATGGCGAATGGTCCGACCGTCGTCGGGCATGGACGGATGCGATCACCGTCTTTTTCCTGATCATCTATCTGGGCGTGATGATCTATGGCGGCTACGACTCGCTGAGCTATTCGCTGCAATATGGTGAACGCAGCCCGACCGCGTGGCGTCCCTATCTGTGGCCAATCAAGGTCATCATGGTCGTGGGTCTGTTCCTGATGCTGCTTCAGGCCATCTCGGAACTCTTCAAAGATATTTTGCGCCTCAAGGGCGATGACATCCCGCGCGAGGTGATCTGATGTCTTACGAACTGATCGCCATCCTGATGTTTTCGACCATGATGCTGATGCTGCTGACCGGACAGCGCGTATTCGGCGCGATTGGTTTTGTTGCCGTGATGGCCGCCCTGTTCCTGTGGGGGGATCGTGGCGGATATGACATCGGCTTTTCAGCTGCCATGAAGCTGATGAAATGGTACCCGCTGCTGACGCTGCCGATGTTCATTTTCATGGGTTACGTACTGGCCGAGTCCAAAATCGCAGACGATCTGTACAAGATGTTCCACGTTTGGATGGGCGGCCTGAACGGCGGTCTCGCGATTGGCACGATTGGTCTCATGGTACTGATTTCGGCCATGAACGGGTTGAGTGTCGCAGGCATGGCCATTGGCGCGACCATTGCGCTGCCTGAGCTGCTGAAACGTGGCTATGACAAGAAGATGGTGACCGGGGTGATACAAGCCGGATCATCACTGGGCATCCTCGTGCCACCCTCCGTCGTGCTGGTTCTTTACGCGATGATCGCGCGCCAGCCGGTTGGGCAGCTGTGGCTTGCCGGGCTGCTTCCCGGACTGATGATGGCCGCAATGTTCATCCTGTATATCGTGATCCGCTGCCGCATCAACCCGGCCCTGGGGCCTGCTCTGTCAGCAGCGGAACGCGACGTATCAATGGCAGAAAAAATGCGCCTGCTGCGCGCGGGCCTTCTGCCTTTGGGTATTTTCGCCGCGATGATGGTGCCCTTCGTCAACGGCTGGACCTCACTGGTCGAAAGCTCGGCCATCGGTGCCTTGACCGCGTTCGCCGCAGCCATCCTCAAGGGACGCATGACACGTGAGGTTTTCGAGACGTCTGTGCGGTCAACGCTGGGCATCACCTGTATGTTCATGTGGATCATCCTGGCTGCGCTTGCCTTTGGCGCTGTATTCGACGGGTTGGGTGCCGTTCGGGCAATCGAGAACCTGTTTACCGAACGTCTGGGCCTGAACCCGTGGGTGATCCTGATCTTGATGCAGCTCAGCTTTATTCTGATGGGCACGTTTCTGGACGACACGGCCATGCTGGTGATCGTCGCGCCTTTGTACGTGCCACTCGTGGGGGCAATGGGATTCGACCTGATCTGGTATGGGGTTCTGTACACGATCACGACCCAGATCGCCTATATGACACCGCCCTTCGGTTACAACCTGTTCCTGATGCGTGCGATGGCGCCGCCAGAGATTTCGCTGCGCGACATCTACGGGTCAATCCTGCCCTTCGTGATGGTGATGACGCTGGCGCTGGCGATCATCATGACATTCCCGCAGATCGCGCTGTGGCTGCCTGAATACATCTACAACAAATGATCCCGGATCAAACCGGGGCTTCGCGGGCAATCCCCGCACAATCGAAACTGACCAACGGAGAGAGAGAATGACGAACAGACGTACATTTCTGAAAGGTGCTGCGGCCGCTCCCGCCGCTGCTCTGGCGACGCCTGCACTGGCGCAATCGACCATCAGATGGCGGATGCAGACCTATGCCGGCCCGGCGTTGGCCGAACACGTGATCGACCCGGCCATCAAGATGTTCAACACGATCGCCGGCGACCGGATGCAGATCGAGCTGTTCTATGCCGACCAGCTGGTTCCCACGGGCGAGCTGTTCCGCGCCATGCAGCGCGGCACGATTGATGCCGTTCAGTCGGATGATGACTCGATGGCGTCACCCACCGAGGTCACCGTGTTCGGCGGCTATTTCCCCTTTGCCTCGCGCTATTCGCTGGACGTGCCGGTTCTGTTCAACCAGTACGGGCTGAACGAGATCTGGGACGAGGAATACTCGAAAGTCGGTGTGAAACACATCTCGGCCGGTGCCTGGGATCCGTGCCACTTTGCAACGAAGGACCCGATCAACAGCCTGGCGGACCTTCAGGGCAAACGTGTGTTTACCTTCCCGACCGCGGGCCGCTTCCTGTCTCAGTTCGGCGTTGTGCCGGTCACCCTGCCCTGGGAAGACATCGAAGTCGCGGTTCAAACCGGCGAGCTGGACGGCATCGCGTGGTCCGGCATCACCGAAGACTACACTGTCGGCTGGGCGGATGTGACCAATTACTTCCTGACCAACAACATCTCGGGCGCCTGGGCCGGTTCGTTCTTTGCCAACATGGATCGCTGGAACGAGCTGCCCAAAGATTTGCAGACCCTGTTCCGCGTTTGCACCGATCAGTCACACTATTATCGTCAGTGGTGGTACTGGGGCGGCGAAGCCAGCCTGCGCGTCAACGGAGACAAGATGCAGCTGACGTCGATCCCGGACGAAGAATGGGCAACCGTCGAAGCCGCGGCCGTTGCCTTCTGGGACGAGATCGCAGCCGAATCTGAAACCAAGGCGAAGGTTGTTGAAATCTTCAAACAGTACAACGCCGACATGCTCAAGGCTGGACGGCCGTACCGCTACGGCTAAGAATTGGCCAGGCGACCCGCCCCTTGCATGGGGCGGGTCAAACAGGACGAATGGCCGATGATGGATTTCGGCAAAGACAAAGGTGGCACATGCTCACGTTCGAACATCTGAAAACGCAGGTATCCGAAGGTTCGGTTGATACGGTTTTGGTCTGCATGGTGGACATGCAGGGCCGGTTGATGGGCAAACGCTTTCACGCGGGCCATTTCGTGGCAGGCGCATGGGAAGAGACCCATTGCTGCAACTACCTGCTGGCCACCGATCTGGAGATGGCAACACCTGATGGCTATGCCTCGACCAGTTGGGAACGGGGCTATGGCGATTATGTCATGAAACCGGACCTCAGCACCCTGCGCCCGGTGCCGTGGCTTGAGGGCACGGCGATGGTGATGTGTGATGTGCTGGATCATCACACCCATGAGGAAGTGCCGCACGCGCCGCGTTCAATCCTGAAAAAGCAGGTCAACCGTTTGAAAGCCATGGGCTATGACGCCATGACGGCGACCGAGCTTGAGTTTTTCCTGTTCGAGAAAAGCTTTGACCAGATCCGCAAGGAAGGGTTCCGCGATCTGGAGCCGATCTCGGGCTATAACGAAGACTATCACATCCTTCAGACCACCAAGGAAGAACATGTGATGCGCCCGATCCGCAACCATCTGTGGGATGCGGGTATTCCGGTTGAGAACTCCAAAGGTGAGGCCGAGACCGGACAGGAAGAGCTTAACATCAAATACGCACCCGCGATGGAAACAGCCGAGTATCACTCGATCGCCAAGAACGCTGTGAAAGAGATCGCATGGCAACATGGTCATGCGGCGACCTTCCTGCCGAAATGGCATCACGATAAGGTGGGCAGTTCGTCCCATGTGCACCAGTCACTGTGGGCGGATGGACAGCCTGCCTTCTATGACGCTGGGGATGATTTGGGCATGTCGGCGCTGATGAAAAGCTATATGGCCGGTTTGCTGAAATATGCCCCTGATTATACCTATTTCATGGCGCCCTACATCAACAGTTACAAACGCTTCATGAAAGGTACCTTCGCGCCAACGCGGATCATCTGGTCCGTGGACAACCGCACTGCCGGGTTCCGCCTGTGCGGTGACGGCACCAAGGCCGTACGTGTCGAGTGCCGGATTCCGGGCTCAGATATGAACCCCTATCTGGCGATGGCCGGCATGCTGGCGGCAGGGATCGCGGGCATCGAGGAAGGGCTGGATCTGCAACCGCCGACCAAGGGCGACGTTTATCAGGGTGAGACTGCCATGATCCCGGGCAACCTTCGTGCGGCGCGGGATGCGCTGCATGGTTCGGTCATGTTGCGGGCGGCCATGGGAGATGACGTCGTCGACCACTATACCCGTGCCGCGGAGGTCGAGATCGAGGAATTCGAACGCGTGGTCACGGATTGGGAAATCGCCCGCGGGTTCGAGCGGGCGTGAAGTCGGGTCGTGCTGGGGGCTCTGCCCCCAGACCCCCGGGATATTTTTGGCCAGATGAAGCAGGGTTCCTGTTTCTTTCGGAAATGGAGTAAAAATGGGGCAGATATTGAAATGTGTCTCGCCGATCGACGGATCGGTTTTTGCCGAACGTGAAGTGTTGTCGCGAGAGGCCGCTTTCGGGGCCGCGGCCCGCGCTCGGGCTGCTCAGGCGGACTGGGCGGCCCGTCCGTTGCAGGAGCGGATTGATCTTGTGATGGCTGGCGTGGCCGCCGTTGGCGCCATGAACGATGAGATCGTGCCCGAACTGGCCCATATGATGGGTCGCCCGGTGCGTTATGGTGGTGAATTCGGTGGGTTCAACGAACGCGCAAGCCACATGGCGAAGATTGCAGAGACGTCTCTGGCAGATATCGCCGTGGGCGAGGATGCGACGTTTAAGCGTTATATCAAGCGCATCCCGCATGGGGTGGTCTTTGTGGTGGCACCCTGGAACTATCCTTACATGACGGCGATCAACACGGTCGCACCGGCGCTTATCGCGGGCAACACGGTCGTCCTGAAACACGCGACACAGACCTTGCTGGTGGGCGAGCGCATGGCAAAGGCGTTCCATTCGGCAGGAGTGCCCGAGGACGTGTTCCAGAATGTGTTCCTGAGCCATGACGTGACCAACGATCTGATCGCGGGCAATGCCTTTGATTTCGTGAACTTCACCGGATCAGTCGGCGGCGGTCAGGCGATGGAACGTGCCGCGGCCGGCACGTTTACCGGCGTCGGCACTGAACTGGGGGGCAAGGACCCCGGCTATGTCATGGACGACGCCGATCTGGATGCGGCGGTCGAGACGCTGATCGACGGGGCCATGTTCAACTCGGGCCAGTGCTGTTGCGGGATCGAGCGGATCTATGTCCACGAAAGCCTCTATGACGACTTTGTCACCAAGGCAGTGGGCATCGTGCAGGGCTACAAGCTGGGCAACCCGCTGGACGCCGAGACAACGATTGGCCCGATGGCCAATGTGCGGTTTGCCGATGAGGTGCGAGCCCAGATCGCCGAGGCGGTTGCATCCGGCGCGGTCGCGCATATCGACACCTTCGCAGAAGACGATGGCGGCGCGTATCTGACACCGCAAATCCTGACCAATGTCACCCATGACATGCGCGTGATGCGGGACGAAAGCTTTGGGCCAGTGGTGGGCATCATGAAAGTGTCATCCGACGAAGAGGCCATCGCATTGATGAATGACAGTGAGTTTGGCCTGACTGCCAGCCTGTGGACCCGCGATGTGGATCGTGCGGTGCGGGTGGGTGACCGGATTGAAACGGGCACTGTGTTCATGAACCGCGCCGACTATCTGGACCCTGGCCTGTGCTGGACGGGCTGCAAGAATACCGGGCGTGGCGGCGGTCTGTCCGTGATTGGATATCACAACCTGACACGTCCCAAATCCTACCACCTCAAAAAGGTAACGGGCTAAGGACGACGGCCTGCTTCGGACCCACCCCCTCGCCGAAGCAGGCCTTTTTTTGCAAAGGAAACCTGACATGACACTTGTTGGAAACTGGTCCTATCCGACCGCCATCAAATTCGGAGCCGGGCGCATCAGGGAATTGCCCGAAGCCTGCGCCGCCGCCGGAATGAAGAAACCCTTGCTGGTCACGGACAAGGGGCTGGCCGATCTGCCCATCACCAGCGCGACACTGGATATCATGGAGGCCGCCGGTTTGGGCCGCGGGGTGTTCAGCGATGTGGACCCCAACCCGAATGAGAAGAACCTGGAAGCCGGCGTTGCGGCCTATAACGCAGGTGGCCATGATGGGGTGATCGCCTTTGGCGGCGGCTCGGGGCTGGATCTGGGCAAGATGGTCGCCTTCATGGCCGGTCAGACGCGCCCGGTTTGGGATTTCGAGGATATCGGCGACTGGTGGACGCGAGCCGACGCCGACGTTATCGCGCCAATCATTGCCGTTCCGACCACCGCAGGGACAGGATCGGAAGTGGGCCGCGCGAGCGTCATCACCAATTCCGAGACCCATGCCAAGAAGATCATATTTCATCCCAAGGTTCTGCCGACCGTGGTGATTTGCGACCCGGATCTGACCGTCGGAATGCCCAGGTTCATCACGGCAGGAACAGGCCTGGACGCCTTTGCGCATTGCGTCGAAGCCTTCTCGAGCCCGCATTATCACCCGATGAGCCAGGGCATCGCGCTGGAAGGGATGCGGCTGGTGAAGGAGTACTTGCCGCGCGCTTATGCTGACGGCACCGATATCGAGGCCCGCGCCCAAATGATGAGCGCCGCTGCCATGGGTGCAACGGCTTTCCAGAAGGGTCTTGGCGCGATCCATGCGTTGAGCCACCCAATTGGTGCAGTATTCAACACCCATCACGGCACCACGAACGCGGTCTGCATGCCCGCTGTGCTGGACTTCAACGCCCCCGCCATTGCAGACCGGTTCCAGCAAGCCGCGGCATATCTGGGCATCGACGGCGGCTTCGATGGTTTCCGCGCCTTCGTGCAGGATTTCAACGACAGCCTTGGCATCCCCCGCACTCTGTCCGACCTAGGTGTGACCGAGGCTTCAATCCCAGAGCTTGTCGACGGCGCGATCATCGATCCTTCATGCGGTGGAAATCCGATTGAGTTGACGAAAGACAACCTGACTCAGCTGTTCAAAGCAGCGCTGTAAGAAACCAAAGGGCCCGGCGAAACTTGCCGGGCCCTTCGCGTTCGGATTGCCAAGATCAGATCAATGCCCGGTCAAAACCAGAGTGTTCACCGGCATCAGGATCAAACGCAGGCGCAGACCCGCTGCATGCACCACGCCGATCGTGTCGACCACGTGCAGGAAGGCCGCCTCCCAAAAGCCCAGATCTTCGTGCTCCAACCGCTCGTGATTGTCTGTGTAGACATTGGCCAGACAATTGCTGCCCGGTGGAATGTCATCGGCCATACCTTTGTACAGCGGCTCCATATAAACCAGAATCGAGCCCGGATTATTGTTGGTCTGCACATCCCGCAATTCATCCGATGGACGGATCTGGCCGGAAGGAATGACATCCTGCACCTCGACCACCACGGTGGGGATCACGGTGAATGGCTTGGTCATGCAGCCCAATTCGCCAATCATGCCCGGCTTGATCACCTGGGCAGACAGCTGGCTGAAAGCGGCCTGAAAGCGGTCATGTCCGGTGTGCGATGGCACTAGAACACCAGCAGGGCGCAACAGCGGGCTTACGTAATCACCGACCTGAAGGCCGAACTGTTCGACCCGCCCCGTGACGCCCGCTATGATTACGGTTTTGTCCAATTCGGTCTGCGCAGCATCCAGTTGCGCAATGGCACTTGCCAGCTGCGCGGGGATCAGTTCTTCAATCTGCTGCTCAACCGCAGCACGTTTGGATTCCGCTGCAAGAACCTGGGCCTCTCGCTGGGCAACAAGGTTTTCCAGCCTCTCAATCTCGGCCAGCCTTACCGCGCTTGACCCCTCATCTCGCAGGGTTGTGTTGCGCTCAAGATCCTCCAGAGACTGGGCAAGCGCTGCCTTGGCACCTGCAATTCCAGCTTCGGCCTCGGCCAAATCGGTTTCCGCAACCTTAAGTGAGGCCTGCACCTGTGCAATCTGCGCATTTGCCGCCTGAACCTGTGCAGTCTGGCTGAAGTCCTCGATCCGGAAAATCGGTTGCCCAGCGGTTACCAGTTCGTTGTTCTTGACGAAAACCTCGGAAACACGGCCACCCAATTGCGGCAGAATGGTCACTGTTCGGAAATAGGATGCCGCGGTTTTACTGGCCGGATGAAAATAGAACAGCGTGGTGATCACGGTCAGCGCCAGAATGGCACAGGTGGTCAAACCCCAACGCAATTCGTACCACATGGTAAACAAGGTAATCTCGTGACCGATCCGCTTACCCTGAACGAACCGGCGGAACAGATAGTCGGGCAGCACAGTTACCAGGGCGCAGAGCATGGTCTCGATCATGTGGTGTGCTCCTGCGTATCGCTGGCTTCGGACTCCGGCGATGCCGGTACCGTTGTTTCAGGCACTGTCTGCGGAACAGGAGACGGACCAAGAGAACGAATGGCATCGGCAATATTTCTAAGCGGGGTGGCAAAATCCGGAAACTGGAACCCCGCGACCAGAATGGCGGCAATCCAGAAAAGCCCATTATGTGTGAACAGTGCCAGCAGCGCCAGAATACCCACCAATTGGAATTGCGGGTGATTGTTTTCGTGGGCCATTTTTTCAGGAACCGAATGAAGTGTCAGGTATCCGACACCGATCAACACCACCAGAACGACGAAAAAAACGACCATGGCGGAGAAAAGGTAATCGCTTCCGTCAGCTGCGACAACGTATCCGGGAATATGCCCCGTGGCCATTGGATGAAGGTCTGCTGCGGTCACCTTACCCTCCTGTTTATTTTGATACTTCTTTGACCGGGTTGAAGCACGATTTCAAGGCTGCTTATAGTCTGAAAACCCAAACGCGTGGCGAATAAGGAGCATTAGGGTCAGCATGGAGTTCAAGAAACCCATTGCATATCCGTTTCGAACGGATCGCAAGTCATGATTGATTTCCTAGTCATCGGCGGCGGAATCGCCGGGCTGAGCGCCGGTGCGCGCCTGTCGCAACACGGAACTGTGGTGGTTCTCGAAGCCGAAGACGCCCTGGGCTATCACGCATCGGGCCGGTCGGCGGCGTTGTTCGAAAAAAGCTATGGGCCTCCCTCGGTCGTCGCCCTGAACAAAGCGGGGGCTGCCTTTCTTCATACGCAGAATGGCGGTTACCTGACACCGCGCGGATTGATGCTGGTCGGAGCAATTGTCCAGCCCGACGTTTTCGAAGCCGATCGCGCCGATCTGAACGTGGTGAAGATACCGATGGATCAGGCGATATCGCGAGTTCCGATCCTGAACCCGGACAAGGTCGGGTTTGCAGCCATCAGCGAAGCGGCCTTTGACATCGATACAGATCGCCTGTTGCAGGATTTCGCCCGGACCATCCGGCAAAACGGAGGAACGGTTTCGACGAAAAGCAAAGTCACCGGCATTCGAAAAGAAAAGCACTGGGTGGTCGAGGCCAATGAGATCTTTGAAGCCCGCATTCTGGTCAACGCAGCCGGTGCCTGGGTGGATGAGGTTGCGCAGCTTGCAGGGCTGCCCGGTATCGGCATCATACCCCGTCGTCGGTCAATGGCGCGTCTGCCCGCCCCCGGAGGGCATGACGTTTCTGTCTGGCCGATGATGCTGGGCGCTGGCGAAACATGGTACGCCAAACCGGATGCGGGCAAGCTTCTGGTCTCACCCTCCGAAGCCGATCCGGTTCCGCCGCAGGATGCCTATGCAGATGATATGGTGCTGGCAGAGGGGCTGGCGCGGTATGAAGAGCTGATGACCGAACCTGTCACAAGGGTGGAAACGAATTGGGCAGGTTTGCGCAGTTTTGCCCCGGATGGGACCTTGGTGCTTGGGCGCGACCCGCTGGACCCTTCGTTTGTCTGGTGTGGCGGTCAGGGCGGGTATGGCTTTCAAACCTCACCAGCGGCCTCGCAACTGTTGAGCGATCTTGTTGTTGGAAACACGCCAGAGTTGGAACCTGACATAGTAGGCATGTTGACCCCTGACAGGCTGAAACGATGATCAAACGCAGCCTCCCCTCTTCTGCAAGCGTCGCCAATGCGTCTGAAGATGGCAAGCTGGTGGCCCCGGCAGCATCCCGGAACACGGACGCCCTGTGTGCACTGCTGCAAGTATGGGGCCCGTCCCGGGGCCAGGCATTGGAAATCGCAAGCGGAACTGGTCAGCATGTCAGGACCTTCGCCGAAGCGCTGCCCGGGCTGACGTGGCAGCCTTCGGAAGTTGACCCAGAGCGGCGCGTGAGTATCGACGCCTATACCCGAAACCTGCCAAATGTCACGCCGGTCGCAGAACTGGATGCAACGATATCAGGCTGGCACAGGCGGTTTGACGGCCAGGATCTGATCGTTTTGATAAACTTGATTCACTTGATCAGTTGGCAGGAAACCAGAACCCTCGTTTCGGAAGTCGCCCAATCCCTGTCACCAAAGGGGCGGTTCATCTTGTACGGCCCGTTCAAACGCTCGGGCCTACTCACCAGTGACGGGGATGTTCGCTTTCATGAGGCTTTGTTTCAACAAGACCCCGAAATCGGTTACAAAAACGACGAGGACATTCTGGACCTGTTCAAAAACGTTGGCCTGCACGCGTTGGCACCGGTCGAAATGCCTGCCAACAATCTTGCATTCATTGCCGAGCGCCCTGACGTCTGATCGAGATCAAAGTCAAACAGCTGCACCCCTCTTCATATTCCAGTTGAAAAATATGAAGAAGGGCACTCAGCAATGGCATGGCAAGAAAAACTCTCGGCGACACGAAAGAGTTTGCGAAATCTGAACGGATCCATCCCCGATACCACGCGCGCATTCGGAGCGCTTGGCAAAGCCGTCAAAGAGGGCGGGACGCTCGACTACAAGACGAAGGAACTCATTGCGTTGGGCATGTCGATCAGCCTGCGCTGCGAACCCTGCATCACCCTGCATACCGAAGCTTTGATCAAGGCCGGTGCGACACGGGAAGAAGTGTCCGACGTGTTGGCCATGGCGATCCAGATGGGCGGTGGCCCAGCCATGATGTACGCGGCCAAGGCGCTGGAATGCTTCGACGAACTCTCAGCATGACAAAAAGAAAAGGCCCCGAAGGTTTCCGGGGCCTTTCTTCGATCAACCGTCCTTGCGGATGGTTTCGTTTTTCGGGTCGTAGGGGCTGTCGCAGGTCACGACCGCATCCCACAGCTTGTCCTGCATCTTGACCTTCAGTTTTGTGCCTTCGACTGCCAGTTCGGGCTTTACATAACCCATGCCGATGGACTTCTCGAAGGCCACGGAATACCCGCCCGAGGTCAATCGACCAACACGCTCGCCTTCCGGTGTGTACAGTGCCTCGCGGCCCCATGGGTCGGCATCCTCCGGGCCGTCGATCAGCAGGGTACAGCATTTCACGCGCACGCCGGTCTCTTCCAGCTTGGCCTTGCCGTAGAAGTCTTTCGACAAGTCGACAAAGCGCGGCAGGTCGGCTTCCAGCGGGGTGGCGTCGCGGCCCAGTTCGGTGCCGAAGGCGCGATAGGATTTCTCCTGCCGCAGCCAGTTCTGGGCGCGGGCACCGACCAGTTTCATGCCGTGCTTCTCACCGGCTTTTTCAAGCAGGTCGAACAGGTAGTTCTGCATCTCGATCGGGTGGTGCAACTCCCAGCCCAGTTCGCCGGTATAGGCCACGCGGATCGCGTTGACCGGGCACATGCCCAGTTCGATCTGACGGGCCGACAGCCACGGGAAGCGCTTGTTGGACAGCGCGGTTTCAGGCTCGGCGTCCTTGATGACCTCTTTCAGAACGTCGCGCGATTTCGGCCCGGCGATGGCAAAGACGCCCCATTGGGTGGTCACGTCCTGGATTTCGATGTAACCGAACTCGTCCATCTTGTCCTCGGCCGCCTTGCGCAGGTAATCGGCGTCGTACTCCGTCCAGGCTCCGGCAGAGACGAGGTAATAGTTGTTCTCGCCATTGCGGACGATGGTGTATTCGGTACGGGTGGTGCCGTGCGAGGTCAGCGCATAGGTCAGGTTGATGCGACCGACCTTGGGCAGCTTGTTGCAGGTGAACCAATCCAGGAACTGGGTGGCACCTGGGCCTTTGACGACATGCTTGGTGAAGGCCGATGCGTCGATCAGGCCAACGCCTTCGCGGATCGCCTTGGCTTCTTCGACGGCATATTGCCACCAGCCGCCACGACGGAACGACCGGCTTTCCTTGTCGAAGTTCTCGGGCGCATTGACAGGGCCGAAATAGTTCGGACGTTCCCAGCCGTTGACCCAGCCGAATTGTGCACCACGTGCTTTCTGACGGTCGTATGCCGGAACGGTCCGCAGCGGGCGGCAGGCTTCACGCTCTTCGTCGGGGTGGTGCAGGATGTAGACGTGCTCATAGCACTCTTCGTTCTTGCGCGCCGCGAACTCGGTGGTCATCCAATTGCTGGAATAGCGTTTGGGGTCCAGCGAGGCCATATCGATCTCGGCTTCGCCATCGACCATCATCTGCGCCAGATAATAGCCGGTGCCGCCTGCTGCGGTAATGCCAAAGCTGAAACCTTCGGCCAGCCACATATTGCGCAGGCCCGGCGCAGGCCCAACCAGCGGGTTGCCGTCAGGCGTATAACAGATCGGGCCGTTGAAATCGTCTTTCAGGCCGGATTCAGCACAGGACGGCACACGCTCGGCCATGGCCATGTACTGATCCGCAATCCGGTCCAGATCCAGCGGGAACAGATCCGCGCGGAAGCTGTCCGGCACACCGTGTTCAAACCGTGCGGGGGCGCCATGCTCATAGATGCCCAGAATCCAGCCGCCGCGTTCTTCACGGGCGTAGGATTCATTGTCCGCGTCGCGCACGACGGGGTGTTCGGGGTTGCCCGCTTCACGCCATTTGACCAACTCTGGGTCTTTGTCCATGACGATGAACGTATGCTCGACCGGGATCGCCGGCATCTTGATGCCCAGCATCTTGGCGGTGCGCTGTGCGTGGTTGCCCGATGCAGTGACGACATGTTCGGCAGTGATCACAACCTTTTCGTCGCTTTCGACAAGATTGCCGCCTTTTTCCACCATCTTGGTGCAAGTGACTTCCCAATGGGTTCCGTTCCAGTGGAAGGCATCCGCCTGCATCTTGCGCACGATCTCGACACCACGCTGACGGGCCCCCTTGGCCATCGCCTGCGTCACGTCCGCCGGGTTAATGTAGCCGTCCTCGGTGTGGTAGATCGCGCCTTTCAGATCCGATGTCTCGATCAGCGGCCAACGCTCCTTGATCTGCTCGGGCGTCAGCCACTCATAGGCAACATCGCAGGTTTCGGCGGTGGACGCGTAGAGCATGTACTCGTCCATGCGCTCCTGCGTCTGTGCCATGCGCAGGTTGCCGACGACGGCAAAACCCGCATTCAGTCCGGTTTCTTCTTCCAGCGTCTTGTAGAAATCGACCGAATACTTGTGGATGTGAGTTGTCGCATAGGACATGTTGAACAATGGCAGCAGACCAGCCGCGTGCCACGTGGACCCGGACGTCAACTCGTCCCGTTCGATCAACATCACATCATCCCAGCCCGCTTTGGCCAGATGATAGGCAATCGAGGTCCCAACGGCGCCGCCGCCAACGACCAGTGCTTTGACTTGGGTTTTCATAACCGGGCGTCTCCCCTTGAAATCAGTTGACACCATATGGCGCACTTGAAGGGGATCGCGCGACATTCATCCGACCAGTGATATGAAAAAAACGACCCGATCATCGAATGCGGGCCGCAGATCGGTCATGAAACCCGTGATCTCAACCGCTGGAGCGACAGCGCTTGCTTGTCCCGATCGTGGTGCAGACGAGTTTCTTAGTCTCCTCTGCCGGTGTCTTCGCCGCAGGTTCCTCTGGCTGTACAGGTTGAGCCTTTGCATCAAGCCGACTGTCCGAAATCCCGACACGCGCGGATACCGAGGCAACATAACCTTTGAGGCCCAGCCCGGTCTCGGATGCCTTGGCCTGCTGATAATAATCCAGCCCAGCAACGACAACTCCACAGACTGCTGCAAACCCTGCCAGATATTTTGCGCTCATGTCGACCACCTGTTCTCAATCGAGGATGTGAAACCAGAACATGTGGACGATTTGAAGGCGCAATGCGGGCCAGAACGCGAAAACCGCTAGGATTGGCCCGCCAAAACCTTGCCGGGATTCATGATATTTTCGGGGTCCAGAGCGGCCTTGATCGCCGCCATATACTGCGTGGCAACGCCCAGTTCCTTGATGAGGTAAGGCATTTTGCCCTGACCGATTCCGTGTTCACCTGTACAGGTGCCTTCCATTGAAATTGCCAGATCATTCAACCAGCCGACAAACTCTTCGGCTTTGGCAACTTCTTCGGTATTTTCCATGTCGATCAATAGAAGCGAGTGGAAGTTCCCATCCCCCACATGCCCGACCATTGGCGCGAGCAAACCAAGATCGGATGCCTTCTGTTGGGTGCTGGTCACACATTCCGCCAGACGCGAGATCGGCACGCAGACATCCGTTGAAATACCGCGCGCGCTGGGGCGCAGTTGCAGGCACGCCCAATACATATCATGGCGCGCCTGCCAAAGCTTGTTCCGTTCTTCGGTGGTCGAGGTCGCAGCAAAATCCGTGCCGCCGAACTCCTCGGCGATCTGACCAAAGGTTTCAGCCTGTTCCGCTGCACCGCTTTCAGAGCCATGGAATTCAAGCAGCAACAATGGCGTTTCCGGCAGGCATAGCCCGGAATAGGCGTTTGCCGCCTGAACCGACATTTCATCCAGCAACTCTATTCGGGCGACCGGAATGCCATACTGAATGGTCATCATCACAGCCCGACACGCTGCATCGACCGATGGAAAAGAACACCTGGCCGAGCTGATCGCTTCGGGGATACCCTGCAACCGCAGAGTCAGCTCGGTGATGATCCCCAACGTACCTTCCGCCCCAATCAGAAGGCGTGCCAGATCATACCCGGCCGATGATTTCTTGGCCCTGTGACCGGTACGGATGATCTGGCCGTCCGGCATGACCGCCTCGAGGCTGAGAACGTTGTCCCGCATCGTTCCGTATCGCACCGCATTGGTGCCTGACGCGCGGGTCGCGGCCATACCGCCCAGCGAGGCATTCGCCCCCGGGTCAATCGGAAAGAACAACCCCTGATCCCGCAAATGGGTGTTCAGCGCCTCTCGCGTGACGCCGGGCTGCACGACGCAATCCAGATCTTCGGCGTGGACAGCCAGCACCTTGTCCATCTGCATCAGATCGACCGAGATCCCCCCCGCTGGCGCATTCACATGCCCTTCCAGCGACGTTCCAGTGCCGAATGGGATCACCGGCACCCTGTGCGCGGCACAGGTTTTGACGATTTCCGAAACCTCCTGCGATGTATGCGGGAAAACCACAGCATCCGGGCTCTGGTTTTCGATCCAGGTCGTGGTGTGCCCGTGCTGTTCCCGGATTGCGGCACCCGTTTGCAGCCTGTCGCCAAAGCGTTGTTTCAGAACGCCTATGGCGGTTTCGATACCTGTTTCATTCCGAGGCAAAGCGGTCGCCTGCACCATCGTCATCCTCCCTTGCCGCAGCACATCGCGGGCCTTTCAGTCTATGACTAATTGGCCCACCAAGTGCGGGCAATCCCCACAAATACCGAGGGTCTATTCGCCCAGCGCGATACCTTCGCGACGGGGGTCAGCGCCACCGCTCAGCCCTTCGCCGATTTCGATGGCGTGAAGGCCAGATGTCAGGTCACGCGGGTTTACCTCGAACCCAAACTGAGTCAGCCCGTCGGAAAAGCCTTCGGCAGAGGTCCCGGCCTCGACATCATACGTCCCGAAACGATTGACGAGATGCGGCAGCGACACGGCTTGTTGCACATCCATGCCCCAGTCGGCCCAGGCGATGATCGATTTGGCCACATAGCCGATGATCCGACTGCCGCCCGGAGAACCAATGGCCAAAACCGGTGTGCCATCCTGCATCACGATGGTTGGGCTCATGGAGGAACGCGGGCGTTTTCCGGGCTCCAGCCGGTTGGCGATCGGCACGCCGTTACTGTGGGTCTTGAACGAAAAATCCGTCATTTCGTTGTTCAGAAGGAACCCGTTTGTCATCAGGCGTGAACCAAAGCCGTTCTCGATGGTCGTGGTCATCGACAGCACGTTGCCATAGCCGTCGACGATCGAGATATGCGAGGTCGAAGGCAATTCCAGCGACACGTCATCCGCCCAGTTCAGCGCGTGATCGAATTCTGGTTGCCCCGGTCCGACCTCTGCCAGCGCGCCTTCAGTGTTCAGCAATTCAGCACGTTGCGACAGGTAGGCCGGATCAACCAGCCCCTTGGTCGGCATCGGTACGAAATCGCTGTCGGCCATGTAGCGGCCCCGGTCCGCAAAGGCGAGGCGCGAAGCGTCTCCGATCAGCCGCCAAGCCTCGGCGCTTTCCGGCCCCATGGCCGCCAGATCATGGCTGTTCAGCATCCCCAGAATTTGCCCCACGGTCAGTGCACCCGACGACGGCGGGCCCATGCCGCAGACTTCATAGGCGCGGTATTCTGCGCAAACCGGCTCGCGCTCGATCACCTGATACAGCGCAAGATCCGCACCGGACAGAACACCGGGATTGCCCGAAGCGTTGCGAACCGTGCGCACGATATCCGCGGCAATCTCACCGCCGTAGAATCCGGCCGCCCCGTCACTGGCCAGCACACGCAATGTTTCGGCATAAGCCGGGTTCATCAGGCGCTGCCCCTGTTGCAGCGGTGCGCCCCCCGGCAGAAAATACGCGGCCGTTTCCGGAAAGCGCGACAAACGCTCGGCATCTTTTTCGACAAGGCTGGCCAGACGCGGGGACACCAGAAAGCCTTCATCCGCCAACCTTATTCCATCGGCAAACAAACCAGGCCACGAGGAACGCCCCCAGCGGCGATGCGCCTCTTCCAGCAAGGCAGGTGTGCCCGGCGTCCCCACAGACAGCCCACCGACGACCGCATCGAAGAATTTCAGCGGTTCACCATTTTCGTCCTGAAACAAGGTCGGCGTGGCCGCCAGCGGCGCCGTTTCACGCCCGTCCAGAGTTGTGATCTGACCGGTCGCTGCATCGTACCAGACCAGAAACGCACCGCCGCCCAAGCCCGAGGATTGAGGCTCGACCAGGCCCAGCACGACCTGCACCGCAACCATGGCGTCTGCGGCAGACCCACCTGCGCGCAATACTCTGGCGCCGGCTTCCACCGCCAGCGGGTTGGCCGCGGCGACCATCCAGTTCTGGGACGTGACCGGAACGCCATCCAGCTTGGCCTCGAGCGCCGCGATGACCTCGTCGGTCATGGCCTGTACCTGCCCTTCCGTGGCCGTTTCCGGCGCAACGGCATCGGCCGCTTCCTGAGCGAACCCCGGAGCTGCAAAACAAAATGCAGTAAGCAGTAGAACTGAAACACGTCTCATCTGATCAAATCCTCCAATACATCCCTGATTTTCAAAACCGCGCGCCGAACACGCTGTGAACAAGTCCAAGCTGCACGCCATCAACACATGGCGGACGTCCGCAGCACGCGTTAAGCCTTTGCGTCGTCTACCAATCGATCCCGATCATAACGGGTCATACCGCGGAACTCGGGCAACCACGCTTCACGCCGGGAGACCCAGCTTTCATATGTTGGCGTCAACTGGTCTGGCGCATCAAGGCACCCAAGATGCACTTCAACTTCAGCTCCGCTGCGCGCAAAGACCGGAGAGCCGCAGCCCGGGCAGAAGAACCTGTCAGCATAACCGCGCGCTTCGCCGGAAACCTCAATTCTGTCATCCGGGAAAACGGCCGCTGCATAGAACAAAGCGCCATGATGCTTGCGGCAGTCCAGACAGTGACAGATTCCGACCCGCAGAGGACGACCCGAAGCCCTGATGCGCAGATTTCCACAACGGCACCCTCCTTCATAGACGTCCATTCCTGCTCCTTTCCAGAGCGCTACAGCATCGCCGGCACGACCTGATCCGGCGGGCGGTGGCCGTCTTCGAAAGTCTTGATGTTGATGATGACCTTCTCGCCCATCTCCACCCGGCCCTCCAGCGTTGCCGATCCCATATGAGGCAACAAAACCACATTGGGCAGCTGCCGCAGACGCGGGTTCACGTCAGTGCCCTTTTCGTAGACATCCAGCCCCGCCCCCGCAATTTCACCTGCGCGGATCATCCGGGTCAGGGCGTTTTCATCCACGACTTCGCCACGTGACGTATTTACGATCACTGCCGAGGGTTTCATCAGTTTCAGACGACGTGCGTTCATCAGATGGAAGGTCGACGGCGTTGAAGGGCAATTGACCGAGATCACATCCATCCGCGCGACCATCTGATCCAGGCTTTCCCAATAGGTTGCCTCCAGCTCCTGCTCGGTCTCGGGGTGCAGCCTGCGGCGGTTGTGATAGTGGACCTGCATTCCAAACGCTTTCGCACGCCGCGCCACCGCCTGCCCGATCCGGCCCATGCCCAGAATGCCCAGACGACGACCTCCGATACGACCTCCCAGAAACGCGGTGGGCGCCCAGCCGGACCAATCTCCCTGCTGCATCACGCTCAGACCTTCGGGAATGCGTCTGGTAACGGCCAGGATCAGGGCCATCGTCATGTCGGCGGTGTCATCGGTCAGCACCCCCGGCGTGTTCGACACCAGAATTCCACGCTGACGCGCGGTGGACACGTCGATATTGTCGACACCGGCACCGTAATTGGCAATGAGTTTCAGCCGTTCGCCCGCCTGGCCCAGCAGACCGCCATCAATCGCATCAGTTACCGTAGGCACCAGCACATCGGCGTCTTGCACTGCGGCCACCAGTTCCTCGCGCGTCATCGGAGTGTCATCTTCGCGCAAGCGCACATCAAACAACTCGCTCAAACGTGTTTCGACCGCTTCGGGCAACCGTCGCGTAACGACAACACTCAAACGTTCTCTTGGCACCTCGGCCCTCCCACTGCTTTGCAAACGGACGCGCGCCATGGCATCGTGGCGCAGGAAAAGGCGGGGCACAAGAACCCCTTTGGCATTGAGTCCACCTTTTTTCGGAACCGGATCAACAGGCATAAGAGCAGGCAGTCAGTGAGTGGTATTCGACCGGTAAATCGCCGTTGTCTGGCGACACTATCCGTATTTCTGATCATGTTCGGCGCATGGGCTGCGTTTGCCGACGTGAAACGTGGACCGGTCACCAACCTCCCCCTGCCCCGTTATGTCTCGATGAAAGCGGCCGAAGGCAACGTAAGACGCGGACCTTCTTTGACGCATCGAATCGACTGGGTGTTCAAACGGCGCGGAATGCCGCTTCAGGTCACTGCCGAATACGGCAACTGGCGACGGGTTCAGGACCGCGACGGCGCTGGAGGCTGGGTTCACTACGCCCTGTTGTCGGGTGTTCGGACAGTGCTGGTTGAAGCCGAAATGTTGCCTGTCTATGCCCGACCCGATCCGACCTCGCCCGTGAATGCGCATTTCGAATCCGGGGTCGTGGCCCGACTGGGAACCTGTTCGCTGGACTGGTGCCAAATCTCTGCCGGCGGATATCGAGGCTGGACATTGAAATCGAACCTTTGGGGCGTCGACCCGTCCGAGGTTCGCGAATAGACACAGGGCCGACCTTCCCCCGCGTTTTGGACCCGCGACAAGGTGTTTGAGTTTCCCGCCGATATGCTGTGAAACTCGACCAAAACGGAGGCTATCATGCGCGCAGTTACATATTCCACCTTCGGAGACCCGGCCGATGTCCTGCGGATACAGGACCTCCCTCCGGTCCCGCCGGGTCCGGGTGAGGTCACGGTTGAGCTGTCCTTTTCCGGGGTGAACCCTTCCGACGTCAAAGCCCGCGCCGGGACCAGACCGGGCGTGACGGAGCCGCCGTTCCCCCTGATCATCCCGCACAGTGACGGCGCTGGTGTAATCTCGGCCGTTGGCGATGGCGTATCCGCATCTCGGATCGGTCAGCGCGTGTGGATCTGGAACGGGCAATGGCAACGCCCTTTCGGCACCGCCGCCAGCCACATCACCCTTCCCGATGCGCAGGCCGTGGCTCTGCCGGATGCAGTGTCGTTGCAGACCGGCGCGATTCTGGGCATCCCCGGTCTCACCGCCTGCCATGCGGTGTTTTCAGGCGGCCGCCCCGATGGGCATACGATCTTGATACACGGTGGCGCGGGCACCGTTGGCTTTCTGGCCGTTCAGCTTGCCAAATGGGCAGGCGCGCGCGTGATCGCGACCGCCAGCCCTCGCAACTTTGACCGGGTCAGGGAAGCCGGCGCAGATATCGTGATTGATTACGCCAGCGAGGATCTTTCCACCGAAGTTCTCGATGCAAATGAAGGGAAGACAATCGGCCGAATCATCGACGTCGAATTCGGCCGGAATATTCAAACAAACGCCGCGGTCATCGCCGAGAACGGTCGCATCAACGCCTATGGGTCCGCGCAGGACATGACCCCCGTGTTTCCGTTCGGACCGATGATGTTCAAAGCCATGACGCTTGAGACCATTTTGATTTACCTTCTTCCGCCGGATCTTCGTGCCAATGCCGTGAAGACCCTTCACAAGGCCTTGGCGGATGGCGCTTTGACCTGCCCTGTTCAAAAGGTTTTTGCACTTGAGGAATGCGCGTCTGCTCATGCAATGGTGCAGGACGGAAACCGGACCGGAGCCGTGTTGATCGACACCAAATGACCGCCCTGAAAAAAATCTGTTCAACCTGAGTTTTTTTGACAAAACGCTCTTGATCCCCGCCAGCAACAATCGTAGATAGCCGCTCACCGTTGGGGTGTAGCCAAGTGGTAAGGCAGCGGTTTTTGGTACCGTGTATCGTAGGTTCGAATCCTACCACCCCAGCCATCTTCCCGGAAAAATCATTTAAAAGCAATAATCTGAACCAATTCGCTCAGTAGAGCTGAGGACTTGGTTACACAGCTGGTTACACACGAGGTTGCACGGCCTCCTGCAAACCGGTCTGATGACGGATCTGACAGCATTCCTGGCAGTGACCCAGAATCGAGGTCACGATGCACGGCACTCTTTACCTGACGCGGCGCCGCGGGATTTACTTCTTTCGCAGGCGTGTCCCCAAGTTATCCACATGTTTGCCGCCGGTCATGGTGTCCTTGGGGACGACAGATCGAAACTCGGCTCATAGGTCCTGTGTGCAACTGACCGCACACATGGATCGAATGCTCGAGGAAAACGCTCATATCACGCTGCCGGAAGTCGATATACCGGCTTTCTTCAAGGCCGAACTCCGCGCCTATCTGGACGATTTGCGGAATGTGCGCATGATCGAGCGGATGGATGGATCCCTGACGACGGAACGCGCGCGCCTTCATCGCCTCGAAGCGTTTGTTCTTCGCAGTCTTGTCGAGGACGGTCTGCGTGAGGAGATGCCACCGGAACGACTGCTACAGCTTCCGATCTATGAGCGTCCGATCGCAGCGCGTATCCATGCAACCAAGTTCAGGGAATTCATTTCACCGGCGTTCAATCAGGGCGTTCAAGAACGCGCCGCGCGATTGAAGCGCCCCGAACATCTTTCGCAGCACGAGAAGCTGCGTCTTCGCTGGGCCGCGGTGGAAGCCCGTATGGCAGCGCATGACGCCGTGCAAACCGTGCCACTTCATTCCAGCTCGGCCGCCCGCAGCGCAGCTGCAGCTATGCTGCAGACTTTGGTCGATGGAACCGACACGCCCCACCCCCCGACACTGGCAGAAGATAGCCCTGGCAGCATCGGAACGAGCCGGTTCAACGAGGTGCCACCGGTTTCGTCTGAAATGGCGGCCGCACGCAAAGCTGAACTACCCTATGTAGCGGCCCCCGCACTCACGCCGGGCGTTTCATTGATCACAGGCCGCATCACGGCAGATTCGATCGCACATCAACGCGAACAGGCGCTCCAACAACCGGAAGAAGCGCTGTTTTCAGGCGAGGCAAAGGACGCCAGAGTCGAACGGTCTTTCGGACATGATCTCTTTGGTGTCGCGGTTCGGATGACACGCAGAAAGAAGTGCAATTCCGAGACCAAGAAACAGCACCTCAAATCTGTCACGCTGTGCTGACGCGACCCGTGCCGAGCGTGTTCGCAGCGAGTACGCGATTTTCTTCGTGTTGTAGTGCTTCAAGAGGTCAGACGGAACTCGCCTTTCGAAGTAGTAGATACCATTCTTAGTGAACGAGAAGGGAACAGATTTGTCATACACCATGTCCTACGCCCGCGCAGTTTCCAAAAGAAAACTGATGGTGAACAACAGGTTATGACTTGAAGTGGTGCCCGGGGGCGGAATCGAACCACCGACACGAGGATTTTCAATTATTGGCCCCGAGCATCCGAACTTCACCAATAATGCAAGATATGCTTGAAAAGCTAAGACCTTTCGTCGAAGCGATCACATAATCGCGTCCAGTCCATGTCGAACGAACCCAGAACGATCTGGGCAGAGTTACACAAAAATTACACAAGCCTTCACACAAGGTTGCCAACTTGTTCACATCCACCAAAAGGCTACGACCGCAAACGGCCCTTTATCAGTCATCTGACAAAATCGCTCAGATGACCGCGTTGAGCCCAAAGCAGACTACCAGATATCCGATCTCAGTAGTTGGCTGAAGAACCAAACTGTCGTTGATGAACTTTGAGATGCAGATTTCAGATCGACAGCAAGTTCACCGAAAAAAAACATGAAAGTCTTCACCTGAAAATCTCTACCATTCGTTCTCGAGAGTGGTAATTGAACCAACCCAAAAGAATGACGTCTGACACTACGCTGGTATCGCAACAATCCTAGCGGCGTATCAGCTTCCCAGACACACTGATTTGACCTCTCGCAAATGCAATCCGAGCATCAGTAAGGTCGGCCAGAGGAGATAGGTTTGGATTTCGACGTTCTCTCCAAAAGTCAGCAGGAGAACAGTGAGCAACAGCCCGAGCGGCAGCCTCCCGCGTTCCGACTTTATGGCGTCCAAGGTGACGATTGCGAAATGAACGACGAAAGGGATGAGAAACGCGGCAAATCCGGTCAACCCTTTGACGAATAGCAACCCGTACCAGGTGTGATGGCTGCCGATCGGCATGTATTCGACAAGATGCGCTCCGGGTCTGACCGTGCCGTGCCCGAAAACCATCGCATCCGATTGCCATCGTTCATACGCAATGCGCTGCAGCGTTTCGCGTACGCGGGTACTGTCGGCCCGCGCGGATTTGAAGCTGTAGATGGCTCGGTTGCCGAACTCGACAAAGACTACGCCCCAAACGGCTATGGCTGTGGTGGCTGTAGACAATAACAGCCATCCCAAGCTGCGGGCGACAAGCGGCAAAAGGCGGGGTGACAGCGAGCAGACTACTAATCCAACCAAGCCCATACGGGACTTGGACATCAGGATCATCAGAACTCCGGCAGCTAGACCGATGGCTTTCCAACTGCGGTGTTTTTCCTCCAAAGCAAACAAGACCATACAGACACCCAACAGGGCTGCGAAAGGCGACCAGGGCGCAAAGAACTGCCAACGCGGCGTGCCGCTGGCGGGGTCGATTGTATACAGGTAGACCGAGAAATATTCAGGTCCCGGACCGCCCACTGCTTTCAAAGGAGACGTAAACAGCAAGTGCGGCAGTCCGGCATAGGGAGCGACCACTAGCAACGGCAGAAGGCACAAAGTCCAAAGGCCCAGCGCGCATTGTCCTCTTACTAAAACCGCTCGCCGGATTGGTAAAACCGCCCCTGCAAGGATAAACAACGGGATCAGCGCCCAACCCTTGGCCCAACCGATGCTCGACTTGATCGTTTTGATGGTGCCGAGGTTCCAATCCGCGTGGCCTGCCCAAAGTGAGACCAGCATAACCAGCATGCCAACGCTCCAGATCCAGACCAAGGCGGGGACGGGGCCGGTTGCGCGCATGTCCGAGCGGATCGCCGGGCCAAGGTAAAGTGACAATCCGGCCATCGCAGCCAACATCCAACCCAGCACTGGACCGACAACATAGAGCGCACCGAGCCCGTAGAACGGCCAAGTCCAGATCAGCGTGTACCAGACGATCTTTTCGACCGGGGTTTGAGGGGCTGCACGCGTCAAACTGCGGCCTCTCTCTGGTCTTTCAGCAGCTTTGAGATCAGCGGGTTCCGGACCCATGCCAGCACCAAACCCATTAGCAGCATAAAGCTTGCGGCGATCCCGGCGGCAATCGAGATCTTCTTGTTCGGTGAAGTCGGGCGGGTCGGAAGCGACGGGTTTTCCAACATTTGGATCAACGGGTAGGAGGCGTAGACATCGGTTTTTTTCGACTCGGACCGAGCGATGGCAGAGGCGAACACGGCTTCTGCCACTGCGAAATCTCTCTGCCGGTCCTCCAATTCAGCGGCGATGGGGGCGAGGTCTGACAAGCGCAGAGTTTCCAGACGAACTTGTGCGCGCAGCGTCGCGAAATGTTCTTCCAATCCCGCACGCAAGGCATCCTCGCGCACCAACTCGCTGAGCAACTGCGCCCGTTGCCCTTCCGGCGCGCGATCCAGTCCACCGAGCTGCTCGGCCGTCAAGCCCGTCACCTGCGTCGCGCGTTGTAACGCAACTGAACGCGCCCCTTCATAGTCGTTTTGGGCATTCACGTAGATCGGATGGCGCGATCCATAGGTCGCGTCAGCTTGCGCCAGCTTTGCAGCCCCCGCCGACACGTCCTCAAGCAACGATAGGTACTGCGCATCAGCATAGAGTTTCAGCGTTGCCGCCGCTGCATCAGAGGGCAGATCCAACGCGACTTGAAGCGCGGCGACACGTTCCGATTGGCGTGCCAGCTCGCTCTCCTGCGTACGCAACTCCTGCTTTGCACGGTCATTTGCAGCGACCTGCTCTTGGTATTGCGCGACTGATACTAGGCCGCTTTGCGACTGCAGCTGTTTGATTTCGGCCCGTGTGGCCTGAATTGCGCGCGTGTAGTCTTCGATCGCGCCCCTATTGCTGGCCTCACGGGTGGCAATTTCATCGGCGCGCAGAGCGTCAATTTCGGCGAAAAAAGCCGCCACTAGGGCGTCACCATATTGCTGAGCGTCAGCCGGAGAGGCCGCTCGAAGCTCGATATGGATCAGGCTGGTTTGATCGACCAGTTGAACCCGCGGCTTGCCAAACGCATCTCGGTCAGCCTCTACCGCCTTGGCTGCCGCATCGAGGATGCGATCGGCCGACAACAAACGTTTATACGTCTCGGTCGGGCTGATCGAACCGTTGGCAAAGGCAGAATTCGCGTATGAGGATGCCTGACCGATATCGGCCAGGTTCACCGACGCCGAAGCGCCAGACCCTGGCAGGATAAGCGATGCGTGTGAGGTGTATTTGACTGGCGCGGTTGCCAGATATCCGCTGATCGGGGCCCAGATGCAACTCGCACCCAGAAGGAACAGTGCCACGTAACGGGGCAGGCGGCCTAGATCGCTAAGGCGCCCACCCTTTAAGATGCGACGCCACCCCAGCGTTCTAAAATTGGATCGGGAAATGCGCACCCAATGCAGAAATTGCATGTCGCGCGTGGAATCAGAGGAGTTCGAAATCTGTTGCGGCATGGAAAAACCCTTTCTTGCAAGGGTGATATACCGCATCTGATCGCTGATCATTCGCTCAGCAGGCTAGGGGCCGAGGGGATTGGGAGCGCCCCCTATCCCTTTGGATAGTCACGCTTAGAACAACCCCGCCTCGCGCGCGGCCAAGGCGGCCTGGGTTCGATTGCTGACACCAACTTTGCGGTACAAAGTCTTCATATGCAGTTTGATCGTCGGCTCTGACAGATCCAGATCGCGGGCGATTTCCTTGTTGGATTTGCCCTCAGTCAGCCCTTTGAGGACTTGCCGCTCTCGCTCTGTGAGTTTTTGAGCCATAGGGTGGGAGTCTTCTGGCTGCTCCGCGTTCATGAAACCCGCAGGAAGGTATTGCTCGCCCATCGCCATAAAGCGGATCGCGTTAACCAGGGATTTGGCAGGTAGAGTCTTTGGGACGAAACCGGCCGCGCCAAGTTCCAGCGCGCGTTGCGCCAGATCGCGCGAGGTGTCGCCGGTAAACAAGGCCACATGCTGGGCACCGTCCAAAGCGATGCAGGTTTCAAGTCCGGCCAACCCGTTCATGCCGGGCATGTTCAGGTCCAGAAGGACCAGATCAAAGGCTCCGTCGTTCTCAATCAGAGTCTTCGCGCCCGGGAAATCCGGCGCGGTCTCTACCTCGATCCCGCCTGCGGCATCTATGAAGGCAACGAGCGTGTCCAAAATAAGCTCGTGGTCGTCAGCAATAAGAACTTTCATCTCAAATCTCCGTCTGCCCCCAACCACACCCAAATGCGTTAATAAATCATTGAACCCATGGCATGAAGCCTTCCTGACGGACAGGTGAATATCCAATCGGATAGGTCAGCGGGCCGTTTCCACCACGCTATGTGCTGCGGGGTCGCTTGAATAGACCTATTCTCCGATCCCTCTCCGGATGCTCGCCTATCGGCTGCAGGATCACATTGGCAGTCTGAAGCCACAGATTGTCATCGTTGATCGGAGAGTTCCATGCAGTTCCTGTCAGTCCAAGATATTTACAAAGGCGCGCAGCCAACACCCATACCACCTCTGAAAAAGACCGAGATTTTGGGTTTGCCAATTGTGAATACCCAATCCGGACAGGTGATCTCAAAACTGCTGGATGGGACGCGCCGGACGGTATTTTTCCTGAACGCACATTGCGCAAACATACGGGCCCGTAACCATACCTATCGAGCAGCATTGGCCCGGGCAGATATGATCCTACCTGACGGTATTGGAGTAGAGGTCGCGGCAAAGTTGCAAGGCGTCCCGTTGGCCGAGAACCTGAACGGTACGGACTTTGTGCCCAAACTGCTGAAACGCGCGGCGTGCCTTGGGCAGTCGGTCTACCTGTTGGGGGGACGTCCCGGAACAGCTCAGGCAGCGGCGGCGCGGTTGCAGCACATGTTCCCCGATTTGGCCGTGGCTGGTACCCGCGATGGCTACGCGGGGGCCGCGCGGGTTGATGAGGCGATCGACGATATCAACCAGTCCGGCGCGGACATCCTGTTGGTCGCGATGGGCGTCCCGCTGCAGGAGCTGTGGATCACGCAGAACCGCCACCGGCTTGATCCTTGTATCGCGCTGGGCGTGGGTGCTTTGTTTGATTTCCTGGCTGGCAACGTGCGCCGGGCACCGCGCATTGTTCGGCGCTTCCGGATGGAGTGGGCATGGCGGTTGGCGATGGAGCCCCGTCGCATGGCCCGCAGATATCTATTGGGCAATTTCGAATTCCTTGGGCGTGCCGCGCACAATTCTGTTCCCAAGGTCTCAGCATGTCGCCTGCTGGACCTCACTTTGGCGGTGGTCGCGCTGTCTCTTCTGGCCCTGCCCATGGCCGTAATCGCCGCATTGGTGCGATTGGACAGTCGCGGCCCCGCCTTTTTTCGGCAGACACGGATCGGTCGAAACGGCGTGCCCTTTACGATGTACAAGTTCCGCTCGATGACGCAGGACGCCGAAGCGCGGCGTGCGGATCTGCTCACCCAGTCAGATCGTGAGGGCGTGTGCTTCAAAGCCAAAAATGATCCACGCATCACCCGTGTCGGGAAAGCTCTGCGCCGGTGCTCGCTGGATGAACTGCCGCAAATCTTCAACGTGCTGAAAGGGGATATGTCGCTGGTCGGCCCGCGCCCGGCTTTGCCTGAAGAGGTTGCAGCCTATCCCGAACAAGCACTTGAGCGCCTTCAGGTGCGTCCCGGTATCACGGGCCTCTGGCAGGTTTCGGGCCGTGCAGGCATCGATTTTGACCGCATGATCGAGCTGGATACGGCCTATGTCCGCTCCCGCTCGCCCCTTTTGAATCTCATCCTCATCGCATTGACCGCACGTGCCGTCGTGTCGGGTCGCGGTGCTTACTGATCAAACCTAGGAGCATTGAAATGACACGTATTCGCAAAGCTGTTTTCCCGGTCGCGGGTCTGGGCACAAGGTTTCTGCCCGCTACAAAATCTGTAACCAAGGAGATGTTGCCGCTGATCGACCGCCCTCTGATCCAATATGCGGTTGATGAGGCCCGCGCCGCCGGGATTGATGAGTTCATCTTCATCACCTCAACCGGCCATTCCGCGCTTGAGGCGTATTTCGGGCGCAACTCGGGGCTGGAGCGCAAACTGAAAGATGGCGGCAAAACCACCCTGCTGAACCGTTTGCGCCGCACGAACCTTGAGGATGAGACTTACAGCTTTGTCCAACAAGACAGCCCGCGCGGTCTGGGCCACGCAGTGTCGCTGGCGCGTGACATTGTCGGTGATGAACCCTTTGCGGTGATCCTGCCGGATGATGTGATCCATGCGCAGCGCCCGGTCCTGGCGCAAATGGTTCAGAACTTTGAAGGCAGCCACATGATCGCGACTGAAGCCGTTCCTTCCGACCGGATCAGCGCCTATGGCGTGGTCGATATCGCGCATAGGGCTGGGCAGGTGCAGCATCTGAAAGGGTTGGTTGAAAAGCCATCCGCCGACCAGGCCCCATCCGAGTTTGGCATTGTCGGGCGGTATCTGCTGCACCCGTCTATTTTCGATCAGTTGAACGGATTGGCACCCGGCGCGGGCAATGAAATCCAACTGACCGATGCGATAGCGGCGGATATCGAAAGGACCGGTTGCCACGGCTTCGCCTTTCAAGGAGAGCGCTTCGATTGTGGATCGGTCGCCGGATATCTTGAGGCAACCACCGTCTTTGCGTTGCAACGTGCCGAACTGCGGGACGGATTCAAATCCATGCTACGTCAGCGCATGAACCTCCTGTCTGCCGCCGCATAAGACAGAGGCACCTATCCGAACGGATAGGTGCGTATCCCCATGCCCATCTGTCGCTGCGGACCTATTTCTGGTTTCTTATGGTCAAAGAAATGGAGACCAAGATGCGTCTGTTTTTTGCGATCATAACAGCGGCGTTCACTTTTTGCCTGACGTCTGCGCAAGCCGAAGACTTGGCGGCCCCGTCAGGTGAGGTCGTCCTGACCATTTCGGGCAATATCGCACAGACCGGGCCCGAAGGGGCGGCGCAGTTCGATATGGAAATGTTGAAGGCGATGCCGCAGCGCAGTTTTGAAACCTCGACGATCTGGACTGAAGGCGAAACCAACTTTGTCGGCGTCCCCCTGTCTGTCTTGCTGGAACGGATCGGAGCAGAGGGCGACGCGATCCGGGCGACGGCGATCAACGACTACGCGGTTGAGATCCCTGTGGCGTCGATCTCGGCACAGGACCCGATTGTCGCCTATGAGATGGACGGCGCGGCGATGTCACGGCGGCAGAAAGGTCCGCTATGGATCGTATATCCATACGACAGTGACACCGAGTACCAGACAGAGGTGATTTACTCTCGCAGTATTTGGCAACTCGACAGGTTGGAAATCGTTAAATAGCGTGGGGTTACAATACGGTATGAAGTGGGCGATACGGGCCAGACATTGACAAGAAATTTCCAAAACCACTCGCGGCGCCGGTGGGCTTTCGGGCTCATCGGCATCGCCGTTCTGGGTGCCCTTGCTTTGGTTTTGTTGCTGTCCGCCAAGGTGATATCCGACCTGCGCGACCGGCAGTCAGCCCGGACAGATAACGTGCAATGGACGCTAACGCAGGTCGAAGTCGAGTTCCTGTTCTACCTCAACGCGCTTGAGGCGGGTGTATCGGATGCAGGGCCAAGTCTTGAAAACCTGGACCTTGTCCGCCGCCGTTTCGATCTTTTGTATAGTCGTATCGACATTCTTGACACCTCGCGTTTGTTTGAAACGCTGCGAAGTGACCCGAAATTCGTTGAACCTCTGAACGACGTCTCCGCCTATTTGAAGGCCTCGGTGCCTACAATCGACGCTGAGGACCCAGGCCTGATTGCTGGGCTGTCAAATCTCTATGACGGTGCGCAGGGGATCGCTCCGCGGGTGCGCGAACTTTCGGTCTCGGCGATCTCGTACTTTGCAAGCCAGTCGGATCAGCGCCGTGAGGAAACCGCGCTCAGCCTGTTTCAACTGGCCGTTTTGTCCGGTGGGTTATTTCTGACGCTGACTGCGGTCAGCGCATACCTCTTGGTGGTCAACCGCAAAGCTGATCGGCGGGGGCAGGCGATTCAGCAGGCAAACCAACGCATGAATACGATCCTTTCGACCTCATTGGATGCCGTGATCGTGGTGAACGCCGCCGGCACAGTGCTGGAGTTCAACGCGGCTGCACAAGCAATTTTCGGGTATTCCGAGGCAGAGGCCAAAGGGCATTCGATCGGTGAATTGATTGTGCCTTCGCATCTACGCGAGGCCCACAACCAAGGCATGGAGCGGATGCAGAGCGGAGGAGACCGCCACGTCGTCGGCAAAGGTCGCGTCCAGCTTGAGGCGATGCGCAAGAATGGTGAGGTCTTTCCCGTCGAACTTGCGTTGCAATCCGCCCAGGCCGGGGACGAGGAAATCGTAATCGGTTTCGTCCGCGATATCTCACAAAGCGTTGCGGATCAGAAAGAGCTTGTCTCGGCCCGCGACCGTGCCCTTGCCGGGGAAAAGGCGAAGTCGGATTTTCTGACTGTAATGAGCCATGAGATCAGAACCCCGTTGAACGGGCTGCTGGGCAACCTCACCCTTCTAAAGAATACACGCACGACCAAACAGCAGTCTCAGTTTGTCCGCAACATGGAGATCTCGGGCCAGGTTCTGCAAAACCATGTGGATGCGGTGCTGGATATTGCTCGGTTCGAGGCCGGCAAGCTGTCAGTCGCGCACGAGCCAACCGACCTGAACGCGATGCTGCAGGACCTAGTGGATGGTCAAAGCGGCAATGCGGCCTCGCGCGGCAACTCAATCTCTTGGCAATGGGTGGGTGGAGCCTATCCGCATGTCGCGACTGATGCGCAAAGGTTGCGGCAAATTCTGCTGAACCTCGTGGGTAATGCGATCAAGTTTACCGAAAATGGCCGTGTTTCTATTGAGGTCGAAAGATGTGAACCTGAAGATCAGGGTAAGGCACATGTATACGAAGTGCGTGTGATCGATACCGGGGCTGGCATCGCCGATGATGAGATCGACGCCATTTTTGATGACTTCTACACCAGCGATCCATCTATCGGTCGCACGGTCGGAGGAACCGGGCTTGGCCTGGGAATTGCCCGTAGGTTCGCGCAGGCCATGGGCGGTGAGGTCGGGGCGGAAAGCACATTGGGCGAAGGCAGTGTTTTCTGGCTGCGGATACCGTTGCAGCCGTGGGCGCGCGACCAACTGCTAGAAGCTGCTCAGATCAATACCGAGACCGTTCGCCCTCTGAACTTGTTGGTGGTCGAAGATAACGAGATCAACCTCGAGGTTATCTGCAACATGCTGGCGCTGGACGGTCACCGTGTGACGACAGCAAAAAACGGGCAGGTCGGCGTCGATAAGGCCAAGGGACAGCGCTTTGACGCGATCCTGATGGATATCAGTATGCCAGTGATGGATGGGCCAACCGCTGCGCATCATATTCGTAACGGTCAGGGGCAATCGGCAGATGTGCCGATTATTGCGGTGTCGGCCAACGTTCTTCCAGACGCAGTTGAGGCCTTTCGCGCCGCTGGAATGACGGCTTTCATCGGCAAGCCAATTTCGATAGACGCCCTGCGCAGGGCGCTTTCGATGGTCACGCAACCCGAGATGCCGGTTTCGCAGAGTGCGCAGCCTGATCCATTGGCAGAGTTGAAAGACAGCGTCGGGCCTGAGGTCTTTGCCCGCCTTCATGCCAAGTTTATTGCCGAAGGGGATGAGTTCATTGGATGGCTCGAAACCCGAGCATTTGGTCGGTCAGATTCGAATGAGCTCGCACGGGCCTGCCACAAACTGGCCGGTAGCGCGGCGACCTTCGGTGCGGAAGAGTTTCGAGAGGCGTTAGTTGCGGTAGAGATTGCAGCAAAAGAACACAAAGACATCACTGACAAGCTCGCTGCAGTCTCCACCGCTTGGGAGCGGGCGAAATCATCGCCCGCTCGGGATTGATTTACGGCGCCAGCAGCGCCGCAGCACCGACGATACCAACCGCACGGGCAACCTCGGTCAGGCCGGTCACCTTGCTGTCGTAGCAAGCAATGGCATCACCCGGCAGAACATAGGGGTCATAATCATCCCGATCCCCGCGCCGCAGCAGTTTTTCGATGTTGCGTTCAATGACGATCGAGTTGCCTGTCATCGGGTTGCGGGTGAACAGGACCGCGCTGCGATTGGCATTGGTGGTCTTGGCTCCGCCGACACAGTTGGTGTCGACAACCGCCTGAAGATAGCGCGTGCCATAGGGAACTTCGCGCACGTCGCGTCCGATGGCCGATTCAGCGTTTCCGGTGGCTGGTTGAGTGAGGTTTGACATGTACAGCGTTACACCGGGCGGGCTGATCGGACTGGGACGCATCAAGTCATCCTGGAAACATCCTCGGCTGTTGACCACGATCTTGTCCCCGGTCAGCAGCATAATGTCGGTCGGGTCGGTGCCTTCGAACACACCGCGCAGATCCATACGATAGATCGTGCCGTGACGGTGCAGCTCGACCGCTGACAGATCAGCATCCGGGCGTACGCCTCCAGCGGAACGAATGGCAACCGACAGGTTGCGCGCCTCGGTCGAGGCTCCCAACACACCCTGACGTCCTCGATCCAGCGCGTCGCCGGGGATGCCTCCGATCTCAACCGAGTGGGGTTCAAACACTGCACCTTGCACGCCGACAGTAACCGAGGCGAAGTCGCTAATGCGCGCCGTTACGCGCGGCGTGCTGTCATAGAACTGCGCCTCCACCAGAACACGGGCCACATCCCGCTCCACCTGTTCGGTTGTTCGACCCTGCGCGCGCACCGGTGGCAGGTAGGGCAGCTTCAGGTCGCCATCGCGAGACACAACGTAGGTGTCGCTGAGAAGTTCGTCACCGTCGATTGTGATCTGCACCATGTCATTGCGCGAAAGCTTTTCGCCCAACAGCGGACTAAGAGCAGGCTGTGACCATTTGGCAAAGGCGCTTGCGCCTTGATCCCCGGCCTGAGACCGACATGCGCGCCCGTTCATATGCTCCGATTGCAGCAAAGGCGCGTTTGCAAGGCGCCGCGATGGGGACCGGTACTGGGCTTGATAACTTTCGCCCTTCGCGACGGATTCGATGTTGCGCGGGGTCTTCATGCTACTACAGCCCGACAGAGCAATTGCGCTGACGGTTCCTAAAACCAAAACTTTGAAATGTCGTATCATTTTCAACTCTCCTGAACTGCATCCACAGCTACAGCAGTGCTTTCCTATGTGTCAGACCGGTATCGGGATTGCCGCCTATCCCATTCGGATAGGTCGCTCACCGGATGGTTCGTTCGGCTGTCCACCCGCGTCTGGGACAGAGACTTCGCCGCCAATTAAAACTGAGCTCAACACTGTTTCTGGACATTAGGTGAGATGACTCAGCGATTGGCACATTCCGGTTTTTTGCGGCACTTGCTGGCCTATGCGGCGTCCGAAGTGGCTGCAAAGGCGTCGCGTCTTTTGGTCGTTGTTGTCGTGGCCCGCAGCCTCAGCCCCGAGGCGATCGGTCTGGCTGCAGCTGCCCTCGCCGCCGGGGATATCCTCAAGGCGCTGACCGAAAACGGTGTGGGGCAGAGGATCATCCAAGCCCCTCAGGCTGAGTTGGAACAGCGCTGCAATACCGCGCATCGCATCTTCTGGGTCTGGTGCGGGACGCTGTTCTTGCTGCAATTGGCTATCGCCATTGCTCTCTATGCGGTAGGGCATGAGACGCTGGCGCTGCTGCTCGCCATTCTGGCCGGAGAGTACCTGTTCATGCCTGCCGGTCTGGTACAGGCCGCGCTTGCGATGCGTGAGGGCAAGCTGCAACAGACCGCCGCCATTGCCGGAGGGCAGGTGGTTGGCGCGAATGTCATGGCGGCGCTACTGGCGCTGCTCTGGGCCTCGCCGCTGGCTTTGGTGCTGCCCCGCTTGCTGGCCGCTCCGATCTGGCTGGTCCTGATGCGCCGTCTGCGTCCCTGGGCATCGGATACCAAACAAGGATTTGCTGCCCTTCGCCCCTTTGTTGGGTTCGGCTGGGCCGTTCTGGGGGTCGAGATCGTCAAAGTTCTGCGTCTGCAAGCCGACAAGCTTGTCGTCGGCGCGATGCTGGGGGCCGAGAGCCTTGGCATCTACTTCATGGCTTTCAACGCTGGGCTCGGCTTGGCGACATCGTTCACGCAGGCCTTTTCAGTCGTTCTTTTCCCACATCTTTGCGCAGCCCCGGATAAAACCAAGGCGCTGCGTCATGGGCTCGGCACGTCCCTCCTGGTGCTGAGCCCGTTGGTTTTTCTGCAAGCCGCGCTTGCGCCGGTCTACGTGCCGCTGCTGCTGGGGGCCGAGTGGCAACAGATTTCACCGGTGGTTTCGGTCTTGTGCCTTGCCGCATTACCCAGCGTCATCTGGTCCGCCGTGGCCGGCTGGCTACGGTCCGAGAACCGCGCGATTACTGAGCTGCGGGTCAGCGCGGCTTTGGCTTTCGCATTGATCCTCAACACCGCGATCATGGCTCCGTTCGGGCTGATGCCAGTGGCGTTCGGATACCTGCTGACCAGTACTGCCCTGATGTTGACCGCCTCTTGGGTGCTGTTGCCACGGGATCACAAATCAACAGAAAGGTTCGGCTTCCAATGACCCGCTTTACCGTCATCGTGCCGTTTCACACCGATGCGGATACAATTGCCGACACGCTGACCAGCATTCGCACGCAAAGCTTCACGAATTGGGAGGTGATCTGCGTCGGCGACCGTCCCTCAAGCGCGTGCCTGTCCGTCGTGCTAGATCACATCGCGCAAGACCACCGTATCCGGGTCGCCAGCAGCCCCTTCGATGGCCCAAGCGCTGCCCGCAACTATGGGGCCGAACTGGCCAAGGGTGACCTACTGGCGTTCTGCGACGCGGATGATCTGTGGCACAAGGACAAGCTGGCGCAACTAGACGAAGCCTTTCAGCCGTCTTTGACAGATGCAGTTTTTGGGCAAATCCGGTTCTTCACCGATCAGCCCGGAGATTCTCAGACACGCTCGACCGTTCCAAGTGCAACGCTGACCATTCAGGACCTGTTGGCCGAGAACCCGGTCTGCACCATGTCCAATCTTTCGATACGTCGTGAAGTCTTCAACGCCGTTGGCGGGTTAGACACGAGAACGGTGCATAACGAAGACTTGGAGCTGTTGATCCGCCTCGCAGGCGAAGGGTTCACCATCGAAGGGGTCAATCAGTTCCAAGTCTGGTATCGCACCAGCGCCCGGGGCTTGTCGTCGGATTTGGCCGCAATGCGCGCTGGGCGGGCCTACGCGGTCAAAACAGCCGCATCATATGGCGTGTTCCCGTCGCGGTCATCCGAGGCCATCTATCAGCGCTATCTTGCACGCCGGGCGCTGCGGTTGGGGCATCAGAGTCAGGCCCTGTTCTACACACGCAACGGCTTGAGCCTGCATGCGCGCAGTTTCCTGCTGCCCCTGCGCCGAGGACTGCTTACCGTCGCAGGGGCCGCGCTGGCCCCGATCCTGCCGCAAGCGATCAAACGCGCGTTGTTTTCATGAGAATTCTGAAGGAGATCACCATGCCCACAGCATCCATCGTCGTACCCGCCTACAACGCCGAAGCAACCTTGGCCGAAACGCTCGCCTCACTGCAGGCGCAAACCTATGACGATTTCGAAATCATCATTGTCGACGATGGATCGCAGGATGCGACCGCCGAGATTGCCCGCGCACACCAAAGCGACCCAAGCGTACGACTGGTCCAGCAAGCCAATCGCGGGCTGGCGGGGGCCAGAAATACCGGCATCGCTGCCGCGCGTGGTGCATTCGTCGGCTTTTGCGACGCCGACGATCTGTGGATGCCCGAAAAGCTGGCGGCTCATATTCATCATCTCAAGGCCGAACCGGATGTGGGGGTTAGTTACTCCGGCAGTGCCTTGATCGACGAGGCGGGGTGCGCGATGGGGATCAAACAAGCACCCCGCCTGAAGGATGTGACCGCAGCACATGTTCTGAACCGCAACCCAATCGGCAATGGATCGGCGGCCGTTATTCGAAAGACGGTGCTGGAGGCTCTGGCCTACCGCCCGAGCTTTGAAACCCAGCGGGATTGGGTCTTCGATGAGACATTCCGCCAGTCCGAAGATATCGAATGCTGGATGCGGTTGATGTTGAAGACCGATTGGCAGATCGAAGGTGTTCCGGGGCTTCTAACCCACTACCGGATCAACGCAGGCGGGCTTTCGGCGGCTTTGGATCGCCAGTTGGAGGCGTGGGAGCGGATGGTCGCGAAGCTGCGCCCGCTGAACCCTGAATTCTTTGCCCGGCACGAACCCTCGGCCCGTGCTTATCAGCTGCGCTATCTGGCGCGGCGGGCCATCACCAACCTCGATCAGGACACAGCTTGGGAGTTGTTTGCGCGCAGCGTCCAGGAAAGCCTCCGCCCGGTGCTTGAGGAACCTATGAAATCGTTCAGCACCTTCGCCGCGGCCCTTGTGTTGAAAACGCTTGGACCCGGCCCGATCACCCGGCTGGGACAAATGAAATCCAAACTTCAATCGATCTGAGAGAGGGGTCATCATGGAACAGAAAAAGATCCTACACCTGGTAGACGACACCACAGCGGGTGGCGTGATGCGGATGCTCGACCATCTTTTGGCGCAATCAGATCTGTCCGGCGCGGTCGAGCAAAAGGTGTTGAAAGTCAAACGGACAGCATTTTCTTGGGGCAAACTGAATGCGGATGTCATCGTGTCCCACGTCGTACCAAGCTGGAGAAGCCTACCCGCATTCTCGGCGCTTCGCGCAATGCACCTGGACACTCGACTGGTCCATGTCGAACACAGTTACACCCGGGCATTCACCACCCTTAATGTCCCTTATAAACGTCGGTTTTTTGCGATGCTGCGTGTGATCTATTCCTTCTTTGATCAGGTGGTCGCCGTCAGCCATGCGCAGTCGGACTGGATGAAGGAACGACGCCTGGCTGCTTCGGAAAAACTGGCTGTCATTCCTCCGACCGTTGATCTTGAGCAGTTGTCACGCAACACTATGCCTCCCAAGTCAAAGACCACAATTGGCGCTATCGGGCGGCTGGAACAGCAGAAAGGGTTCGACATCCTGATCCAGGGTTTTCGGTCAACCCGAACGCCGGAGGCGCGCTTGTTGATCTTTGGCGAAGGCAGTCAGCGTTCATACCTTGAGGCGTTGGCAGAGGGTGACCCGCGCATCGAATTTAAGGGCCATGCCAAGGACCCGGCAAAAGCTTATCAAGCCGTCGATATCATTGCGATTCCCTCGCGTTGGGAGGCTTATGGACTTGTGCTGGACGAAGCGCTTGCCGCGAAGCGCAATGTGATCGCCAGTAAAGTTGATGGGTTACGTGACCGTGAAGGAGATACGAGAGTTTCATTCTGCAACCTTGACCCTTATGCTTGGCGACTTGCGATCAATAATTTTCTGCTTTCCAACACTATTGAGAAAAGCAGCTGAATCAAAATTTGACACTGGATCTTTTGCGTTTTGCCGAGCCATTCACTGCAAAATCAATTGTGATTTCAAAGAAATTGCCTGAGTCCAGCTTTGCGTTTTGTGCGCGAGCCTACTTAGCGCAGTACATTTTGGTGCCCTCTTTGGACTGCGAGCGGTCATTGCCTTGTGCTAAGTGGACGGCAGCTATGTCCGCACTGCGGTCATAGCCGCATTTTTCGCCAGTGTCCGCTCTGGGTCAAAGCTGCCGTTTAAACCGCGCCGCGTTTATAGGTCCAGTGCCTACAAGTCCTTGAAGTCGAATTTTTCCAACAAGAGTTCAAGCTTGGCGTCTAAGTCCTTGCTCTTACCAGCGTTGCGGATGAGTTCGCGCTGTCGGGCCAGAGGTATCTGTCCATAGCTAGACAAGGTCGTGACGACGCTCTCATGGCCGAGGTTCTGGCTGAACGCTTTGAATTCCTCGGGCGTCCGACAGGTGAGGTAAGCGTATTCAACGACGGTGTTCCGTACCCGGTGCGGTGTGAAGTAAGGCAAGCCAGCTTTATCAAACGCGCGTCTGAAAATCTGACGGATCGGTTGAGAACTGGACCACACTTGGCGTTTGATGTCGTCGACGACCGGCCCCCTTTGAGCGTCGATCCGGTGCCGCGATTGAGGGAAGAGCGGATCGTCGGGCTGCCACCGGAGTTCATCGCGCAAGTAGCCGACCCAGGAGAACAGGACGCTTTCAATCTCTGGTCCAAGCGGCAACAGCACAGACTCTATCAGCTTGCTGTTTTTGGTGCGGACAGTTTTCGGGTCTTGGACGATCATCTGCCGATCGATGTCGACATGGCCTAGCAGCAAAGAGGCGGCTGCGTTGTCGCGGATGCCAGTCATCATGAGAAGCGCAAATACGGCGCGATCACGCTTTTCCAGAATGGTCTCCGAAGGCATCGATGCCAGTGCGTGCTTCAATTGATCCATGGTCGGCGAGGGCTTCGAAGGCGAAGACGTCGCCGCGCGAATGTCCTTTTCAGAGAGGTTGAAGTAGGCGATGGCGTTGGTGTCGATCTTGGACTTGAACCCAGGTTGTACTGAAAGCCACCGGAAGAACCGTTGCACAGCTTTCAAGGTCGATAGGACCGTCGAGTTTCCGAGGCGTTTGCTTTCGTCAGCAGGCGAGGATAGCGCCGCCCTGAAGCCTTTCGCCTGATCGCGATTGAAGCGTCCAAAGTCGCAGTAGCCGGTGTATTCCTCGAATCGTAGGATCGCCTTTTCGACCCCGCGTACCGTGGCTTCTGACTTTTGATCCGCTTCGCGCAGGAACTCAGCATACTCACGCTTGATCCGTTCATTTTCCGCGTTGAATTTGTTCACAATCGTCATGCTCCTTTGAGTCACCATCCAAGAGGGGAATGCTGCTCCCCTTTAAGCGTGGGGTTTGCCTCTGGAGTGGCCCGAATGACGCGGTGTATTCTGGCAGTCGTGAAGCGCTCCCTGCGCGGCAGATTTTCCTGCCACATGTGCAGCACACCCCAACCAGACGAACCGTTTTCTCGTTGAGATCGGCAATGTGGACGGAGCCCAGAATTGGCAGGCGCGGTGCACGGCATGAAAGGCAAAACATTTCATCCGGGCCGCACTTTTGCTTCCTGACTTTGGCGCGGGTGTCGAGATATCTGCGAAGTTCAGCGCCGTGGATCAGTGTCGGCTTCTGGCCATCAATTGAACCCAACCCATTACTGAGCCATCGGCGAACAGTGTGAACGTGAATTTCGAGGAGAGCCGCAATTTCGGGGACGGAGTAGGTGCGCCTGATACGGATACGCCTGCGATCCGGCTTCTTGGTTCCCGGCATTGTTGCGACCTAGTCGCTTGCCGGGGTTTCCCGGCCACCGGTCCCGGCGAGGCGAGGCGCAGCAGCGATCCAGGATTGCAGGTCTTCGAGGAAGTAGAAGGCGCGCCCGCCCAGCAGAACGTAATCCGGTCCTTGGCCCTTCATCGCCCAATCGGCCAGCGTCTTTGGCGAGCATCCAAGGTAGCGGGCTGCGTTCTTGCGGTCCATCCGTCCGTCCGGGTGAATGAAGACGCGCTGCGTGTCAGTGTCGATTTTCATAGCTTGTTTCCTTGCTCAACAGGTTTTGCCAGTAGGCACACGGAAAGAATTGCAAGACATGTATTGAAACTCAATACGTAACGTGCAAAATGGATCAAGACAGAATGTTTTGACACGAGGACATCATGGCAATCAAGGGTCCCAAAGGCGCAGGCTCCAAGCTCGGGAGGACCGAGACGGTATCGATTCGGCTCGATCCACGCCTAAATTATCTATGTGAGTTGGCGGCGAGGTCTCAGCGGCGAACTAAGTCGTCGTTCATCGAAGCGACCTTGGCCGAACATATTCAGACGCAGGTCATCAACAAATGGCGCAACTCAGATTTTGATGAGCCGAATACTTTCGGAGAACGCGCCGATGTGCTTTGGCACGTCCGCGAGAGCCAGCGTTTGGTCTCACTCGGAATTGTCGCTCCGGAGTTGTTGACCTTCGAAGAGCAACACATTTGGGCGCTGATCGAAGAGAATGGACATTTCTGGCGCGGTCGTTGGCGGGGGAACGATTGGGATTTCAACATCAGTTTGGACACCATCGTCAGAGAGCGGGTTGACGAATATTGGGAGGACCTAGTTGCGGTCGCGATGGGCGAGAAGAAGCCAGACGCCCTTCCGGATGTTGGTACGACGCCACCCTGTAAAGAAATCGACGACGAGATTCCTTTCTAGAGGTTCATTGAAATGGCTATTCGCTTCTCAAAGCTCACACGTCCCGCGATCCGTTCTCTGAAGTCAGGGGCTTCCATTTCAGAGCACGGCATCACCTTTCGACGGGATGGCAACGGCGACGGAGTCTATTCGGTCAACATCATGGTTGACCGTCGGCGAATTCATTGCGTGATCGGACGAGAGTCCGAGGGTGTAACGAGGCAGCAGGCGGAAGACTTCATCGCCCAAGCGAGAACTGATGCAAGGCGTCAGCGCTTGGAGTTGCCCGGAGGTCGTAAGACGCCACTGAGCTTCGAAGAAGCCGCAGACCGCTACGTTCAGAGGCTTCGGGATAGTGACGGAAAAAACATCGACATCAAAGAGCGTCAGCTGCGGCAGCACTTGGTCCCATTCCTCGCGGCCAAGCCGTTGAGTGCAATCGAGTCATTCGACGTTGAACGCTACAAGAAGGCCCGACGCTCCGCGGGCGCAGCAAAGGCTACCGTGAATCGGGAATTGGCCACACTTTCACACCTGCTGAACCAAGCCGTCGAGTGGAAGTGGATCAAGAGCAAGTCGGTCAGGATTAATCGCTTCAAAGAAGATAACCAGCGAATCGTAAACCTGACGGATGATCAGTGCGTCGCGTTGTTGGAAGCGGCAGCATCGGACCACAACGAAAACGTTCACGCCTTCGTCATGGTTGGACTGCACACGGGAATGCGTCATGCGGAAATTCTCGCGATCCGTCGAGAAGATGTCGATGTCGGAAAGCGAGTGATCTGGGTTCCGCAGGCGAAGGCGGGGTCTCGTGAGCAACCTATCACACGTGAACTGGCTGATTATTTGGAAAGACGCATGGACATGCTGCCGCCAGGCTGCGAATGGATGTTCCCCTCTCCGGGAAGCGCCACCGGCCACGTTCACACGATCCGCAAGGCGTTTCGCCGCTCCGCTGAGCGCGCTGGGCTTGATCCCGACCAGATCACCCCTCACACGCTTCGTCATACGGCGGTGACACATCTGGTTCAGGCGGGCGTCGACCTGCCCACAGTCCAGCGCATTTCCGGTCACAAGACTTTGTCCATGGTTGCGCGCTACGCGCATCAAAGCGGGTCGCATATCGAGGCGGCAATGGATCGGCTGGAAGGGCGGGTTAGTGGCCATCAGCAAGGCAACATTCGCAAGCTCAAGCCAAAAAGTTCGGCCTGATTACACACGAATTACACATGCACTTGAGTGCATGGCACGAGATCTTCTCTAAGCTATTGATTTTTATGGTGCCCGGGGGCGGAATCGAACCACCGACACGAGGATTTTCAATCCACTGCTCTACCCCTGAGCTACCCGGGCACGGGAACGACGTTCGTCGTTGGGTGGGGGCCTTCTATGACTTGCTACAAGCGGTGTCCAGAGGCTTTTTCACATTTTTTCAATGTGGTCGCTTTGGCGTGAAGTCCTGCGTGTCATCCTCGACTTCAAGGTCCTCTTCGCGCTGCGACGGAACCGAGTAGGACCCGTTCAGCCACTTGGCCAAATCAATGTCCGCACACCGCCTGGAACAAAACGGACGAAATTTCTGCTCGGTCGCGGCACCGCAAATCGGGCAGCTCATTTCAGGACCTCCATCACAGGAACGCGACCACGCTTTCGCTGCAACTCAAAGTGGCCCAGCGGGGTCCAGCCTGCAAGAATCGTCTCGTCCGGGTCCGATCTGAACGCGGTACGTAAAGCGGATTCAAACCCGCGGCGATCCTTCTTTGGCATGGGCGCGAGGTCCAGCGTAATCTGACCAGCCATCCCACGTACGCGCAAAGCACGGGGCAGCATCTTGGCGCAGGCGAAATTGGCCTTGGTGCCCGCCGCCAGCGAGGTGTCCGCTCCGGTGTTCACATCCACGGCGACCAATGCGCGTGTGGGTTCGATGTAAAGATGCCCCCCGCCCGGCAAAGGCTCGGACGCTCCCCGCACCGTATCCAGCGCATCCAGAACGCCGTGGGTTTCGAACCCGCCCGCCTGTGTCACGACTTCGGCCGGGTCGGTCCAGTCGCGCCAGGCAAGGATATGGGGGCTGTCACCCTCGCTGAGAAGTTCAGGCTCGGTCCCGTCGTCATTCATCACCTGCTCGGCCTGCGTCAACATGGCCGCGATGTCTTCCGAGATCTCTTCGGCATCCGCACCCGCGCAGCAGGAGCGCAGGATCAATCCATAGGCGCTGTCACCCATCTGCTCGTGCGCGATTTCAAGCAGTTGATCGCGTATGTCTTCGTTCTTGATACTGCGCGAAATGTTCAGGCCCGGAGCGTCCGGCGTGACAATCGCATAGCGGCTTTTGAAAAGGATGCGATTGCTCACCGGTATGGCTTTGCCGGGCTCTGCAAAGCCGGTGACCTGTACCAACAACAGGGCGCCGGGACCCAAGCCTTTGACTTGTCGCAGGAAAGCAGGGCCATCTGGCGTGGTCAGGAACATTCCGCCCTGCCCCTTGACCGGGCGGTCAGCCCGGGCGCGGTAGATCGTGCCGGGCGCAGGGGCGTCCGCGGCGATCAGGAAGTCATCCAACTTGCCGTCAACCATCAGCGCAGCCGCTTCGCGGCCTTGGATGTGGTCCAGAACAATGGTGCGACCTTTCATGATGCCTCTCGATACAGTGGATAGCCGATGCCTTGCAGCAAGGCCGCGGTCTCGGACAGGGGCAGGCCGACGATGCCAGTAAACGACCCCGAAATCCATGGAATGAAAGCCCCTGCGGGCCCCTGAATCGCATAGGCACCTGCCTTGCCGCACCAGTCTCCGGTCGCCAGATAGGCGTTGATCTCGACATCCGACAGACGTTTGACCTTGACCTGTGAGATGACATCACGCTGTAGCACACGGTCTCCGCGCCGGACCGCAACCGAGGTGATCACGCGGTGACGACGACCAGACAGGGAATGCAGAAACTCCGCTGCCTGCCCCACATCCTCGGGCTTACCCAGAATCCGACGCCCCAAGGCCACGGTGGTATCTGCACAGAGGGTAACGTCACCTCTATCCGCCTGAACAGCCTGCACTTTTTGGCGCGTGATGCGGTGGCAATACGGAACTGGAAGCTCGCCCTTCAAAGGCGTTTCGTCGATGTCAGGAGGGCAAATGGCATCGGGCCGCACGCCAAGCTGGGCCAGCAGGTCCAGCCGTCTTGGGCTGCCCGATCCGAGAATGAACGCCATTGCGGCAGGCGTTACTTGAAGCGATAGTTGATCCGACCCTTGGTCAGATCATATGGGGTCATCTCGACCTGAACCTTGTCGCCGGCCAGAACACGGATGCGGTTCTTGCGCATCTTGCCTGCCGTATGTGCGATGATCTCATGGCCGTTTTCCAGCTCGACCCGAAACGTCGCATTAGGCAGGAGTTCCTTCACGACACCGGGAAATTCGAGCGTATCTTCCTTGGCCATGTTGTCTCCATCATTACGTTGCACCCGCAGAATCTGCGGGGGTGTGCGCTTAAATGAGCCTATTTCCGCCTTATTTCAAGGGCGGAATCACCTAAAGAGCGGATATTGTGACCGATTCGACTCGGGCGACCTGTTCCTCCCAATGGGTTCGGTTCAGCACGTGACCGTCTGCGCGGACCTCGGCGATGGCTGACAGGTCGACATCCGCATAGGTCCAGCCGGGTTGATTCAGCGTGCCTTCGGCCAGCACACCGGTGGCCGGGAACCCTTTGTCGGGCGGACCAAAGACGCCTCCGGTCCCGGTGTTCATATCCACCGCCTTGGACCACTCGTTGTTCCCGACCAGCGAGGCCATAACCGTAACACATTGATTTTCCAAAGCTCTTGACATCGCGCCGATCCGCACACGCCAGTAACCCGAAAGCGCTTCGGTACAGGATGGCGCAAGGATCAGGTCTGCCTCATGCAGTGCGCGGCCCAGCAACGGAAACTCGCTGTCGTAACAGATCAACACACCGATCTTGCCCAGCGCGGTGTCGAACAGCTTGAGCGGACCCCCCGGGGCGATGTCCCAATCCTCGCGTTCGAACCGGGTCATGATCTGTTTGTCCTGATGGTCAGAACTGCCATCCGGCGCATAGAAGGCGGCGCGGTTCACCGGACGCCCAGGGCCATCCACAACCGGCGCGGATGCGCCCAGAATGTAGGTTTTGTACGTCCTGGCGAGGCGGGTGTGCAGGTTTTGTACATCCTCCATCCGGTCGGATACGGCCCGGATCGAACGCTCCAGATCACCGGCAACCTCGGCCCCGTCCAGGGTCGAAAGCTCCATCGCGCCGTATTCGGGAAAGACCAGCAATTCGGCCCCCTGCCCTGCGGCCTGGGACACCCACCCCTCAAGCTTGTCTTCGTACTGCGCCCAGCTATCCAGCCAGTCGAGGTCATAGGCGGCGGTTGCGACTTTCATGGCAGCGTCCCCGTGCGGTCAAATTCGCATGACCTTAGTCGCGGACGCGGACCGGAGTACAGCCCAATTACCCTGCGGTCGTTGGATCGATGATGGTGGTCACTTCGGTGATCGTGTTGGCCGGGAACCCGCTGAGCTCGGCGTGCTTGTGGATCGCGTCCTCGCTCTCGGCCAGATAGATGCAAAAGGTCTTGTCACCGGCAACATAGGAATGCTCCCACTGCACGCCGGGTATTTGCGCCAGCGCTTCGTTCGACTTCGCAGACGCGCCGCACAGTTCGTCACCGGACATGGAACCTACACCCGGAAGATCGCGTTCGATAACATAGCGTTTCATGGCACTTCCCCCACAGAAAACCCAACACTACCATGATTCGGGAATTTTTTCTGCGTTTGGCGTTCAGAGGTCACGGATCCAGAACTGAAGAGGTTTTTTTGATTCGCCTTCGTCGCCAATATCTTTCCACGAAAACTGCGCGATCGCGCCGGGCAAAGGCGTGTATCCCCTCGCCCTCCAGAAAGAATCCAGCGGGCGGTACTTGTCGGGCCGCATCGGGTGATCTGCGGGGCGTTGTACACCGCAGAAGGCGCATTTTGTGAAGCCCAGCGCGCGGGCGTGGGTTTCGCGTTCGTCGAAGAACCTGTGGCCGACACCTTGCCCGCGATAGTCGGGCAGCAGCACCGACTCGGCGCAATAGAAGATGTCGTTCAGATCAAACCCGGTGCCCTCGAAAGCCGCCGCGAAATCTCCGGCGTGGTCGATCAGAGGGGCGCCGGTTGACGCGCCGATCAGGCGGTCGTTGTCGAATGCGCCGACCACAATGGCCTTGTCGCTGTCGCGGTAGGATTGCAGGTAGTTCCGTTCATATCCCAGGTCGCCATCGTAAAGATACGGCCAGGCATGAAACACCTTGATGCGCAGCTGGGCAACGTCATCCAGGGCGGCTTCCAGCGCCTCTCCGATCAGGGGGCGGACGGCTGTGACCTCAGCCATTCGAGACCTGTTTGGTCCAGTCCGCAAGGTTGTAGAAAGTGGTGACGCGGGTGATCTTGCCATCCTTCAGGTCGAAGAAAGACCCGGCAGGCAGGCGGTAGGTCTGGCCATGCGCATCCGGAAGGCCGTCATCGGTTTCCAGATAGGTTCCGTTGACGATGAATTCGGCCGCCGCGCGGGTGCCGCCTTCGGCTTCGAATAGGACGATGTCGGTCAGGTTTTCTTTGTAGCAGCGGTTCATATGCGCGCAGAACGCGGCGAACTTCTCCTTGCCAATGCGGATCTGGCCTTCGTTCACGTGATGGGCCACGTCATCGGACAGGCAAGCCAGCATGGCATCCACGTCACCGGCATTGAAGGCTTCGAAATAGGTTTTGACGGTCTGGTTCATGGTCACTCCGTAGGTTCGCCCCAGCGGTCTTTCAGATGTTTGATGATCTGATCGCGGGTCTGTCGGTAGTGATGTAGCTTTTCTTCGCGGGTCTCGCCCAACCCGGTAGGGTCCATTATTGGCCAATAATCGACATCGAGGTGAAAAACCCGGGTCAGTTCCAGCGCCCGGCGCTGACTGGCGGGCGAAAGCGCCACGACCAGATCGAACGAGCTGAGATCGTCGCCCCATTCCTGCATCTCGTCAAAGGACCGCGAGCGATGACGGGACAGTTCCACACCCACCTCCTGGCAGGCCGCGATGCAGAACCCGTCGATTTCAAGATCGTTGTGCACGCCTGCGGACTGGACATAGGTGCCCGTGCCGTAAAACTTCTTCATCAGCCCCTCGGCCATCGGAGATCGAACCGAGTTGTGGTCGCAACAGAACAGGACCGACTGCGGCAGAGGCTTCACCCGTCAGCCCCCGAAATGCAGCACGCAGATCAGCGTGAACAGGCGTCGGGCCGTATCGGTATCCACTTCTGCCTTTCCCTCCAGCCGTTCCTGTAGAACGCGGCTGCCTTCGTTGTGGATGCCGCGGCGGGCCATGTCGATGGTCTCGATCTGGCTCGGTGGAAGGGACTTCACCGCGTCGAAATAGCTTTCGCAGATCTGGAAATAATCCTTGACCACCTGCCGGAACGGGCCGAGCGACAGGTGAAATTCGGCGGCTTTTTCATCCTCTTCCGTCGCGACATCAAAGACCAGCCGTTTGTCGCGGATCGAAAGCTGCAAGTGGTAAGGCCCATCAGGAATGACGCGGTCATCCCGTTTGGGCAGCGCAAAGCTGTTGTCTTCCAGCAGATCATAGATGGCAACCTTGCGTTCCTGCTCGATCTCGGGGGTCGGAGGCGGCAGGTTTCGGTCATCCAGTTCGATATGCGAAATACGGGTCATCTTTACGGCAACTATCCTTGTGTCAGCACAGACCTATAACAACGGCATTCCGTCGGCAACGCAGAGAAGCGCCATACATGCCCGGTCTTTGCGTCATTTTAGCCATTCAGGCGGTTCAGGCGCGCCGTGACCGAAAGGCCGTGCGCCTCGAGGCTTTCCGATTGCGCCAGCTGTTCAGCGGCGGGCCCGATGGCGCGCAGGGCTTCCGGGGTCATCTGGCTGAGCGTGGTGCGTTTGAGGAAATCCATCACGCTGAGCCCGGACGAGAACCGGGCGGACCGGGCCGTTGGAAGCACGTGGTTGGGGCCGCCGACATAATCACCGATGGCTTCGGGGGTGTACTGGCCCAGAAAGATGGCCCCGGCGTGGATGGTCTTTTCGCTCAGCGCCACCGGGTCCGCGACGCAAAGCTCCAGATGCTCCGGGGCGATACGGTTGGAAAGCGCCGCGGCCTCGTCCAGATCGCGCACGGTGATGATGGCGCCAAAGTCGCGCCAGCTGGCCCCGGCGATGGCGCGGCGTTGCAGGGTTTCGAGGCGCTTTTCGACAGCCTTGGCAACGCTCTGGCCAAAAGCGGCATCATCCGTGATCAGGATCGACTGTGCGCTTTCATCATGTTCGGCCTGGCTGAGCAGGTCCAGCGCGATCCAGTCGGGGTCATTGTCCTTGTCGGCGATGACCAGGATTTCCGAGGGGCCCGCAATCATGTCGATGCCGACCTTGCCAAAGACGCGCCGCTTGGCCGCTGCCACAAAAGCATTGCCCGGGCCGGTGATCTTGTCGACCGGTGCGATGGTGTCGGTGCCATAGGCCAGCGCCGCCACGGCCTGCGCGCCGCCGATGCGATACACTTCGTCCACGCCCGACAATTGTGCCGCCAGCAGCACCAGCGGGTTCACCTGCCCGTCCGGCGTGGGCACCACGATGGTCAGCCGTTCCACGCCCGCCACCTTGGCCGGAATGGCATTCATCAGAACCGAAGACGGGTAAGACGCCAGCCCGCCGGGCACATACAACCCCGCAGCAGAGACCGCAGACCAGCGCCAGCCCAGTGTGGCCCCGGCCTCATCCGTCCATTGGTGATCCTCGGGCATCTGCTTTTCGTGATAGGCCCGGATCCGGCCGGCGGCCAGCTCCAGCGCGGCGCGGTCTTCGGCCCCGACCTGCGCCACCGCGTCTGCGATCTCCTGCGCGCTGAAGGCCAGCGTTTCGGGTGTCAGCTCCAGCCGGTCGAATTTCGCGGTCAGTTCGATGACCGCCGCGTCGCCCCGTTTGCGCACATCGTCGATGATCTGCGCCACGACCGCGTCCACATCCGGACTGTCCTCGCGCTTGGCGGACAGCAGGGTCTGGAAGGCGGCTTCGAAATCGGGCGATGTGGCGTCGAGGAAAACGGGCATGGTCTGGCACTCCGGGCGTTGCGCCACGGGACATATCGCCCACGGGGCGCGGCCTCAACCCTCAGCCCTGGGGGTGCAGCGATTTGCGCATGGCAAAGCAGGACAGGTCCTGACGGTTACTGCATTGCCCGGTGACCTGCCAGCCGTGGCGCAGATAGAATTCGCGCGCGGTCCGGGTGCCATCAAGATGCGCCTCGGAACAGCCGCACGCGGCCAGTTGCCGCTCCAGCCTGTTGAGCAGTGCGGCCCCCACCCCGCTGCCGACGTGATCCGGGTCAACGTAGAGCAAGGTGATCTTGCCGGTTTCGATCAATCCTCCGACCGCAGCCACCTGACCTTCACGCTCGGCCAGCCAGATCTGGGATCCCGGCTTGAACCAGCCCCGGATGGTCGCCGGGTCTTTGTTCGCGGTCCACTGCTTCAGATGGTCGGGATCGTTGTTGTGATCGGCCACGCAAAGCTGCGTGATCGACCGGATCAGCACCCGGCTTACGTCAAACACATCGAACACCGTGGCCGGGCGCAATGCGATGCCTTCGGGCACCTTCAAAAACGCCTGAGGAATGCCACGCTTGTTCTGCATCTATTCGGGGTGCTGCGGGGCCCGACCGGATGGGGCCTGATACGGGCGCGTGACGTCTTTGAGCGTGGCTTCCAACGCCTCGACCGTCAGGCGGATCGCGCCATCACCCGCCAGTGTCAGCAAGACCTGGCCCGCGCCATCCTCGCCGGGTTCGAATTCGACGGACAGCAGGGACATGACCATGTCCTTCTCGCCGCGATCAATGCCCTGACTGGCCACGGACAGAACGGAATCGAAGACCAGAACCGACTGCACCCGTTCAAACGGGCGGTCACGGCGGGCGGCGGCATCCTTGTCTTCCCAGCGAAAGCGATTCAGCAGCAGGCCAAAGCGGCGCTTCGACGGTTGCCATTTCATCTCGGTCACGGGAAAAACCGCGTCCTGGGCAAGGGTCGAGATCACCTTCAGGTCTTCTGCATCCTCGGCCCCCAGATTCAGCGGGGCTTCGCGCCCGTCTTCAAAACTTGCGTCCGTCATTCGCCCTTGATCCGTTCGATTTTTGCGCCCACGCCTTCCAGCTTGCGCACTACATGCTCATATCCGCGGTCCAAATGATAGACCCGGCTTACCGTTGTCTCACCTTCTGCCGCCAATCCGGCAAGGATCAGCGACACCGAAGCCCGCAGATCCGTCGCCATCACCGGGGCGCCTTTCAGGGCTTCGACACCCGTGACGGTGGCGGTGCCGCCGTGCACTTCGATATTCGCGCCCATGCGCACAAGTTCCGGGGCATGCATGAAACGGTTTTCGAAAATTCGCTCTTCCAAGACCGAGGTTCCTTCGGCGGTGCACATCAGCGCCATCATCTGCGCCTGAAGGTCGGTCGGGAACCCCGGGAAAGGTTCGGTCACCACATCCACGGCCTGAACCCGGCCGTTCTTGCGGGCCACTTTCAAGCCGTTTTGGGTTTCGGCGACACTGACCCCCGCCGCGTCGAGCTTGGCCGCAAAGGATTCAACCAGCGCCATGCGCCCGCCCAGCAGTTCGACCTCGCCGCCGCAAATCGCCGGGGCCAGCATATAGGTGCCCAGTTCGATCCGGTCGGTGACAACCTGATGGGTGGCACCGTGCAGCCGGTCGACGCCCTGAATTTCGATGGTCGAGCTGCCCTCGCCCGAAATCTGCGCACCCATCTTGCGCAGGCATTCGACCAGATCGACGATCTCGGGCTCGCGCGCGGCGTTCTTCAGTACCGTGGTGCCCTTGGCCAGCGTCGCCGCCATGACGATGTTTTCGGTGGCCCCGACCGAGGCAAACCGCATCTCATGCACCGCGCCTTTCAGCCCTCCCGGAGCCCTGGCGTGCAGATACCCGTCTTTCAGCTCGATCTCGGCGCCCAGCGCCTCGAGCCCTTCCACGTGCAGGTCCATCGGACGGGCTCCGATCGCGCAGCCACCGGGCAGAGAAACGACCGCTTGTCCAAATCGCGCAAGCAAAGGTCCCAACACCAGATTCGAGGCACGCATCTTGCGCACGATGTCATAATCCGCCGTTTGGCTGGTCAGGTTGTGGCTCGACATCGCGATCACCTGACCATCTTGCAGCGACGACACCTCGGCCCCCAGCGATTGCAGCAGAGCCGTCATGGTCTTGATGTCGCTGAGACGTGGTGCGTTGGTCAGCGTCAGCGGTTCTTCGCTCAGCAAGGTCGCGGGCATCAGCGTCAGACACGCGTTCTTGGCCCCCGCAATCGGTATCTGACCGTTCAGCGGGCCGTTGCCCGTCACCAGAATCGAATCCATCTGCTCTTATCCCTCGTCCTTGTCGGCTTTGTCCCCGGAGGCCGCCCGCGCCTTGGCCTGCGCCTTGCGCCGCGCCATATTGGCCTTCAGCGCCGCTTTCAGCCGCTCTTCGCGCGCATCCCCGGATTTGCCTTGTTTTTTGGGTGAATTTTTATCCGTCATGATCTTTCTCTACAGGAGGCGAAAAAAACCGTCCAGACACCCTTGCGCCGCGTTTCGTTTGAGTCTAATCACCCGCCCACAGCGCTGCTGTAGCTCAGAGGTAGAGCACTCCCTTGGTAAGGGAGAGGTCGAGAGTTCAATTCTCTCCAGCAGCACCATGATCTCCGATTTAGTTGATGTTTCTGAAACGCGTGGTTTTTAAACCCCGCTTTTGTCCTCTTTTCCTCGACGGCCAAACGCCCGGGCTTTGGACGCCGTGTCAGCCCAATAATGTGTGGCTAGCAAAAACCCAATCTCCACCATCGACAAAGCTCAACCCGATTTCAGTTTTTTCCGTCAGGCTTTATCGAGGTTTATAGCCCAGGCATCTTTCCCCACTAAAAGCTGGCAGAAACACACCCCCAGCGTTACTGAAAGAGACCAGTTAATCCGTTTTTGAGGGCTTCGATGCTGAAGATTTTTCTTATTGCCGCATCCATTTTCCATACCGCCAGCCAGGCGGAAGCACGGTCGAAGAAAGTTGCCAAAGCAGGTGTTTGGGACATCTACTGCGACTCGTCCAAGTCAGAGTGTTCGGCGATCCAAGGCATCAAGTACCACGGCAAGAACATCGCGAACATAATTGGTATCCCGATGGACAACAACGAGGTTGTAGCCGGGCTCGTTTTGCAGTTGCCTACAACAACGGACTTGAAAAATGGAGTGGTTGTGACACTTGATGGCAGGTTCAGTCGAAAGTACGCATATCAGTTTTGCGCTCCGCAATATTGCCAAGTCAACGTCGGGCTGACGAAAGAATTGTTGAACGCAGAATTCGAAAAGGTGGAGTATTACTTTGCGGCTTCTCCAGCCGTCAAACGCAGTTTCACGTTCTCACTTTATGGGTTTTCTGCGGCCATCGAAGAGGTTCGGAAACGCGGCTACCCCTCCAATTGACAACAAGTTGCTGAAACCGGCCAGCGACCTGGAAAGGTACCTGCGTACAGGTCGATTCAAACCGTGACGCTGTTATCCGGGCGTTGGCCTCGATTTGGTTGTGGACTGCCAAGCAGTGGATAAGATGCCGGCACGCTCCGCACAGGACGTCATTCCTGTTTGCAATCCATTGCTTTACTTCAGGTGGGTGGTAGCGGAGGAGGGACTTGAACCCCCGACACGCGGATTATGATTCCGCTGCTCTAACCAACTGAGCTACTCCGCCGTGAGTGAGAGGCGATGTAAGCGAGGGGCCCGGGAGGGTCAAGAGGGAAATCAACCAACCCGAAGATTTCTTTCACGCCTGCTCTGATGGCCTGTCCTGCAAGGATGTCCGGGGGGATGTGGTCGCTTCGGTCATCCTGCGGATGAAGGCGGCACAGATTTCGGGCTCTGTGATCGGAATCATGTGGCCGAACCCGTCCAGCTCTTCGTAACTCAGCCCGAACTCGGTCATTGTCGGCCCGTGCAGCGGCGGTGACAGTATCGCGTCCTGACGACCATACAAGATGCCCCCGGGGACAGTCAGTTTCGGATAGCGCGCGACCTGCGCATTGATACTTGCATCGACGCCGGCAACGTCCTGAGAGGCCGTGACAAAGGCGGAAGGCCGCAGGCCAAGCGCGCCGCCTGCCCGGTCTAGAAAGTCGTCCGGCGGGGTTTCCGGGTCAAACGCTGCGCTCAGCGTGTGCGGCGCGGTTTTGGACGCCAGAGGAACGGCGACCGTGTTGCCGATCAGACTGCGCAACCATTCGGAGCGGATCTCGAGCGGTTTGAAGATCGCCGGGGTTTCGGGCAGTTTGTGCGTCAGTGGCGCCAGCAGCGCCAGACCGGCGACCCGGGCCGGATGGTCCAGTGCAATCGCTAGTGAAACTGCGCCCCCCAGTGAATGACCGACCAGAACAGCGCGGTCCACGCCTTTTTTGTCCAGAAACTCGGCAATCATGCCAGCCTGGCGGGGTAATTGCGCCAGCTCGGCCGTATCGCGCGTTGAATACCCGCATCCCGGCCGATCCAGTGCGATGACGTGGTAATCGTCGGCCAGAAGATCCACCAGCGCATAGGTAAAGTGCTGCAACTGCCCGGCCAGGCCGTGGATCATGACGATGGTCTGCGCCTCGGGGTTTCCCTTTTCCACATAGTGGATGCTGCCGCCGCGAACGGGTGTGATCTGACCCAGCTGTGGCACGGTTTCAAGACCGCGGCGGGTAATCTTCCGGGTCCACAGGTTCATGAAAAACAGAACCGCGACAAGGACGGCGATTGTGATCAGAACGGTTGTCATTCAGCTTTCTCCATTGCCAAGGGCGGCGGGTCTGTATTGTTCCAACCCCGATTGTGCCATGCGTTTCTGAAACTCGGCAACGGTGCCGGGCCACAAGGTCGTGTTGCGGCCTTCCGCATCCATGTACCAGGATGTACAGCCCCCGGCCTGCCACACGCCCTCTGCATGGCGATCGTGCATTTCCCGTATGAACGCCGCTTGTTTGGCGGCGTCAGGAGTGATAGCGGACAGCCCTTCGCGCTGCATCTCGCTCAGGACCCGGCCGATATGGCCAACCTGGGCTTCGATCATCAGCACGACCGAGTTGTGCCCCAGCCCGGTATGCGGCCCCAGAAGCAGGAAGAAATTGGGAAAACCCGCAACTGCGGTACCCAGATGCGCACACATGCCATCCGACCAGGCAGAGCGCAGCGTCAGCCCGTCCGTACCGGTAATGTCCAGACGCTCGACCACGTCGGTAACGTGAAACCCGGTGCCCCAGATCAAGACATCCGCCCTGGTCGGGGTGCCATCCGCCGCGATGACCGTGTCACCTTCGATTCGGGCGACGCCTTTTGGAACAACACTGACATTGTCGCGGGCCAGGGTCGGGTACCAATCGTTCGAACTCAGGATACGTTTGCAGCCGATCCGGTAGTCGGGGGTCAGAATCCGTTGTTCGGCCGGATCGGTGATGGCGCTCTCCAGTGCCTTTCGCCACATTTTCAAGGCAAAATTCACCGCGCGTTTCTCGCCGCGAAACACGCGGTGGCGAAATTCGAAGATCATGAATATCAGTTTGCGCCGAATGCGCGGCAAAATGGGAAACCGGGCGTAAAGGCTGCGCACCCAGGGCGCAATCGGACCGTCCGGGCGCGGCATCACGTAAGGCGCACTGCGCTGAAAGATCGTGACGTGGCCAGCAATCTTGGCGATCTCGGGTACAAACTGAACAGCGGACGCCCCGGTACCGACGACCGCCACGCTCTTGCCGGTCAGATCGACATCGTGATTCCATTCGGCCGAGTGGAAACTGGGGCCCGGAAACCTGTCTGCGCCGGGGATATCAGGGATGCTGGGATGATGAAGTGCACCAATGGCCGAGACCAGAAACCGGGCCGACCAGTGCTGGCCATCCATCGTTTCAACTTGCCAGCGCGTTCCATCCCACCTGGCCGATTTCAGCTCCTGCCCGAAATGGCACAGGTCATACAACCCTTCCTGACGCGCGACATTTTGCAGATAAGCCTGTATTTCCGCGCCACCGGCATATGCGCGGCTCCAATGCGGGTTGAGGTGGGTCGCCATGGAATACAGATGCGACGGCACATCACAGGCGACACCGGGATAGGTGTTTTCGCGCCATGTCCCCCCGATATCATCGGCCTTTTCCAAAATCGCGATATCCTTGATGCCGCGCTTGCGTGCCTCAAGCGCCATCGTCAGCCCGGCAAACCCGGCGCCGACGATCAGCATCTCTGTATTGTGGTGCATGAGTGAGTGCCTTCTGAATCAACCCTGCGTTTACCTGTTGCAGATGTATGCACTTGCTTGGCTGTGAAGTAGGTCACACAGGCAAGAATGACCCCGCGTCTTTTCGTTACGCAGGGGCATAATTATTTGGAATGACCCGTGTCGCTTCTTGCAAGCACATATCGCAATCAGAGAGGTGGGCGCGCCGCGAATCCGTCAGTTTGTTTCAAAATTGGAGGATTGCCCCTTGCCCACTCGCACTGCCACGCGTTCCGGCGGACGTTCTGCCCGCCGTGCCATACGCTCCGCTCCGAATTTTGACATGCTGCCGGGCCTGACCCGAGGCATCCCGCTGTGCGAGGTCATGGACGCAACCCAGGTTGAGCGCATCGACAATGCGGCGATGGACATTCTGGAAAATGTCGGCGTTCAGTTCCGCGACCCCGTCGCGCTGGAAGACTGGAAAAAGGCCGGGGCCAAGGTTGACGGCGAACTGGTCTATCTGGACCGCAATATGGTGCGCGAGCTGATCTCGACCATTCCGGCGCAGTTCACCTATCACGCGCGCGATCCGCAAAAGAACCTGGCGCTGGGGGGCAAGCACGCGATCTTCGTGCCGATGACCGGCGCGCCATTCCTGCGCGATCTGGACGATGTACGCCGCAACCCGACGCTGGATGATCTGGCGATGTTCCACAAGCTGTCGCACATGATGCCGGCGCTGCACAGCTCGGCCCATCACATTGTCGAGCCCTACGATCACCCGATCAGCCAGCGGCACCTGCGCATCACCTATTCGTCGATGAAATACTCGGACAAGACCTTCATGGGTATGACCACCTCGCCCAGGAATGCCGAGGATGTGATGGATATGTGCGATATCCTGTTCGGCGAAGGGTTCATTGACGATCATCCGGTCACCACCGGCAATTGCAACGGCAACAGCCCGCTGGTGTGGGACGAAACCATGCTGGGTGCATTGCGGGCCTTCTGCCGCCGCAATCAGCCGGTTTTGTGCTCGCCCTTTGTTCTGGGTGGTGCGAACACCCCGGCATCGGTGCCCGCGACCGTGGCGCAGCTGACCGCCGAGGCGCTCTCGGCGCTGGCCTATACGCAGGTGATCCGCAAGGGCTGCCCTGCGATCTGGGGGCATTACCTGTCGACCGTTTCGATGAAATCCGGAGCACCCATGGCCGGCACGCCCGAGATCAGCCTGATGAACTTCATGATCGGCCAGATGGCGCGCTTTTACGATGTTCCGTGGCGCACCTCGAACACGCTGGGCGGGGCCAAGACCTTTGATGCACAGGCCGGGTACGAATCCGCAACGACGCTCAGCGCGGTCATTCACGCCGGGGCCAATTATATCTGGCATTCGGCAGGATGGAACGAGGCGGGCATGCATTGTTCGGTCGCCAAGTTCATCGTCGACGCCGAACAGTGCGCGATGGCTTACCGCATGGCCGAAGGGCCGAAATGGCACGATTTCGATGAGGCCCTGGCTGCGGTTCCCGATGTGGGGCCCGGCGGGCATTATCTGGGTCATCCGCACACGCAGGACAACTTCCAGACCGCGTTCTTCATGCCGGAACTGTTCGACAACAACTCGATCGAACAATGGGTCGCCGAAGGTGAAATTGAAATCACCGAACGCGCCCTGAAACATGCACGGAAGTTGCTGGCCGAATATCAAGAACCCAAACTGGACGAAGCCAGGAACGAGGCCCTTCTGGACTATATCGCCCGCCGCGAGAGGGAGATCCCGGCGGCGGATGAGTTGAACCAGACATACTGATCCACACTCCGCTTACTGGCCCGCCCGTCATCCGGGTGAGTCCTTTTTTCCGGTCAGGACAAGTACACAAGATGAAGATCGTCGAACTGCATATCCACAGCCACGACCTGCCGGTCAAAAACGAACCCGACACCAAGGCCAGTGCCAAGGTCCGGGCGCTGGATACCACGCTGGTCAAAACCGTCGCATATAACGGCGCAACCGTTCGGCTCGACCTGGTGGAAGGCGTCTGGCTGGCTGCACCGTATATCGAAGGCAACTGCGATCCCGAAAACGGCACCCGGATCAAGGGCGGGCATATCGCGCCGCCAACCGGGCCGGGGCTGGGCGTGGTTCCTGATGAAAGCCTGCTCGGAACACCTGTCGCATGGTTCCAACAATGGGTGACTTCATGAACCTGAATGGAAAATCGGCTCTGGTCACTGGCGCGGCTGGTGGCATCGGGGCGTCAATCGTTCAACGGCTGCGCAATGCGGGGGCACGGGTCGCCGTTGCAGACCGATCTGTGGATGGCATCGAGGCCGAGGCGCATCTGCCCGGCGATCTGCTTGATTCTGATTATGCCGACCAACTGCCCGGCGAAGCCGCCTCCGCATTGGGCGGGCTTGACATCGTGATCAACAATGCGGGCGTCATCACGCGCGGGTCGGTCACGGATACGTCTGATGCGGATTGGTCTCTGTCATTGGGTGTCAATGTCGAAGCCCCTTTCCGCATTTGCCGCGCTGCAATTCCGATCATGGCGAAAGCTGGCGGCGGGACCATCGTCAACACCTCGTCCTGCTGGGGGCTGCGCCCCGGCCCCAATCATGCGGTCTATTGCATGACCAAGGCGGCCATCGCGTCCCTGACCCAATGTATGGGCATGGATCATGCCCATCAGGGCATCCGCATCAACGCGGTATGCCCGAACGAGGTGAATACCCCGATGCTGCGTTCGGGCTTTGAAAAGCGGGGCTTTGACCCCGATACGGCCGTGGCCGAACTGGGCCGGACCGTGCCGCTGGGCCGGATCGCCGAGCCCGAGGACATCGCCGACGTCATCATGTTCCTTGTCTCGGACGCGTCGCGTTATGTTTGTGGCGCGCTGATCGAGGTCAACGGAGGGAAACCGGTTTCATGAAGCGGTTCGACGGAAAGGTGGCGCTGGTCACCGGTGGGCGCAGCGGCATTGGCCGGGCCATCGCCCGACGTTTGCAGGTCGAAGGTGCGCGGGTCTTCACCGCCCAACGTGGCGAGGACACCGAATTCCACGGCATCGCCGCGGATTTTACCCTTCCCGACAGCCCCGCGCAGGTGGTCAGCAAAGTGACTGCCCTGGCCGGGCGTCTGGACGTGCTGGTCAACAACGCCGGCATGATGCAGGAAGCCTCGGTCGAGGGGATGAGCCTTGAGGACTGGCACCGCACCCTGACGGTGAACCTGACCACCCCGTTCCTGATGATCAAAGCCGCGCTGCCGTATCTGCGCGACACCAGGGGCACTGTCGTCAACACCGGATCCATCGAAGGCTTGGGCAGCAATCCCGGTCACGCCGCCTATTGCGCATCAAAGGCGGGGTTGCACGGCCTGACCCGCGCCGTTGCCGTCGATCACGGGGCCGAGGGTATCCGCTGCAACGCCGTCGCGCCCGGTTGGATCGATACCGAGTTGAACGAGGATTTCATCGAATCCATGCCCGACCCGTCCGCATTCCGTCGCGACATTGCCAAGATCCACCCGGTGGCCCGAACGGGGCGGCCTGAAGAAGTTGCCGCGCTCGTCGCGTTTCTGGCGTCCGGGGATGCGGGTTTCATCACCGGGCAGGTCTTTACGATAGACGGTGGGCGCATGACCAAGCTGAGCTTGCCCTGACGCCTGCGCGTCATTCCTTGCCGGACCGCCACTCTTTCCAGATCAAATAGCTGTTCGCCCCAAGCGAGGCGAAGGGCTCGGGCGGCAATCGCGGAAGGTCCGGCTGCGCCAGAAAGTGATCCCCGATCTCTGATCCGCCTTGCAGCGCCAGTTCCGCTATGCCCATGCCTTGCAGGGTGCCACGGGCGATGCCCAGGCCGTTCTGGCAGCAGGCCGAGAACACGCCATCCTCCAATTCGCCGAACGCTGCGGATCCGTTGCGGCTGAGGCACAGCATCCCGGCCCAGCGATGCTCCATCCGCACATCCGACAGATGCGGAAAGCGTTCCCGGAACTTGCGGTCATGCACCCAGCCGGCATTGCGCAACCGCATCCGGCTGGTTTCGATCGTCGGGTGAAAACTGGATCCGGTGCGGATCAGAATGCGATCCCCGTAGCTGCCCGAAATGCGCCGGACCGAGGTGCCCATCGGATCCGCCGGTGTCACCGACCAGCGCGGTTGTCCGCCCAGTGTCTTGATCTGCGCCTCGGTCAGCGGGTCCGTGATCGAGGCGTAGAGGCAGATATGCATCAATTGCCGTTGGTAGAACCCGAAGCTTTCCAGATGACCATTGTTGGCCAGGATGATCCGCCCGGTGCTGACTTTGGCCTTGGCGGTGTTGACCACCCAGCCTGTGCCCTGCTTTGCAAAGCTGGTGACTGGCGAGTTCTCGAATACGTCAATCTGGCCAGCCAGTTTACCCGACAACGCCCGTACATAGGCCGCCGGCTGAATCATCACCGTCCCCGGCGCAAACAGCCCCGAAACATAATGCGGGCTGCCCGTGATCTCTTGCATCTGCTTTTGGTCGTAGAGAGTATGCGGCTCACCCAGTTTGGTCAGATGCCCGGCAAAGGCGCGGTTATGGGCGTCTCCTGCCCGTGTGGCGGCTGCATTGTATTTGCCGCAAGGGTCGAACACCTCTTGCGGCAGGTCGCAATCGGCGGCGATCTCGGTCGCGAAGGCGATGGCCTTGCGGTTCAGGGCAATGGCGGCGCGGTCCGCATCCAACCCATCGCCTGCGTAATTGTCCGAGGCCAGATCATGCGGCAGGTCGATCATGAACCCCGAGTTCCGCCCCGCCGAACCATCCGCAAACCGACCCGCTTCCAACAGGGCGATCTTCAGCGAGGGGTCCAGCTGGTGCAATCGCCGCGCCGCCGTCAGCCCGGCAAACCCTCCGCCGACAATGGTGATGTCGGCGATCAGATCCTGTTCGAGCACCGGCAGAGGATCCTGGGGCGGCAGGATGGCATTCCATCCTGCCGGGCCCGTCTGCCGGGGCAGTCTTTTGGCCTCGTACCGCGTCAATCCACCGCCTCGTCGGAGTCGTCGGCAAGATCGATCCAGATGGTTTTCAGCTGGGTGTACTGATCATGCGCATGGATCGAATTGTCGCGCCCGCCAAAGCCCGATTGCTTGTAGCCGCCAAACGGCGTGGTGATGTCGCCTTCGCCGAAACTGTTTACTGTAACAGTCCCTGCCCGGATGGCCCGCGCACCGCGAATGGCCCGGCTGGCGTTGGCGGTGAAGATCGAGGCACACAAGCCATAGTCCGTGTCATTGGCGATCTTGATGGCCTCGTCAAAGCCCGACACTTCGATCACCGACAGGACCGGGCCAAAGATCTCCTCTCGGGCCAGCACGGTGTCATTGCCCGGCACTTCGACGACGGTGGCCTCGACAAATCCCTTGTCCGCCTTGCCGCCGATCACCACCTTTTCAGCCTGATCGAGATATCCGCAGACCTTGTTGTAATGCCCTTCGCTGACCAGCGCGCCCATGCGGGTTTCAGGGTCCAGCGGGTCGCCGGTGTTCCACTGTTTGGCGTGATGCGCGATGCGGTCCAGCAGTTCGGCCTTCACGTCTTTATGCACGATCAGGCGCGACGAGGCCGAGCAGTTCTCGCCCATGTTCCAGAACGCACCATTCACCACATGCGCCGCCACCCGGTCGAGGTTTTCGGCGTCGTCCATGACGATGGCAGGGTTCTTGCCGCCCATCTCAAGCACCACTTCCTTGGCATTGCTTTCCGCCGAATAGGTCAGGAACCGCTTGCCGGTGACGGTCGAGCCGGTGAAGGACACCATGTCGATATCCATGTGCCGCCCGATGGGTTCGCCCACATCGGCACCTCCACCCGGTACGATGTTCAGCACGCCACGGGGAAGACCAGCCTCCATCGCCAGTTCGGCCATACGCAACGCGGTCAGCGAGGTTTCAGCCGCGGGCTTTACAACCACTGAGCATCCCGCCGCCAAGGCAGGCCCGATCTTCCACGCCAGCATCAGCAGGGGGAAGTTCCACGGCAGAACCAGCCCCACCACGCCGATGGGCTCTCGCACGACCATTGCGATATGGTCGTCGCTGGCGGGTGAGACCTGATCGTAGATCTTGTCGATCGCTTCGGCATGCCATTTCAGACAATGGATGGTCTCGGGCACGTCCACGGTTTCGCAGTCATAGATGGTCTTGCCACTGTCGAGGCTTTCCATCACCGCCAGTTCGCGGGCATTGCGGGTCATCAGCTTGGCCAACCGGATCAGCACGTCCTTGCGCTCGGACGGGTGCAGTTTCGACCAGCGGCCATCGTCGAAGGCCTCACGCGCCTTTTCGACCGCAAAATCCACATCCGCTGCGCCGCAGGACGCGATATCGGCAAGCTTGTCGCCGGTGGCCGGGTTTACGGTTGCAAACGTCTCGCCCGAGATCGCCGGGCGGAAGGCGCCGTCGATGAACGCCCCGGTCGGCAGGGTCAGGCCTGCGGCGATGGATTTGTATTCGTCCTGTGTCAGCAGATCCATGTCTCTTACCCCTCGGCCACGATGTCGGCGATTGTCTTTTTCAGCACGCGCGTGACCTGTTCCAGCGCGCGCTTGTCGTCCTTGTTCAAGCCCTTCAGCGGAGGCCGCACCCCGCCCGCGCTGATCCCGTTCATGGTAACGCCATGCTTGATGGTCTGGATGAACTTGCCACCCTGTTCCAGCACCCGCATCAGCGGCATCATCGCGGACATGATCCGGCGGCCCTTTGCGAAATTGCCTTCAACCACGCAGGCCTGATACAGCGCCACATGTTCGGCAGGCAGGAAGTTCGACCCGCCGCACACCCAGAACGGCGCGCCCCAGGCGAAGAATTCGAGCGCCTGATCATCCATGCCGCAACCAAGCTGGATATGTGGATAGTCGCGGGCCAGCAAATGCACCCGGTTGATATCGCCCGAGCTTTCCTTGATGCCGCAGAAATTCCGGCTGCGGCCCACACGGTCAAGGAACTCTTCGCCCATCATCGTACCGGTGCGGTGCGGGTAGTTGTACAGCATCACAGGCAGATCGGCGGCCTTGTCGATGGCCAGTGCATTCAGCGCGTTTTCCCGATCAGTCGGCACCGAATATGGCGGGCTGGCAAGCAGGATTGCGTCTGCGCCGATCTTATGTGCGCCCGAAGCCAGAGCAATAGAATCCGGCGTCAGCATCGCGCCTGTGCCAACCACCAATGGCAACCGGCCCTTCAACTGCTTCTGCGTGAACCGGGCCAGTTCCAGCCGTTCTTCCACAGTCTGCGCATAGTTCTCACCGGTCGAACCACCCGAGATCAGGCCATGCACACCATTCTCGATCAGGTATTCGATCACGTCGGACAAGGCGCCCCAATTCACGCTGCCATCGTCGTGATAGGGCGTGACCACGGGGGTATAGATCCCCTCAAACTTGAAAATCGGGTTCATTCCGTCCTCATGCAGGTTTCGAAAGAGGCGGGACGCCCATCGGGACATCCAGCGCGTCAGGCATCACGAACATCTCGATCTGATCGCGTGACAGGTTCCAGTGATCTTCCGCCAACTGCGCCGCCGTCGCTTCATCGCGCGCCTCGATGGCTGCGATGATCGCGTCATGCTGCTGGCTGGCCAGCGACAGGTTTTCCGACATTTCGCCAGTCTGTGGCCGATAAAACGTCATACCGATCCGGGCGTGATCGATCAGCAGCCGGTTGAACGACGGCAGCAGGTAGACATTGCCGGACATTTCGCCCGTCACGTCATGAAAGCGGTTGTTGGCCAAGGCACGGTCCTCGCCGGACCCGGACCGAAGGGCCGCCTTGAACGCCTGCTGGGCCTCTTTCAAATCATCAATCTGGGCGTTCGTCGCATTCAAAGCCGCCAAACGCAGGATTGCTCCGTATACCATGGGCGCGGCAAGGAAGAAGTCGCGCAGGGTGGTATAGGACATCTCGGAAACCCGGGCGCTGCGGTTTGTCCGCAAGTCCAGATAACCTTCGCCAGCCAACTGACGAAACACCTCGCGCAGCGGCGTGCGCGACAAGCCGAATTCCTCGGACAGATGCGCCTCGTCCAGATCGGCGCCCGGGCGCAGGCGCAGCGTCAGGATGGACACTTTCAGGTGCTCTCTCAGCGCGCTTTTGCGAGATTTGGCTTCGTCTTTCATGCTTTGGCCCCATCCTTCTGTTCGGCGTCCGCAGTCGAATCGCGTGCGGTCACAGTTTTGTATTCCATTAAAATACAACTTGTATACAAAAAGAATTCGTGCAGCATGGAAGCCGGCGAAATAGACTCAGGTTTCGGGCGTTGTCCCAGCTTGCAAACGGTACTGCTCATGCCTCAGACGCGGCACATCTCGTTCATCCTTGTCGAGGAGTTCTCGCATCTTGCGTTTTCCTGCGCGGTCGAACCGTTGCGGATCGCCAATCTGGTGAGTGGCGAAGAATTGTACCGCTGGTCCTTTGTGTCCGAACATGGCGAGCAGGCCGTGTGCTCGAACGGATCCGTCACGCTGGTGCATTCCGGTCTTCAGGGTCTGGCCAAATGTGATCAGCTGTTTGTCCTGTCGGGCATTCACATGCGTGACCACGTCACCCGCCCTCTGCTTGCAACCCTGCGCCGCGAACGTGCGCGTGGCACGAAAATCGGCGCCCTGTGCTCGGGGGCGTGGGTGCTGGCCGAGGCTGGTTTTCTCGACGGAATGCAGGCGGCGATCCACTGGGAGTACCACGACGCGTTCATGGAGGCCTTTCCCGAGGTCAATCTGGTGCGCAGCGTGTTCGTGGCCGACGAAAAGCACATTACCGCATCTGGCGGGACCGCAACGGCGGATCTGATGCTGCACCTGATCGAACGCGACCACGGCGAGGAACTGGCCATCGATGTGGCGGATCAGATGGTCTATAACGCGGTACGCAATGCCACGGCCAAACAACGGGTTTCCCTGCAATCACGCAACGGAATGCGCAATGCGCACCTGGCAAAGGCGATCACCATCATGCAGGACAGTATCGAAACCCCGGTTTCGCCTTCGTTCATTGCAGAAGAGCTTGGCATTTCAACCCGACAGCTTGAGCGGTTGTTTGGCAAATACCTCAACACGTCGCCCAAGAAATACTTCATGGAAATGCGGCTGGCGCGCGCCCAGAAACTGTTGCTTCAGACCGAAGCATCCGTCACCGAGGTTGCCGTGGCCTGCGGCTTTGAAAACCCGGGCCATTTTTCGCGCGTCTACCGGTCAAGCTTTGGCGTTACCCCGCACGCGCAGCGCAACAAGATCGACTGACATTGTTTGGCGGTGGGTCTGGCGGTGGGTCTGGTGGTGGATTTGCCCTGACCTATACGGCAGGGGATGCCGCGATTCACCGGCCCAAAACGGGCCTGAACGGGCATCCCCCTAACCCTGCCGAGATACCCCCTCATTAAAACCGGACTAGTCAACAGATCGACAGGATGATGTACCAATAGATTTGGATATTGGCATAAGTTTTGCGAGAACTTGTCATCCATGCGATTCTTGTGCCCTTATTCGTTAATCTTTGCCTCAATTGGAGATTTGTGATTCAACGGAATCCGGCAGCCTCAAAGATCATGACATCTTGCAAATAAACTATAATTCATGGGCTTCACTCATTGCCGCATTCAGGGACCGCACTGGGAAACAATCTGCTTCGATCTGAGGAGTTCGTTTTCTGCCCGGTGCCCCAGGGATGGACGGGGCAATCTTGGCTCGACAGCTTCGGCTGCTTGCCTGACACCGCCCAACAGGCGCTCAAGCGCCATCTCTAACGGATTTGCGTCATATCCAGCCTGGGCGCGGCGCGCGTGATTTCATGGGTGCTGTTCTCCGCGCCTGCTCCGACGCGAAGGTTCAGCTTCCTTGTCCCGCTGAACCGCTGGAAATACGCAAATTCTATCGCGTTCAGCGCATCCATATCCTGACATTGAACAACGTAGTCAGCCTGAAATTCCGAATGTTCTCCCGCCGTGGATGACGTGCCCCCCTCGCCCGCGGTGTCCTGCTGCCCCGGGACATCATGCGTCAGGATCACGTTTGCAGATGCAGTAAAGCACACGGCCTCGGGCGGGACGACAAACAGGTCCAGCGGCTTGGACAGTTCGGAAATCGCGATGGCGACACGCGTGCGCTCGTCATCACTGGCTACCGGGGTCTCGAACCCGATGATGTCAATGCTTGGAACCCTGAGGGACAGCGAAAATCCCGTGTCCGTGAGCACGATTTCCAATTGACCGGACCCATGGTGATGGGTGGACGTGATCTGCGTCGCCTGAGCAGCAAGAGCTGCCGGAAAGAGAGACAAGGCCAGAACAGAGCACTTCATTAACCAACAACCGCCTTAAACAGAATCACACCAGTGATTTTAACGCGAATCACCTGCCACGCAATGCTATCCCTCGGATCGGAGCCCGCCAGATATGGGGAGGCTTGTTGGGTTCAACAGCCCCCGCCTATATCTGACAATAAAACTCAGGTTGACATTGCCGACTAAATAACTCAGTTATTTCTTCGCCAAACCCGCGGGGCATTCCCGCACGATCCGACAGTTCTGACAGGAAAGCACCGAACTCCTATGACCAAGTTATTCACCACTGCCAGCGCCCTGACGTTCTGCATGGCAACCGCCGCGATCTCGGGTGATGCCCCCACCAAGGCGGATGTACTGAACACCTATGCCAATATTGCGGAAGCCAAATTTGAGGACAGCCTGATTTCAGCCAGAAAATTGCAGGATGCGGTCAACGCACTGATCGCCGATCCGTCGGACGCAACGCTGAACGCGGCGCGCGCGGCCTGGGTTGCTGCCCGTGTTCCCTATCAGCAAACGGAAGTCTATCGCTTCGGCAATGCCATCGTTGATGACTGGGAAGGCAAGGTGAACGCCTGGCCCTTGGACGAAGGTCTGATCGACTATGTTGACGCGGCCTATGGCGGCGCGACGGACGAAAACGAGTTTGCCGTGCTGAATGTCATCGCCAACCCCAGCTTCCAACTGTCGGGCGAGACCATTGATGCCAGCGAAATCACCCCCGAACTGCTGAGCGACATCTTGCACGAAGCCGATGGTATCGAGGCGAATGTGGCAACCGGCTATCACGCCATCGAGTTCCTTCTGTGGGGCCAGGACATGAACGGCCATGGCGCTGGCGCCGGCAACCGCCCGGCCACCGATTATGCGCAGGGCGAGGACTGTACCGGCGGCCATTGCGACCGTCGTGCGCAATACCTGAGCGCTGCGACCGAACTGCTGGTCAGCGACTTGGCCTGGATGGCGGATCAGTGGAAAGACGGCGGAGCGGCGCGCGCAGCCTTGATGGAGAACGAAGCAGAAGGTGTCAGCGCGATCCTGACCGGCATGGGCTCTCTCTCCTATGGTGAGCAAGCCGGTGAACGGATGCGCCTTGGCCTGATGCTGAACGATCCCGAAGAAGAACATGACTGCTTCTCGGACAACACCCACAACAGCCATTACTATGACGGGTTGGGCATCCAGAACGTCTATCTGGGCAGCTATACCCGCATAGATGGCACCCCGGTTTCGGGCGCATCTCTGGCCGACCTGGTCATCGCCACCGATCCGGCGCTGGATACCGAGATGAAAGCGAAACTGGCCGCCACCATGCAGGCCCTGGGCAAGATCAAGACAACAGCCGAGGCAGGATTTGCCTATGACCAGATGCTTGAGCGCGGCAACAAAGGCGGTGAGGCCCTGATCATGGGCGGCGTCAACGGCCTGATCGATCAGACCAAGACCATCGAGCGCATCGTAACAGCGCTGGAACTGGACGGGGTTGCGTTTGAAGGGTCAGACAGCCTGGACAACCCGGACGCCGTCTTTCACTAAACCCAAGCGGGCCGGAGAGGGTTTCTTTCCGGCCCGTGCAACCTTTTCTGATCGCCTGTAGAGGCGGCGAAACGAGCCAAGACCAATGATTGTCTGCCACTGCACCAACATATCCGATCACGACATCCGCGCGGCCATCGACTGGATGCGCACGGCGGATCCGCAGACCATCATCACCCCCGGCAAAATCTACCATGCCCTTGGCAAATCGGCGGATTGTGGCGGGTGCATGCCGCTGTTCCTAGACACAATGCGGGCCAGCGGTAATCTGGGCGTACCGATGCAACTCCGCACATTGCGTGCCGGAGCAACACAGGAGAAAGCTGATGAAGGGCGATCCGAAGGTCATCGAATATCTGAACAAGTCTCTGCGGCATGAGCTGACGGCCGTCAGCCAATACTGGCTGCATTACCGCCTGCAAGAAGACTGGGGCCTTGGCCATATGGCCAAGAAAAGCCGCGAGGAAAGCATCGAAGAGATGGGCCACGCGGACAAGCTGATCGAACGGATCATCTTTTTGGAAGGCCACCCCAACCTTCAGAAGCTGGACCCGCTGCGGATCGGGCAGACGCCGAAGGAAACGCTGGAATGCGACCTGGCGGCCGAGATCGACGCAAGGGCTCTTTACAAGGAAGCGCGCGAATATTGTCGGGAGGCCGGCGACTTTGTCTCCATGTCGCTGTTCGAACAGTTGATGTCCGATGAAGAGGGACATATCGACTTCCTCGAAACGCAGCTCGACCTGTATGAAAGGATCGGCGAAGCCAATTATGCGCAACTCAACGCATCGAAAATGGACGAAGGCGAATAGCCTTCTTGCCTTGTCGGTGGTCGCCCTGGCGGCCACCCCTTCCCTGTCAGCCGAGCTGCGGGACCTGCATCTGAATGTCACCCCCCGCACCGATGAGGAACGCGCCCGCATTGCCGCCGCGACTGCGCCCCCGCAGGATTATGGCGTGTCGCAGCCGTTCGAAGAACTCTCTGCCGGGGCGGCGACTGTCCGGGTCCGCAACGACGCGGATGCGTTCTCGCAACCCTCGGGCAATCTGAGCTTCGAACAGGAGCTGGATTTCAAGGTCGGCAACGGGTTGTTCAAGAAAATCTGGGTTTCGTCACCATCATCCACGTTGGCCTCTGACGGGTTGGGGCCGCTGTACAACGCACGATCCTGCCAGCGTTGCCACATCAAGGATGGGCGGGGGCACACACCCAACGGACCTGATGACAACGCGGTCTCGATGTTCCTCCGGGTCTCGATCCCCGGTGCGCCGGAAGACGGGTATGGAGGGATCGAAGACTACATCGCCACCCGGCCCGAACCCAACTATGGCGGGCAGATGCAGGATTTCGCACTTGCGGGACATCCGGCGGAATATCGGCTGGATATCTCGTATGAGGAAATCCGCATCGCGCTTTCTGACGGTGAAACCGCCGCTCTGCGCCGGCCAACCTATCGGGCCGCGGATCTGGGCTATGGCCCGCTGCACCCCGATGCGATGCTGAGCCCGCGGGTCGCACCGCAGATGATCGGGCTTGGGCTGCTGGAGGCGATCCCGGTCGAAGACCTGCTGGCCAAGGCTGACCCTGATGACGTGGATGGGGACGGCATCTCGGGCCGTCCGAACATCGTCTGGTCTGTTGAATACGGTGCGCCCATGATGGGACGGTTCGGGCACAAGGCAGGCATGCCGACAGTCATGGAGCAATCTGCCGCGGCCTTTGCCGGGGATATCGGTATTTCAAGCCCGCTTTACCCGGCACCTCAGGGGGACTGCACGGATTTGCAGGTGAACTGCGTCGAGGCCCCGCATGGCGACACCGATACGCGCGAGTTCGAGATCGATCAGCAGGGCATGGACCTGGTGGATTTCTACAGCCGCAATCTGGGTGTGCCCGGTCGCCGTGATGTCGACGACCCCAAGGTGTTGCGCGGCAAAGAGGTGTTTCACACGACCGGCTGCGCATCGTGTCATACTCCGGCCCATGTCACCCACCGGCTGGAAGATCGGCCCGAGCACAGCTTTCAGCTGATCTGGCCCTATACCGACCTGCTGCTGCATGACATGGGCGAAGGCTTGGCGGATCACCGCCCCGAGGCCCGCGCGACGGGGCGCGAATGGCGGACGCCGCCTTTGTGGGGCATAGGTCTGACCGAACGCGTCTCGGGCCACACGCAGTTTCTGCATGACGGGCGGGCCCGCAATCTGCTCGAGGCGATCCTGTGGCACGGGGGCGAAGCCCAGGCCGCCCGCGATGCAGTTGTGTCGATGCCGAAAGCTGACCGAGACGCCCTGATCCGTTTTCTGGAGAGCCTCTGACCTATGCATATTCTTACTCTTGTTGTCGCGTTGATGATGCCGCTTGCCGCGCAGGCGCAGGATCGCGCGCCGATCCTGATGGACGTGGCCGAGACACATATTCTGCCCCGGGTCGGCAAACTGCCGGAAACAACCGGGGCTCTGGTCAGTGCATCCCGGGTGGATTGCGATCCGACCTCACCGGCGCTGCGCGCGGCTTATGACGCGGCCTTCGACAGCTGGATTTCCGCCAGCCATCTGCGGTTCGGTCCGACCGAGGTCGACGATCGTGCGTTTGCCATGGCGTTCTGGCCCGATACGAAAGGGTTCACCTCAAAGGCCCTGTCCCAGCATATCGCAACCGAGGATGACGCCGTGCAAAGCCCGAACACCTATGCCGAGACCTCCATAGCGGGGCGCGGATTCTTTGCGCTCGAACGGATGCTGTTCGATCCCGCCTTTGCAGAGCAGGGCGATGCGGACTACCGCTGCGCGCTGATCCAGGCGATCGCGGCGGATATTGATGCCAATGCCCGGGCGATGGCCGAGGACTGGCAAAGCTATGCCCCCAGCCTGACCCGACCCGGCGAGAGCAGCCGCTACCGAACGCAGGACGAAGCCATGCAGGAACTGTTCAAGGCTTTGTCCACGGGTCTTGAATTCACGGCCGACACACGGCTTGGTCGCCCGTTGGGCACGTTCGATCGCCCGCGCCCCAACCGCGCCGAAGCGTGGCGGTCGGAGCGATCCTTGCGCCACGTCGAGCTTTCGCTGATGGCCCTTCGTGATCTTGCGGCACGGTTGGCTTTTGATCACCCCGAAATTGCCGCCGATCTGGATGCCGCCTTTGCGCGCGCGATCGAGAATGCCCAGGCCATCGAAGACCCGGCGTTGGCCGGCGTTGCGGATCCGCAGGCCCGGTTCCGTATCGAGGCCCTGCAACAGTCCATCCATGACATCCGCGCCATTGCTTCATCCGAACTTGGCCCGACACTGGGCATCAGCGCTGGCTTCAATTCGCTGGACGGGGACTGAAAAATGACATCGCGTCGCCGCTTCCTTGCAGGGCTTGCTGCAACCTCTCTGACTCCGGTTCGTGGATGGGCCTCGGTGGGCAGGCCGGATTTTCTGGCAGCGGGGCTGTTTCCGGATGGTTCGTATCGACTGGCCGGACTGGATGCACATGGAGCACTCCTGTTTTCCGTGCCCCTGCCCGCGCGCGGGCATGCGGCGGCGGCGCATCCTGTCAAAGCACAGGCCGTTGCCTTTGCGCGCCGACCCGGTACTTTTGCCGTCGTGGTCGATTGCGCATCAGGCGCGCAGACCGCGCAGCTGACAGCGCCGGAAGGTCGGCATTTCTATGGTCACGGCACCTTTTCTGCGGATGGCGCGCATTTCTTCACCACTGAAAACGATTACGAGGCCGGAAAAGGTATCATAGGCGTCTGGGACGCAGAAACCTTTGCGCGGTTGGGCGAGTTTTCGTCCGGTGGCGTTGGTCCGCATGACATGCGGCTGATGCCGGGTGGAAAAACGCTTGTGATTGCCAATGGCGGGATCGAAACCCATCCCGAAACCGGGCGCACGAAGCTGAACCTGCCGACGATGGAGCCCAATCTGACCTACCTTTCCCTGTCGGGCCTGGTTCAGGAACAGGTGTCGCTGACGCTTGCGCTTCACAAGAACTCGATCCGCCATCTGGCGGTCCGTCGCGACGGGCTGGTAGGCTTTGCGATGCAGTGGCAGGGCAGCAAGGCCGAACATCCGCCCTTGCTGGGTCTGCACCGTCAGGGGGAAACCCCGCACCTTCTGTCCGCCCCGGAGCAGGACCAAGGCACGCTACAGGGTTATGCGGGCAGCATCGCGTTTTCGGCGGATGGCGCAACCGTTGCCATCACCTGTCCGCGCGGCAACGCGCTGCATCGGTTCGACGTGGCCAGTGGCACATTCAGGGATGCGTTCGAGCTTGAGGATGTCTGCGGGCTTGGATCCGGCCCGAACGGCTTGGTTTTCACCACCGGAACCGGTGTGTTCGGCGCGTTGACCACTGCGCACCCCAAGATCCGGACCCGCGCGAAGTGCCAGTGGGACAATCATCTGGTCCCGATCAACCCACCGGCATGAAATTCGGATTTTTCCGTCACATAGTTTAGGCTTGGAAGAATCAAACAGCTGCCGTATTGGCGGTCGCGAAACTGGCACCCCTACGTTAAGGACCGACTTGATTGAAACAGACGCCGGACGCACCGCATTCCATCTACGGGGTTGAGAAATGGGGCAAAGGCCTCATCGAGGTGACGGAGCAGGGCGAGATCGGTCTGCGCAACCCCCTGGCACCCGAGGTTGATGCGATCAGCCTGCCCGGTATTCTCAGCGATCTGGATGACCGCGGCATCAAGGCCCCGATGGTTCTGCGCGTCTCTTCCTATCTGGAACACGAGATCGCGCATCTGAACGAAAGCTTCCGGGATGCTATCGCCCGCGTCGGTTACAGGGGCAGCTATCGCGGTGTGTTCCCGATCAAGGTGAACCAGCAGGCCCAGGTCGTCGACCGGATCGTCGAATTCGGCAAGAAATACAACTATGGGCTCGAGGCCGGGTCCAAACCCGAACTGGTGATCGCGCTGGCGCATCGTCTGGCCAGCGAGGCGTTGATCGTCTGCAACGGCGTCAAGGACGCCGAGTTTATCCAACTGGCCACGCTTTCCCGCAAAATCGGCTTCAACACGGTGATCGTTCTGGAAAGCCCGAAAGAGGCCGACACGGTGATCGAGGTCTACAAGGAACTGGGGATCGAACCGCTGATTGGTGTGCGGGTGAAACTGACCAACCAGATCAGCGGCAAATGGGAAGAAAGCTCGGGTGACCGGTCCGCCTTTGGCATGAACACCGATCAACTGGTGGCCACTGTGGACAAGCTGCGCGATGCGGGCCTTCTGCATTGCCTGAAGTTGCAGCACTCGCATCTGGGATCGCAGGTACAGGACGTCAACGACGTACGCCGCGCGGTGGGCGAGGCATGCCGTTATTACACCGAACTGACCCGCGAAGGCGTGCCACTGACCCATCTGGACCTCGGCGGTGGCATGGGCGTGGATTACACCGGTGAAAAGAAGGCGGCTGAAAACTCGATCAACTACACGGTCGAGGAATATTGCGCCAACGTGGCGGAAACCGTGGCCTACGCGATGGATGAGGCCGAAATCGACCACCCGACGCTGGTCACCGAAAGCGGTCGCGCTGTGGTGGCGACATCGTCGATGCTGGTGTTCAACGTGTTGGAAAGCACATTGTACGATGCGCCCAACGGCCCCGAGGTTGAAGCCGACGATCATCACATGGTTTCGGACCTTGCCGCGGTGCACGGCTATCTCAGCAAAGACCGTCTTCAGGAATGCTGGAACGACGCCAATTTCTACCGCAACGAATTGCGCGCCCTGTTCCGCCGTGGGTATGTAGACCTGCGCCAGATGGCCCGCGCCGAACGGATCTATCTGTCGCTGGTGGCCCGCCTCAAGTCACTGGCGGCCAGTGACGATCTGGAAACCGACGTGGACGACCAGCTCGAGAAAGTGGCCGATATCTACCACTGCAATTTTTCGCTGTTTCAGTCCCTGCCCGACGTCTGGGCGATCGACCAGCTGCATCCGATCGTGCCCTTGCAGGGCCTGAACCAGACACCCAACCGCCGCGCGGTTCTGTCCGACATCACCTGCGACAGCGACGGCAAGATCGACCGGTTCATCCTGGCTGATGGCGTCTCGCCCAGCTTGCCGGTGCATTCCCTGCCGGAACAGGATGAATACTTCATGGGCGTCTTTTTCGTCGGCGCTTATCAGGAAACGCTGGGCGATCTGCACAACCTGTTCGGCGACACCAACGTCGTCACCATCGACCTGCGCGCTGACGGAGGGTTCGACCTGCTGCACGAACAAGAGGGCGACACGATCAGTCAGGTGCTGTCCTATGTCGAATTCGACCCGACCGACTGCGTCGCCGCCTTCCGCAAAATGGTGGACGAGGCGATATCGACCGGTACTCTGAAAGCCAAGGACCGCAAAACCCTGATGAGCGCCTATCGCGACTCGATCAACGGCTACACCTATTACGAATAACCCCCTGTGAGAGGAGACTACCCCATGGGAAAAACACTGGTTGTCGGCGCGGGCGGCGTATCCCACGCCGCCGTGCACAAGATGGCGATGAATTCGGACATCTTCACCGAAATCACATTGGCCAGCCGCACCAAGTCGAAATGCGACGCCATCGCCAAATCGGTCAAGGAACGCACCGGCGTCGACATCAAGACGGCTGAGCTTGACGCCTACAAGGTCGAAGACACGGTCAAGCTGATCAAGGAAACAGGTGCCGAGATCCTGGTGAACCTGGCCCTGCCCTATCAGGACCTGGTGCTGATGGATGCCTGCCTCGAGGCCGGCTGCCACTATCTCGACACCGCCAATTACGAGCCCGAGGACGAAGCCAAGTTCGAATACCACTGGCAATGGGCCTATCAGGACAAGTTCAAGCAGGCCGGCCTGACCGCCATCCTCGGCTCGGGCTTCGATCCGGGCGTTACATCCGTCTTTGCCAAGTGGCTCAAGAAACACAAGCTGGACACCATCCGCCAGATCGACGTGCTGGACGCCAATGGCGGCCAGAACGATCAGGAATTTGCCACCAATTTCAACCCGGAAATCAACCTGCGCGAAGTCCTGGCCGAGGTGCGCCACTGGGAGAACGGCGAATGGAAGCACTCTCCCGCCATGACCCACAAGGTCGAATTCGACTTCCCCGCCATCGGCCCCAAGAACATGTACCTGATGTATCACGAGGAACTGGAATCGCTCTCGACCCATTTCCCCGAGATCGAGCGCGCCCGGTTCTGGATGACCTTCGGCGACGCCTATATCACCCACGCCAAAGTGTTGGAAAACGTCGGCATGACCCGCATCGACCCGGTGATGCATGACGGCAAGGAAATCATCCCGATCCAGTTTCTGAAAACCCTGCTGCCCGATCCCGGTGATCTGGGCGCGGAAACCAAGGGCAAGGCCTGCATCGGCGACATCGCCACGGGTCAGGCCAAGGACGGTTCGGGCGAGAAAACGTACTACATCTACAACATCTGCGACCACGAGGAATGCTACCGCGAGGTCGGCAGCCAGGCCGTCAGCTACACCACCGGCGTCCCGGCCATGATCGGCGCGGCACAGGTGCTGAAAGGCAACTGGCGCGAACCGGGCGTGTGGAACATGGAGCAGCTCGACCCGGATGACTTCATGGACATGCTGAACACCCACGGCCTTCCCTGGCAGGTCCACGAACTCGACGGCCCGGTCGAATTCTAATCCTTTCAGACTTCATCTTGTACCAAATACTCCGGGGGTCCGGGGGCAGCGCCCCCGGCCTCTCCACAATCGGAGACGCCCGACATGTCCGACATGATGACCACACAGGCCGGAGACGCCGGAGCCTTCCGCCACTTCGACCTGACACGCGTGCCGTCACCCTGTTTCGTCGTCGACGAAAAGGCGGTGGAGCGTAACCTGACGATTCTCGCCGATATCGGCGAGCGGTCAGGCGCACATATCCTGTCCGCGCTCAAGGCCTTTTCGATGTTCGCGCTGGCACCGCTGGTGCGCCAGTATCTCGGCGGCACCTGCGCCAGCGGCATCTACGAGGCCCGGCTGGGCCGCGAGGAATATGGCGGCGAGGTCGCGACCTTCTGCGCGGGCTACAAGGATTCCGACATCGACGAAATCCTCGCGCTCTCGGATCACATCATCTTCAACAGCCCGGCGCAGAAAGACCGCTTTCTGACCAAGGCACAGGCCGCAGGGCGGCAGGTCGGGCTGCGCATCAACCCCGAACATTCCGAAGGCGAGGTCGCGAAATACGACCCCTGCGCCCCCTGTTCGCGCCTCGGCACCCCGGTCAGCCAGCTGGACGCCAAGGCGCTGAAGGGTGTGGACGGGCTGCACATGCACACGCTGTGCGAACAGGGCTTCGAGCCTCTGGCGCGCACCTGGGCCGCGGTCGAGCCGAAACTCGCCCCCTTCCTGAACGGCCTGAAATGGCTGAATTTCGGCGGCGGCCACCACATCACCCGCAGCGACTATGACCGCGACGGGCTGGTGGACTTCATCAAGGCCATCCGCACCAAATACGGCGTCGAGGTCTATCTGGAACCCGGCGAGGCCGTGGCGCTCGACGCAGGCATCCTGGTGGGCGAAATCCTCGACCTGCCGCACAACGGCATGGACCTTGCCATCACCGATATCTCGGCCACCTGCCACATGCCCGACGTGATCGAGGCCCCCTATCGTCCCGCCCTGATGGACGAGGCCGAAACCGGCCACACCTATCGTCTGGGCGGTCCATCCTGCCTGGCGGGCGACGTGATCGGCGACTACATCTGGGCCGAGCCGTTGCGGATCGGGCAGCGCTTTGCCTTTCTGGATCAGGCGCATTACTCGATGGTCAAGACCAACACGTTCAACGGCGTTCCCCTGCCTACGATCGCCCTGTGGAACAGCGAAACCGACGAGCTTAAGATCATCAGGGAATTCGGCTACGACGACTTCAAGGACAGACTTTCATGAGCATTTTTCTCGACAGTGAACTGACCGATGCCGAACGCAGCGAAGACGCCCGGTTCCGTGTCATCCCGGTGCCTCTGGAACGCACGGTCTCCTACGGTTCGGGCACGGCAGACGGACCCGCCGCGATCATCGAAGCCAGCAACGAGCTCGAACGCATCACGGGCCACGCCGAGCCCTGCGTCGAAGGCATCTTCACCGAGCCCCCGCTGGACTGCGACGGCCCGCTGCCGGACGTCATGGAGCGTCTGGCCCAGCGCACCGAGGCTGCCGTCCGCGCCGGCAAGGTGCCGGTCACGCTAGGCGGAGAACACTCGCTCAGCTATGGCGCGGTCATGGGTGTGGCCCGCGCATTGGGCCAGCCCCTCGGTATCGTGCAGATCGACGCCCATGCCGACCTGCGCAACGCATATCAGGGGGAAAAACACTCTCATGCTTCGGTCATGCATCTGCTGGCCGAGGAAGGTATCCCACTGGCCCAGTTCGGCGTGCGCGCCTTTTCCACCGAGGAAGCAAAAAGCCGTCTGAGGAACCGCGTCTTCCATGTCGATGCCGAGGAACTGGTGACGGGTCACATCCACTCGGTCGACCTGCCCGAGGATTTCCCCGAACTGGTCTATGTCAGCTTTGACGTTGATGGGCTGGACCCGGCGCAGATGCCCGCGACAGGCACGCCTGTTCCGGGTGGGCTGGGATATTATCAGGCGCTTCGCATCGTCGAACACGCCCTGAAGGGCCGCCGCTGCGTTGGTTTCGACGTGGTCGAACTGGCCCCCGACGGCAACGCGGCGTGGGATTTCACCGCGGCGCAGATCGTCTATCGCCTGATGGCGAGCTGCTGAACAGGCAGGCGGGCCGGGCTGGCCCGCCTGATCCGGTACTTAGTCGGTTTTGCCGTCATCGACGGTTTCGTTCAACTCCATATGGCCTTCGCCCCTGTTCAGGACGCGGCGCAACATGGGTTCGAAGAACTCCAGCGGCTTGGTCGGATAATTCGGGTCGAACGCCTTCTGATCGTATTCATGGCAGAAATAGCGACACTCCTCCCAATAAGGACTGTCGCGGTACTTGTCGCGCGCGTTGCGGTCGCCACCCAGGTGGTGGTTGTAGTAGTACCCCTGAAACACGCAATGATGCTTGAGAATCCAATAGGTCTTCTCGCTGACGTAAGGCTTCATCATCGCCGCCGACAGCTCTCCGTGATTGTAGGGCGACAGGATATCGCCGGTATCGTGAATCAGCGCAGCCACCACCAGTTCTTCATCCGCACCGTCCTCGTAAGCACGTGTCGCGGCTTGCAGGCTGTGCTGATAGCGGTTGACCGGATAGGGCGTCCATTCTTCGTCCAACGAGCGGATGGCATCGAGGATGCGGTCAGGCAGGGCCGCATTATAAGCCTCTTCATACGCCATCACAGCGTCCCAGTCGGCCTTGGTGGCATTCTCGAAACTGGTCCAGGTGGGTTTGTGGCTTTTGTCCAGCATGGCTGATCCTTTGGCATATGTCCTGAACGGAAGCGTAGTTCGAAACCAAGCTCCAAAAAAATGAATTGATTTTATCACAATGATCAAAAAATACTTTCGACATGCAATTCAAAGCTCTGGAAACCTTTCTCTGCGTGGCCGAAGCCGGTGGCTTTCATGCCGCCGCCCGCAAGTTGAATGTGACGCAGACCGCTGTCAGCGCGCGTATTCGCCTGATCGAGGAGGAAACCGGCAGGGCGCTGTTCACGCGCGGTGCCGGCGGAACGGTGCTGACCGAGTTCGGCCGGCAGTTCAAACCCTATGCGGAACAGATGTTGTCCCTTTGGGGCTTTGCATCGCGCGACCTGCCGGTACAGGCACAGAACCGCCCGGCGCTGCGGTTGGGCGGCCAACTCAGCATCTGGGATCCGTTGCTGGTGGACCTGGCGGTTCGGTTTGAACAGCGCTTTGGCAAATTGCTGTTGACGCTGAACTACGACCACGACCTGAACATGGTCGAAGCGGTGGCAACCCATGTGCTGGACGCGGCGATCACACATGAAAAGCCATCCGACCGGCGCGTCACGTGGTACGCGCTTGAACCCGAGCTCTTGTCCCTGGTCCGGACGCCAAAGGCTGACGGCGCGGACGATGACCTGATCTTCGTCAACCTCGAACTGGGCGAAGTCTATCAGGATCATGTAAGATCGGCGGCGCGACGGGCGTCAGGTCAGACCGTATTTCTTGGCAATTGCATGATGGCGCTGCGATATGTTCTGCAACGGGGCGGAAACGGTTACTTCCCCGATTACGTCATTTCCGAACATCTGGCCTCGGGTGCTCTGGAGCGGGTCGAGGACAGTATCAGCTTGCCCTTGCCCATGTATCTGGTCACCCGAGGTGATCGCGAGGAATTCGACGACATCCACAG